>PKEU01000123.1 GCA_002919195.1 bacterium
AGCCAAAGGCGGCGCCCGCCTTTTTTCCGCGTCACGGTGTAGAGCCACTTCTCGTCTCCCGAAACGACCGTGAGGGCGAGGTGGGGCCTTGCGACTTCCAAAATCCTGCTCCTCGTATCCTCCGGATCAAAGGCGGCATCCAAGCGGAGGACGGCGCCCCCAGCAGCTTGGAAGTCGTCAAGCCATGCGGCGAGCTCCTCTTCCATGACCTGCATCGGCGGCAGGATCACGAGCTTCACCGAGAGGTCGCGGATCTTGAGCTCCGCCGTTCCGCCCGGGTTTTTCTCAATCTTGCCGGCCTGGAGCACGTCGGTGTCGCCGATGAGAAAGTCGACGCGGACCTGCATCAACAGATGGAGGAGCCGCTGGTACGCTTCGAGGTCCTCCCGCCGGGGAAGGCCGGCGGTGGGATCGACGACGATCACCTCCGCGTCGATAAAGCTCCCATCAAAGCGCTGAGCGATCGCGTCCACCCTCCGGCTCAAGTGCCCAAAGAGCGGCCAGTACGGCATCTGAAAAAAGAAGGAGGGCGGAGCGTCGTGCTTTTTCAAAGCGTGTGTCGAGTAAAAAAACCCGTGGGGCACAAGCCACGTGACTCCCATGAGAAGCAGCCCTTCGGCGATCAGCTTGGCGTCTTGCAAGGTGCCGCTCCAACCGAGGCTGTGGTAACACTCGCAAAGCGCCGCGGGCTTTTCATAAAAGTAGGCGGCTGAGGCGGCGGCCCTGGCGTTGCTCCGGAGCGCAGGACCGAGGAGGTCCATTTCGGCGCCCGCCTTGGTGTGCCCGGGCTCGCATCCGGGCAGGTGGCTGTAGGCAAGCTGCGCAAAACGGAGGCTGGGCTTTTCGGCCGCATAAAGGAGGCCCCGCTCCTCGCACCAGCGGCTGATCGGCCCCTCAAAGGCGGCAAGAAAGAGCTTGTATTGCAGGCGGTGGAGGTCCTTCGCGACCTTAACATGGTGGGGGTGCGACGGATCGACGAGCGCGGGAAGGAGCGGGATGAGGTCATAACCGTACTCCTCCAAGAAGGCTTGGGGAAGCCGCGACGACCAACCGGGCTCCGTCTCGTCGAGGAAAATCGACACAATCTGCTTTCCAAACTTATCGCCAAAGCGCGCGTTGTACCGCTCGTGGGTGAGGCGGATAAACTCCTGGGCCGCCTCAGGATTGAGCACGTCGACAAAGCCGCCCCAGTACTTGTGTTCCTCCACCAAGGCCTGCACGGCGACAAAAAGACGGTAAGGACCCCCTTCCAGCGTCGCCTCCAACACCGGAGCGGGCGCGCTTGCAAAATACCGTTTCCGGTTGTAGGCCGTAAGGCCCGTCTCGACGTAGGACTCCTCCGAAAGGATGACGCCCACCTTGGTTAAGAGATCGACTTCCCGCTCCCAATCGACCTGGCCGTTCTCCAGCGGGTACGCCCGGCAAAAGAGCACCTTTCCCCGGGGAAGCACAAGGCGCACGGGACCCGGGGAAAGGTCCCAACTCCGCTGCACCAGCCGCGTGGCGAGAAACTGGGGCTGGCCCAAGATCACTTCGCCCCCGGCGACGCCGCTGGGATAGGGATACTCGTCGTAGAGGTGCACGGTCATCCCGTGGCGCTCAGCCTCGTCCAGCGCCACTTGCACCATGTCCATAAAGGCGTCCGAGAGGTAGGGCAGCTCCAGGCCTTGCCGGGGGTGAATGTAAAAACCCTTGATCCCTTGAGCCGCCATCTGGGCGATCTGCCACCTGACTTCGCCGGCTGTGATCCGGCTGTTCCAAAACCAAAAGGGGTAGAAACCAGCAACCAGCTGGGGTGCGTTTCGGCGCACTGAGGGCGTCCCTCCTGGGCTTGTCGTAGGCGTTATCAAATCTCCGATGGGTCAACGTCGTGGCAGCGCTCAATCCATGTCATCGTCAAAACTGCCCGGGGGCAACGGAAACGCCTGGGCGATCGCGGCAACCTCCTCGGGCGTGAGCTGGAAATCGGCCGCTGTGGCGTTTTCCACCGCATGCTTGGGGTTGGCGGCCTTGGGGATGACCACCACGTTTCCTTGGGCCACCAGCCAGTTGAGGGCCACCTGATAGGCCGTCTTGCCGTATTTCGCGCCGATTTCGTCAAGAAGCGCGCGCTCGCGGGTGCCCGGCCGGGGAAAGTCGCCGTCGCCTAAAGGCGAGTAGGCCATCACCGTGATCCGCTCACGATCGCAGTAGGGCTTCACGCCCTTTTCGATCACCCGGTTGCGCAGGTGGTAGACCACCTGGTTGCAGGCCAAAGGCACGTCGCCAAGCTCCTCTTGAGCCTCGGCAAGGAGCCTCTCTCCGAAGTTGCTGACGCCCACATGGCGGACGAGCCCATCCTCCACCAGCTTTCTCATGGCGCGCATCGTCGCAGAAAGCGGGTGCTGGCTGCTTGGCCAGTGCAGGAGATAGAGGTCGATCCTGTCGATTTCGAGCCGCTTGAGGCTCTCTCTTGCCGCCCGGAGCACCCCTTCGTACGAGGCGTTATCCGGCCAAACCTTGGTGACGATAAAGACCCGCTCCCTTAGATCGCGGATCGCCTCGGCCACCACGCGCTCCGCTCCACCCGAGGCGTACATCTCCGCCGTGTCGATGAGCGTCGCGCCGTGGGCGATCCCCTGCCGCAAAGCCTCGATTTCTTGTGAGCGCTTGGAGGGATCTTGCCCCATCCGCCACGTGCCCTGACCAATCACTGGAATCTCTTCCCCAGAGGAGCCTAGGGGGATCGTACGCACGGCAGCCACCCTTTCTGAGTAAAGATCGCCGAATTCTATTCCACCGCGTCGGTGTGCTCGACGTCGCGTTGGAGCGTATCGTCACGTACGTAGCCTTGCGGCGGCTTCAAGTTGGTGATATAAGCGGCTCGGGCCAGCATCTCGGTGCCCAGGGCGATCGTGCCGATGAGGATGATGAGAGCCATCAGGGGTTTGATCACCAGATATCCGTAGTAAGACGAGAGGTACAGCGACGCGGCAATGAGCAGCGCGCCGACGCCGAGCGTCCCGGGGATGCCCGCGGCGTGAATCCGGTGAAAGAAGTCGGGGAAACGGACGAGTCCAAAGGAGCCTGCAAACATCAACACAGCGCCCAGGATCAACAAAGCGCTAGTCAGGATCTCGATCAATGATAACACCCTTCACCACAAATTTGGCGACGACGACGCTCACCATAAACGGGAGGAGCGAGATCATGATCGACAGGTCAAAATGGACCAAATCTTTGGTCTGGATCGCCATGATGCAGATCAATCCGATGAGGTTGCTGGAAAAGGTGTCAAAGGCCACCGTCCGATCCAACACGGTGGGGCCTACCAAAACCCGGTAGGTGGCGAGCAGCATGGAGACTCCCAAGAGCCCGTATGCGATGTAAATCGCCCACTGGAGCATCAGCGTTCCACCTCTAGGAGGAGCTTTTCAAAGACATCTTTCGAATGCCGCACCGAAGACAAGTCATCCAGGTCTAAGCAGAGGATAAAGATCTCCTCCCGGTCGTGGCTGATATCGACAGGCACCGCTCCCGGCGTGAGCGTCAGCATCAAGGTGAGCGCGGTGATGGACGCGTCGCTCTTGACCCTCAGAGGCATGGCCACGATGCCCGGGCGAACCTTGGGCCGGAAGGAAAGGGCGATGCGCGCGACATAGAAGTTGGCCAGCGTGATGTGCCAGGCAAAGACGGCGGCTAGGCGTACAAATCCGATGGCACGCCGGATCGAGCGCTTCAACCATATCACCTCCAGGGACGGGCCTAAAGAGCGCGGTCCCGCAAACCCCGCTCTGCGCTCCGCTTAAAACCCCAGATCCAGCCCAATTCCCGGCAAGACCGCCGCGACGTAGGCCCGGCGATCCAAGATCTGCTCCGCGGCCGCCTGGGCGTAGGTGAGCACGTGCTCGGCGCCGAGCCCCATGGCCACGGCCAGGACGACCAAAGCCCCCACGGGGAGCATCATCCTTTTGTATTCGACGCTTTCCCGGGAAAGCCGCCTCTCCCCGCGCACTTCGCCCCAGAAACTCAGACGAAAGATCTTAATCATCGAAAAGAGCGTGCCCAGGCCGACGGTGATCGCCAAAGCGACGCTAAAGAAGCGCTGGGCTTCAAGCCCTGCCCGGATCAGCGTGAGCTTGCCGAAAAAACCCGACAGCGGTGGCACGCCCACCAGCGCCAAAGCTGCGAGGAAAAAGAGGGCAGCCAGTCCCCCGTGCGTCGTCATCAACCCGCTCATTTCCTTTAGATCCGTTGTCCCGCTGATGCGCTCAGCCGCGCCCGCGCAAAGAAAGAGCCCGGATTTCACGATCATCTGGTGTGCGACAAAGATGATGGTCCCGGCCAGGGCGAGCGGGGTCAAAAATGCGATTCCCATGAGCATGTAACCGATCTGGCTGACGATGTGGAAGGCCAAGACTTTCTTAAAGTCGGTCTGAGCGATAGCCCCGATGATCCCGACCACCATAGTCAAAAGGGCCAGAGGCAAAAGGACGCGCCCGTGTGTCCAGGCAGTCTCTTCGACAAAGATCAGGGTGAAGGTGCGGAGGATGGTGTAGACTCCCACCTTCGTGAGGATGCCCCCGAAAAACGCGACGATGGCGGTAGGCCCAGCAAAATACGGCTGCGGCAGCCAAAAGTGTAGAGGAACCATGGCCGCCTTGACGCCAAACACGACCAAAAAGACGATTCCGATCGCCGAAAGCCAGCCGTTGGAGTCGGAGGCGCTGATCCGCTGCGCGAGGTCGGCCATGTTGAGCGTTCCATAAGTGCGGTAAAGACCCGCCACGGCCAGGAGAAAAAAGCTGGACGCCACGTTGTTGATCAGGGCGTACTTGAGGGTCTCTTGCATCTGGAGCCGCCGGCCACCCAGTGAAATCAAGAGGTAGCTGGCCAAAAGCATCACTTCGAAAAAGACGAAGAGGTTAAAGATGTCGCCGGTCAAAAAGGAGCCGTTGACGCCGACCAAGAGAAACTGGAAAGCGGCGTAGTAATAGCTTTGCTCCACCTGCTCATCCAAGCTGTAGATCGAAAAGAAGAGGACCGCCAAAGCCGTTACCGACGTGACCGTCACAAAGGCGGCACTCATCAGGTCGGCCACAAAGGTGATGCCAAAGGGAGCAGGTAGATTACCGGCGTAAAAGGGCTGGATCCCTTGGTTCCAAACCCGGTGCATGAGCGCTATGTTGACGACCAGGCCAATCAGGCAAGAGGCGACGCTCACCCAACGCTGAAAGCTTAAGCGCCGGGGTGAAAAAATCAGGACCGCTCCGGTGATAAGGGGTATGACAATCGGCGCGACGACGAGGTTGTTCACCCTACGAGCTCCTCCAAATCATCGGTATCGGTCTCTTGGTAGGTACGGTACCCCAAGGCGAGCAAGAGCGCGAACACACCCAGCCCGATGACGATCGCGGTGAGGATCAACGCCTGCGGCACTGGATCAGTGACGGCCCCGACCTCGTCGCCGGTTAGCACCGGCGGACCTCCCGTCTTAATACCGCCCGCCATAAAGAGCGCCAGGTTGATGCCATAGCCCATGAGGAGCGAACCGAGTATGACCCGGATGATCTCCCGCGTCAGCATGAGATAAGCGCTGCAGGCGACGACGATGCCGACGGCGATCGCAGCCAACACTTCCATAGCCTCACCTCACCAGAAACAAGCTAGGACCGGCCGGACTCCTCGCGCCCGTGGGAAGCGCCGGTTTCGTGCGCGATGGGCCTGCCATCAGACAGTTCCATAACGATTCCTTTGATCGATCCGATGACGACCAGCCAGACGCCCAGATCAAAAAGGAGCGCCGTGGCCAGCTCCACCCTGCCAAACCAGGGGAGCTCGATTTCAGTAAAACCCTGAGTGAGGAAGGGGTATCCGAAAAGGACCGCTCCTAACCCGAGGGAGGCGACCAACAGCAACCCTGACCCCATCAGGCGCCGGGGCTCAACGGGCACCAGGGCCATCGCGGCGGGGCGCTCGTACGCGAGAGCCCAGATGATCAACGCCGATGCGGCCATCACCCCCGCGATGAAACCGCCGCCCGGGTTGTGGTGGCCGCGAAAGAAGATGTAGATCGTATAGATCAGGATCAAGTAAAAGAGAAGGCGAGAAAAGGCCGGCAGGATCAGCGGGTTGATCATCACGCCGCTCATTTCCTTCTTTTCATCGATGTCCGCCGGCTCTCTTCGGGACCGCACCAAAGCGGCGACAGCCAGACCCACCAGCGTGAGCACGGTGATCTCGCCCATGGTGTCAAGGGCGCGGAAATCAACCAGGATGACGTTGACGACGTTGCGGCCTCCTCCTAACGGGAGGCTGTTGTCGACGAAAAACTGCCCGATCGACGGGAAGAGCTGATGGCCGTACGAGAGGAGCAGGAATCCGGTGACCACCGCACCCAAGAGGACGGAGACGAAAACGTTGATCCCTTCGACCTTAGGACGAAAAGGCTGTTGCCGGAGCCTCGGCAGGTAAGCGAACACGAGGAAGAGCGGAACGACGGAGACGGTCTCCACGATCGTCTGCGTGAGCGCGAGGTCCGGCGCGTGCCACAGGACCCAGAGCACCGCGACCATAAACCCAGAAGTGGCCACCCCTAAAGCGACGGCGATGCGCTGGCGAGCCACTACGGCAGTGATCGCTCCCACGACCATCGCGACGATGACGGCAAACTCGGTCCAGCTGATCTCGGTCAGTGCCAGGCGTCTCCAATCAAAGCCAAAGATGCCCGAGCGGGCCAGAGCGTATCCCGTGATCAGCGCGGTGAACCCCAGGATCAACACGAGATAGTCCCGCAAGTACCCCGTCATCATGCGCCGCGTGACTCGATCGGAGCCTACTTCAAGGAATTGCAGCAAGCCATCGTAAAGCGCGTTGACGTTCCAACGGACCGAGCTCACCCGGCGCAAGCCCGCAAGGACCGGCTCTTGCCACAGGTAGAGAATAAGTCCCAACAAGATGGCGCTCAAGCTCATCAAAAGCGGGAGGTTAAAGCCGTGCCAGAGCGCGAGGTGAACCGCGACCGGCTCACCCCTCAAGGCCGAGACGGCAGAACCGACGATCCCGTGCTCCACCAAGCCGGGCGCGATGCCCAACACCACGACCAAGAGCGTCAAGAGAGCTGGTGAAAACAAAAGGCCCCACGAACCTTCCCGGGGTTTTTCCGGGGTCGTTTCCGTCACCGGCCCGAAAAAGAGCCTGTGAGCCAGGATGAGGCTGTAAAAGGTCGTAAAGACGCTTCCTGCAACGCCCAAGAGAGGCAGCGCCACGGTGAAAAGATTGTGGCCAAAGGGTGGTTCGAGCAGTGCTGCCAGGATCATTTCTTTGCTGACAAAGCCATTGAGGAGCGGAACGCCTGCCATCGATAGGGCGCTCAACGCCATCATGGCAAAGGTGAAAGGCATCGCCCGACGCAGCCCCGAAAGCTTGTCGATTTCCCGGGTGCCGGTCTGGTGATCAATGATCCCCACCAGCAAAAAGAGGCTTCCCTTAAAAAGCGCATGGTTGAGCAGGTGAAAGACCCCAGCGCTTTGGGCCTCGGGCGTGCCGTAACCAAACATCGCCATCATAAAGCCCAATTGGCTGACGGTCGAAAAGGCGAGCAATCCCTTGAGGTCCCTTTGCTGGACGGCCAAGTACGAGCCGAGCAACATGGTGACCATGCCCACGCCGGCCACAAGGCCAAACCAAAGGCCCGTGCCGCCGAGGATCATCGCCATCTTCGCAGTGAGAAAGATGCCCGCTTTGACCATCGTCGCCGAGTGAAGATAGGCGCTCACAGGCGTGGGGGCGGCCATCGCGCCGGGAAGCCACAGGTGAAAGGGCGCTTGCGCTGACTTTGTAAAGGCCCCTAGGAGCACCAGCACGACGATGGCCGTGTAATACGGATGCCCTTGGACCAGCGCGCCTTTGTCGGCCAGCTCCCGGATCGAGAAACTCCCTCCGGCGATCCCCATGAGGACAATCCCCGCTAACAGGGATAGCCCGCCCGCCATCGTGACCAGCATCGACTTGAGGGCACCGGCGCGCGAGTCGGCCTCTTCATGCCAAAACCCGATCAAAAGAAATGAGCTGATCGAGGTGATCTCCCAGAACATGTAAAGGGCGAGGAGGTTGTCTGAGAGGACGACGCCAAACATCGCCCCCATAAAGAGAAGAATGTAGAGGTAAAAGCGCCCGAAATCCTCATCCGGATCGAGGTAGTGGATGGAAAACAGCGTGACGAGGGCTCCGATACCGGAGATCAAGAGCGCAAAAAGCAAGCTGAAACCGTCGAGGTGCAACGAAAACGAAAGGCCGAGACTCGGAACCCAATTCCAGGTCGCGGAAAACGACTCACCGCTCGCGACGCGGGGCACGAGGGAAAGCAGATAAAGAGCGCACGCAAGGGGAAACGGCACAAGGGCCCACCCGAGGTGCCTCCCAAGGCGCCGGCCAAACACCAGGGTGAGCACCGCCAAGAGAAACGGGAACAAGACGACAAGATGCAGGTTTAGGAACATCGACGCCCCCTTTCACCCGAGCACCCGACAAAAAAAATACTGCGATCGGTCAAACCTGATTGCTTTTATTATCCAGCAGGCGGGACAATCCATCCAAGAGGAGCGAGGCGACCAAAAACCCACCGATGAGGTGCCACAACTCGAAGGATTCCCAAAGGGAGGCCCACACCAAGGCCAAGGCGACTTGATACGCAAAGCGACGCACCAAACGTCCCCCTCCCGGTGATGCGACCTGGGCAAGAAAAAAGCGTATTACCCAACGCATCGCAGCGCTGCAGCATACGCTTGAGAACTCCTACGAGGTTAGCTGACGGGTTCGGGCGCTCAAGTCGCCCTACCTGTAAAACCAGGATTCACCCCAAGATAGGTGGGTCCCCCGCTCCGCGGCCTACGGATTCGGAGTTTTCCTTGTTCGCTTCTTGTATTACGTTTCCAATCATACCAGCAGGATCCAGTCTGGGTCAAGCAACAGGTCTTGCCAGCTAAGGCGGCGAATTAAGACGAAAGGCGAAGGCCCGGAACGGAGTCCGGGCCTTTCCGCTGGTGGAGATGATCGGATTCGAACCGACGACCTCCGCCTTGCAAGGGCGGCGCTCTCCCAGCTGAGCTACATCCCCACACGATAGTTGATACTGGCTCTAATTATTATAGCCGAGGTGGCCCGATCTGACCAGGGGCCTCGGGCTAAATGCGAGATTTTCCCGGAACACGCTGCGGCGTGAGGTTTCTCACGCCGCAGCGGCCCTATCCTGAAAGTACCTTAGTCGTCATCTTTCCCTGCGATCTTAGCCAAGGCGACAACCCTGTCGTCGGCCTCAAGGCGCATCAGCCTGACGCCTTGCGTCGCCCGGCCCATGCGGGAGACGTCTGTGACGCTGAAACGGATCATGATGCCCTCTTGACTGATGAGCATGATCTCGTCGTCTTCCCGGACCACTTTCACTCCGGAGACGGGTCCGTTTTTCTCCGTGACCGCAATGGTGCGAATCCCTTTGCCGGCACGGCCGGTCACACGGTACTCCGAAAGCTCGGTCCGCTTCCCGTAACCTTTTTCGGTGACGACCATCAGGTCGCAGCCGGCAACAGCCACGTCCATGCCGACGACCCAATCCCCTTCGTCGAGGGTGATCCCTCTCACGCCCCGGGCGGTCCGGCCCATGGGCCGGACGTCGCTCTCGTGGAATCGGATCGCCTGGCCGTTGTGGGTCACAAGGATGATATCCCGGTCGCCGTCGGTGAGCTGCACGCCGATCACTTCATCGTCCGGGTCGAGTGTGAGGGCGATCAGGCCAGCATAGGGGCTGTCAAATTCGGAAAGCACCGTCTTTTTCACGACGCCGTTGCGCGTGGCGATAAAGAGGTACTGGTCGTCGCTGTACTCGGCGACAGGGATCGCGGCCTGCACCTTTTCCCCCGGCTCGATCTGGATGAGGTTGATGATGGCCGTGCCCCGGGCGTTGCGGCTCGCTTCTGGAATCTCGTGCCCTTTGAGCCGGTAGACGCGGCCCTTATCGGTGAAGAAGAGGATATAGGTATGCGTCGTCGTGATAAAGAGGTGCTCGACGAAATCCTCCGCCTTGGTGGCGAGCGCCGTCACACCCCTGCCGCCCCGTCGCTGGCTCCGATACGTGGTCACCGGGAGGCGCTTGATGTATCCCTGGTGCGTCAATGTAATGACAATATCTTCTTCGGCGATGAGATCTTCGACATCGAAGTCTTCGGGCGTCGCCGCGGTGATCTCCGTGCGCCGGGGATCGGCGTACTTCTCCTTGATCTCGAGGAGCTCTTCCTTGATGATGCCGTCCCGCTTGCTCTCGTCGGCCAAGATCTCACGCAGCCGTGCGATGGTCTTTTGCAGCTCCTGATACTCGTTTTCGATCTTTTCCCGCTCAAGGCCGGTGAGGCGGCGAAGCTGCATGTCGAGAATGGCGACCGCTTGGCGCTCCGACAGGCCAAACCGCTCCATGAGCTGCACCTTGGCCACCTGATCGCTCTCGGCATTGCGAATCAGCTGGATGATCTCATCGATGTGATCGAGGGCGATGCGATACCCTTCGAGAATGTGGGCCCGCTCTTCGGCCTTGCGCAGCTCAAACTTGGTCCGGCGAGTGATGACCTCCCTCTGGTACTCGAGGTAGTGGTGCAGCATCTCGTAGAGATTGAGCACCTTGGGCTCGCCGTTGACCAAAGCCAGCATGATGACGCCAAAGGTCTCTTGCAGCTGCGAGTGCTTGAAAAGCTGATTGAGGACGATGTTGGGATTGGCGTCTTTGCGCAGTTCGATGACGATGCGCATCCCTGAGCGGTCCGACTCGTCCCTGAGCGCGGTGATACCGTCCACTTTCTTTTCGTGGTGCAGCTGGGCGATCTTTTCCACCAGCGCCGCTTTGTTGACCATATAGGGGATCTCGGTGACGACGATCCGGTACCGTCCCCCTTGCATCTGCTCGATCTTGGTGCGGGCCCGGATCCTGATGCGGCCTCTTCCGGTGGCATACGCCTCTTTGATTCCTTCGCGCCCCAAAATGAGTCCCCCAGTGGGAAAATCGGGGCCCTTGATGTGCTTCATCAGATCCTGGACGGTCACGTCGGGATGATCGATCATCGCGACGATGGCGTCGATCACTTCACCCAAGTTGTGCGGGGGGATGTTGGTGGACATGCCCACCGCAATGCCGGTCGCCCCGTTGACCATCAAGTTGGGAAAGCGCGAAGGCAGCGTCTCGGGCTGCTCCAGCGAGTCGTCAAAGTTGGGGACGAAGTTGACAGTATCCTTGTCGATATCCCGCAGCATCTCCATGGCGAGCCGGGAAAGACGCGCCTCGGTGTAGCGCATCGCCGCCGGGGGATCGCCGTCGATGCTGCCGTAGTTGCCATGACCTTCGACCAGAGGGTAACGGTAGGAGAAATCTTGGCCCATGCGGACCATGGCGTCGTAGATCGCGGAGTCGCCGTGGGGATGGTATTTCGCCATCGTCTCGCCCACGACGCGCGCCGACTTTTTGAAAGGACGGTCGGGACGCAAGCCGATCTCGTCCATGGTGTACAAAATGCGGCGTTGCACAGGCTTGAGGCCGTCGCGAACGTCAGGCAGAGCGCGATCCACGATGACATACATCGCGAAGTTGAGGTAGGAGCGGCGCATCTCCTCCTCAAGCCCGACGGGGACGACTTTGCCATGGGTAAACTCCATCGCCACGACAACTCACACCTTTATCGTCATGCAGCTGACGGATTGTTCGATCTTAGGGTGACAAACGCGCGATCACAAGCTAGCCGTGACTAATTCGTGAAATCGGCGGGAAGTCCTTTCCAAATCGCCTGTTTACAAGAATAACCGCCTGGTTTGATCGGCATTTAAACCATTCCAAACAACGCCTTCCTATCTCTATCATGCAGGGTGGGACGATTATCCATTCCTATTGTGACTTATGTCACTGAGGGAAAAGAAGGAATCAAAATCATGTCATCCGAAACTGCAGGGAAACCCGCTCCCAGGTGGAATAGCGACTATCAAAATATCACCTTTTATAGGCAAAGGAGGAAGTTACCCCATGGCGAGGCGCTCCCTCTCGTTTGTCCTGGCCGCGCTGTTGGTGGTCTTTGCTGCAGTCGGGGCCGGAGCGCAGATCGCTGCCGCACAGACGCTGCGGGTCGCGATCGGGGCTGATGCCGTCTCTCTCGATCCGCATCAGACCAACGATCAACCCTCGTCTCAGGTCATGCGGCAGATCTACGACACCTTGATCGTGCAGACGGAGGACCTCGAGCTGGAGCCGGGACTTGCGGTCTCTTGGACCCAGCTCAGCGACGTGGAGTGGGAGTTTAAACTCCGGGAAGGTGTCAAGTTCCACAACGGCGAGACCTTTACGGCTCGCGACGTCAAGTTTACCTTTGAACGGTTGCTCAATCCGCCACCTGGGGTCGCTGCAACGGCCGCTTTCCTGATCGATGGGATTGTGGATGAGATTGAAATCGTTGACGACTATACCATCCGGATTAAGACGGCGTTTCCCTTCTCGCCGCTCCTGAGCCACCTGGCGCACACGGCGCTCTCGATTTTGAACGAAAAGGCCGTGACGGAAGCCGGGCTTGACTACGGCACCCGGGTCGTCGTCGGCACCGGGCCCTACAAGCTTGAGAGCTGGGAGAGCGGCTCCGCGATCACCCTTGTGCGGTTTGACGAGTGGTGGGGCGGCCAGGCCAACTCTGAGCGGATCATCTTTAGGCCGATTCCTGAAAACACGGTCCGTGCCATCGAGCTCGAAACCGGCGGCGTCGACATCGCATACCAGCTCGCGCCCGTCGACTACCTCCGCCTCAAGGACCACCCCGACATCGTGTTCAGCTCGGTGGAGACGCTGTCGACCACGTATATCGGCTTCAACGCGCAAAAGCCGCCCTTTGACGATCCCAGGGTGCGGCAAGCCATCAACTACGCCATCGATAAAGAGACGATGGTCGAGGTCGTCTACGAGGGGCGGGCCATTCCCGCCAAGAGCCCCATTTCGGCTAAAGTGTTTGGCCACAACCCCGACCTCGAGCCGTACCCCTATGATCCCGAAAAGGCGCGGCAGCTCTTGGCTGAGGCGGGCTATCCCAACGGGTTTTCGACCAGCATCTGGACCAACGAAAACTTCCAGCGGATCCAGTTTGCTGAGATCGTCCAGGCTTATCTTGCCGAGGTGGGCATCGACGTCGAGATCAACGTCATGGAGTGGGGCGCCTACCTCGATCAGACCGCTGCAGGCAACCATGAGATGTTCATCCTGGGCTGGGTGACGGTGACGGCCGACGCGGACTACGGCCTGTACCCGCTGTTCCACAGCTCGCAGTACGGCGACCCGGGCAACCGCACCTTCTGGTCGACGCCCGAGCTCGACGAGCTGCTGGAGACGGGACGCACCGCGGGCGATCCCGAGGTCCGGCTTGAGGCTTATTACAAGGCTCAAGAGATCATCGCCCGAGAGGCGCCGTGGATCTTCCTGCTGGTCACTCTCGACGATCACGGCCTGCGCTCCAACATCGAAGGGTTTGTGCCTCACCCGGCCGGCCATCACCGGTTGTATCAAGTGATCAAGCACTAAACACAGCGGTGTGTCGTTACACCAAGAGGCGAATGCGGGCTTTCCGGCTCGCATTCGCCTTATCTTGAGCACTCATCAGAAGCACCATTACAGGCCTGAGGCGGTAGAGCGGTGGCCTCGTACGTGTTGCGACGGATTTTCATGCTCATACCCGTGCTGCTCGGCGTCAGCATCCTGGTCTTTCTGATCGTCCATCTGTCTCCGGGCGATCCAGCGAGGCTGATGCTGGGCGAGCGAGCCCCAGTGGAGCAGCTGGAGGCCTTGCGGGAGCAGCTCGGCCTCAACGATCCCCTGCCGATCCAGTACGTGAAGTGGCTGGGCCGCGTCGTCAAGCTCGACTTCGGCCGGTCGATCCGCTCCAATCGCCCGGTTGTGGAGGAGATCGCCGCGCGCCTTCCGGCCACCGCGGAACTGGCCGTTGCGGCGACGGTTCTCGCCATCCTCATCGGCGTGCCGGTGGGGATCTTGTCGGCCGTCCGGCCCAACTCGATCTTTGACGATGTGGCGACCTTGGGGGCGCTCGCGGGCATCGCCATGCCTGTCTTTTGGCAAGGCATCATGTTGATGTTGATCTTTTCCGTCCACCTCGAGTGGTTGCCCTCATCGGGCCGGGGTGACGGCTGGCAGTATTACGTGCTCCCGGCAGTGACATTGGGGACCGGCGCAGCGGCATCCATCACCCGTATGACCCGTTCGACGATGTTGGAGACGCTGGGCCAGGATTACGTCCGCACCGCGAGGGCCAAGGGTTTGGCCGAGCGCCTCGTCGTGTACCGCCACGCGCTCCGCAACGCCCTCCTTCCCATCGTCACCATCATTGGGCTTGAGTTTGGCGGGCTCATGGCCGGAGCCGTCATCACCGAGACGATCTTTGCCTGGCCGGGTGTGGGCCGTTACGCGGTCGATGCCATCCGATCCCGCGACTTTCCGGCCGTCCAAGGCATCATCCTCACGTTTGCCTTGATTTACGCCTTGATCAATCTCATCGTCGACGTGCTCTACGCTTACCTCGATCCGAGGTTGCAAGTACGTTACGACTGAGGGTGCGAGCCATGGAGATCGACGGTCAACTGGTAGCAGATCGACCTTCCCTTTGGAAACGCTTTTCGCGAAACCGCAAGGCCGTTGTCGGCTTGATCATCTTGATCATCATCACCCTCAGCGCGATCTTTGCTCCCTGGGTGGCGACCCACGATCCCGCCCAGCAGGACTTGCGGGCCCGGCTGCAGCCTCCCAGCGCCGAGCACTGGCTGGGCACCGACAACTTCGGTCGCGACATCTACTCCCGCATCATTTACGGAGCGCGGATCTCTTTGCGCGTGGGGTTAATCTCGGTTTCGATCGCCCTCGCTCTTGGGGGAACCATGGGACTGGTGGCGGGCTTTTTCGGCGGGCGGATCGACAGTGTCTTGATGAGGATCGTCGACGTGCTGCTGGCCCTGCCCGCGATCTTGCTGGCTCTGGCCGTGGTGGCCACGATCGGGCCAGGGCTCAACAACGTCATGGTCGCGGTGGGCATCGCCTATACGCCCAACTTTGCCCGGGTCACCAGGGCGGCGGTGCTTCAAGTGAGGGAGTTGGATTACGTGGCGGCCGCTCAGGCTCTGGGCGCCAGCAACCTGCGGATGATGTTTCGCCACATCCTGCCCAACGCGCTCAATCCCGTGATTGTGCAGGTGACGCTGGCCACGGCGGGATCGATCCTTTCGGCGGCCGGTCTCAGCTTTTTGGGATTGGGCGCACAGCCCCCGACGCCGGAGTGGGGCAGCATGCTTTCCTCAGCCCGTTCGTATATCCGGGTGGCCCATCACGCCGTAACCTTCCCGGGCCTTGCCATCATGTTGACCGTCCTCGCCCTCAACATGGTGGGCGATGGCCTGCGCGACGCCTTGGATCCCAGGATGGAACGGTAAGACGAGAGAAATACGCAGTAGAGCGCGTCAGACGTCGAGGCGTTCGACGTACTTGGCGTTGGCCTCGATAAACTCGCGCCGGGGCTCGACCTTGTCTCCCATGAGGATGGAGAAGATCTCGTCTGCCGCCACGGCGTCCTCGATGGTCACCTTGAGGATCGTGCGGGTCTCGGGATTCATCGTGGTCTCCCACAGCTGATCGGCGTTCATCTCGCCAAGACCCTTGTACCGCTGCACCTCGACCCCTTGCCGGCCGATCCTTTCCAAAAGATCATCCAGCTCCTGGTCGTTGTAGCAGTAGTGCTCCTGCTTCCCTTTCTTGACGTAGTACAAGGGCGGCAAGGCGATGTACACCCGGCCCGCCTCGATGAGCTCCCGCATATACCGGTAAAAGAACGTGAGGAGCAGGGTGCGGATGTGGGCGCCGTCGGAGTCGGCGTCGGTCATGATGATTACTTTGCCGTAGCGGGCCTTTTCCACGTCGAAATCGTCGCCGATCCCCGTGCCCAGCGCGGAGATCATCGCCCGGATCTCGTTGTTGGACAGGATCTTGTCGAGCCTCGCCCGCTCGGTGTTGAGGATTTTGCCCCGCAGCGGCATGATCGCTTGAAAGCGCCGGTCTCGCCCTTGCTTGGCGGTGCCGCCCGCCGAGTCGCCCTCGACGAGGTAGAGCTCGCAAAGCTCCGGGTCCTCGAGGGCGCAGTCAGCCAGCTTGCCGGGGAGCGAGCTGATCTCCAGCGCGTTTTTGCGTCGTGTGAGCTCCCGCGCTTTGCGGGCCGCTTCCCGCGCCCTGGCCGCCTGCAGGGCTTTTTCGACGATCTTGCGCGCGTCGCTGGGATGTTCTTCGAGATAGGTGGCAAGCCCCTCCGAGACCACCGACTCGACAATGCCGCGCACGTCGCTGTTGCCCAGTTTGGTCTTGGTCTGCCCCTCAAACTGGGGATCGATCAAGCGCACGCTGAGCACGGCAGTGAGGCCCTCTCTCACATCTTCGCCGGCAAAGCTTTCCTCGTTGTTTTTCAGCATATTGTTTTTCCGGGCGTAATCGTTGAGCGTCCGGGTCAAGGCGCTGCGAAATCCGGAGAGGTGGGTGCCGCCTTCCTGGGTGTTGATGTTGTTGGCAAAGGTGTACACCGTCTCCGAGTAGCCCGTATTGTATTGCATCGCGAGCTCAACTTGAGTGGTGCCCACCTCGCCCTGGATGTAGATCACTTGATCGTGCAGGGGATCTTTTAGCTTGTTGATGTGCTCGACAAAGCTGACGATCCCGCCGTCGTATTGATAGCGGCTCTCTTTGCCAGTCCGCTCGTCCCGGAAGATGATGAGGATGCCCCGGTTGAGAAAGGCCAGCTCCCTAAGGCGCGAGGCGATGGTCTCCGCATTGAAATGAAGCGTCTCAAAGATCTCGGCGTCGGCCATAAACGTGGTGGTCGTGCCCGTCCGGTCGGTCTCGCCGACGACCTCGAGGTCGTGCTCGGGAACACCCCGGCGGTAGCGCTGTCTGTAGATCTTTCCTCCCCGGTGCACTTCGACCTCGCACCACTCGGAAAGGGCGTTGACCACCGACACGCCCACGCCGTGAAGGCCGCCGGTCATCTTGTAGCTGCCGCCTTCGCCAAACTTGCCTCCGGCGTGAAGGGTCGTCATCACCGTCTCCACGGCCGGCCGCCCCGTTTTGGGATGGATGCTGACAGGGATACCCCGACCGTTGTCGCTCACACGGACGCAGCCGTCTTTGAGGATCGTCACGGTAATGGTATCCCCGTAGCCATTTTGGAGTTCATCGATGCTGTTGTCGACGACTTCGAAGATAAGATGATGCAAACCCCGTTCATCGGTGCTGCCGATGTACATGCCTGGACGGCGTCTTACGGGGTCGAGGCCTTCGAGCACCTGGATATGCTCGGCCTCATAGATACCCTCCATGCGATCCTCTGCCATTGGAAACCTCCATCTTGGCCGACAAAAACCGTGATTCGGCGATCACGGTTAGTATCATCGGAAAATCTAGGGGTTATCGGCTCATATCGCCCCAACATCCCTATTTTACGTCTTCTTAGTCGGGAATGTCAAACGAACGTTCGCGAAAACCGCTTTCGATGCGCCTTCTGAGCGTCGCCGGGGAGATGGACGAGGCGTACACGTATTCGTCGGTGATGACATAAGATTTGGCGGCGCCGCCGCCGGCGTCGCGTAACCTTCCGGCCGCAGCAGCTCTTTGGAGAAAGCGGTCGCCTTCGCGCGCCTTTTGTTCGGGCGCCGCATCGAGGATAGCGATCACATCAGCCGATCGGATGATGACATCGCCACCCAGGTGCAGGTACACCCGCTGGCCCCTCCTTCTACCTCACGCTCCAACGGGTGTCACCGTACCCGCCCGGATCGTGTACAACGAGGCTTCTTTCAGGATCTCGTCGGGAAAGCTCCTCACGTTGGTCGTGGTGATAAAGGTGTTGATCCTTCCTGAGACCGTGCCCAAAAAGCGCTCTCGGCGCGTGTCGTCCAGCTCGGACATGACATCGTCCAAGAGCAAGATAGGATACTCGCCCGCCTCGTCCCGGATAAACTCCAGTTCGGAAAGCTTGGTCGCCAGTACCGCGGTCCGTTGTTGCCCTTGGGAACCGAAGTAGCGCAGGTCGACCCCTGCGACGATAAAGGCAATGTCGTCTCGCTGGGGCCCCGCGAGCGTCGTCCCCCGCGCCAGCTCATCCCGGCGCAGGGCCTCGAGCTCCTTTCGAAAGCGCTCGGCAACGGCTTGGGGATCCTCCCATTCGGCTTGCGGCATCTCAGAAGGTGCGGCGAAAAAGGGCCGGTACACCAGTTCCAGCTCTTCTCTTCCTCCGCTGATGCGGGCTTGCATCTCCCGGCTCCACCGGGAAAGCCGGCGCACGGTCTCCGCCCTTTTCGCGATGATGCGGGAACCATCGGCGATGAGCTGCTCATCCCAATCGGGGAGGGCCTCCCGCCTGGCAAACCCTTGGGAGATCGCCCGGAGCAAGTTGTTTCTCTGGCGCAACACCCTTTGGTACCGGGTGAAGTGGTGGCGGTAGGCCGGGCTCACTTGGGCGATTTCGATGTCGAGAAAGCGCCGCCTGAGGGCCGGTGAGCCTTTGACCAGCTGCAGGTCGTCGGGCGAAAACACCACCGCATTGAGATTGCCCAAAAGGTCCGAGTGGCGCCTGAGGTTTTCGCCGCCCACCTTGATTTCCTTTGGGCCCTCCCGGCGCAAGAGGACCTCGATGCGGGTGCCGCCGGCTTCTCGCTCCGTCTCGCCTCGCACCCTGGCAAAGGCCGCGTCCCAATTGATCAAGTCGCCGTCGCTTGTCGTGCGGTACGAACGCCCCAGGGCCAAGAGGTAGACGGCCTCCAACAGGTTGGTCTTGCCTTGGGCGTTTTCGCCGACAAAGATGTTGAGCATGCGCTCAAAGGCCAGCTCCAACGCCTGGTAATTGCGAAACTGGAACAGTTCGATCCGGCGGACCTGCACCCTTAATGAGACTCCTGATCGGCGCCTTTGACGCGGTAGATGCCCCTGCCCGCGAGCCGCACCACATCGCCCGAGCGAAGCTTTCGGCTCCGGCGAGTCTCCACCTCGCCGTTGACCCTCACCGCTCCCTGTTGGATCAAGGCTTTCCCTTCGCCGCCGCTGCTGACGGCGCGAGAGAGTTTGAGGAACTGGTTGAGTTCGATCTCAGTCCCCTCGATCACGATCTCCTGCGGCGGTTCATAGGTTACGGAGCTCACAGCCTGCTACCCCACCCTCACTGGCATCACGATGTAGACGTAATTTTCGTCACCTACGGGAGTGATGCTCCCTTGCCTGAGCCCATCGCCCAAGCCCACTTCGACCTGGTCGGAGTCCATCGCCCTCAACACCTCGGTAAGGAAACGGGCCTGATACGCCGTCTCCAGATCCTCGCCTTCCTTGACGACGGTCAGCTCCTCATAGGCTTGGCCGACTTCGGCCTCTCTTGAGCTCAGCGATAAGGTCTCCCCTTTCACCGCCAAGCGGACGACCGGGGTGCTCCTGCGGGCGATGAGCGCGACGCGTTCGACGGCCGCGAGCAACTGGATGCGATCGAGGCGAAACCGCGTCGGTTGATCGGTCGCCAGCACCCGGCGGTAGTCGGGAAACTGCCCCTCGATCACCCGGGAGATCATCTGCACGCCCGCCGCGCGAAAGACCGCCTGGCTCTCCGTGATCTCAAACTCGACGACCGCGTCGTCATCATCGTCTAAGATGCGCATCAACTCCGAAAGGGCCCGCACCGGTACGATACCCGACCTGGGCCGGTCTGTCTCCTCGAGGAGTTTGCCCCGGCGGAAAGCCAAGCGGCTGGAGTCGGTCGCGACCAGGCGGATTTCGTCTTGTTCCACTTCGACAAAGACGCCGGTGAGGAAAGGGCGCGAGTCGTCGGTCGCCGCGGCAAAGGCCGTATGGCGGATCAAGCGGCGTAGCTCCCCTTGGCTGATGCGCCAAAGCCCTGTGCTTTCCACCTCGGGTAGCGCGGGAAACTCGTCCGCCACCATGGTGTGGACCGTGAAATGGGACGGACCCGACTCGATCTGGGCCACCCCCGATTCGCTCGTCCGGTAGACTAGCTGATCGCCGACGAGCTTTCTCACGATGGGAGAGAGCACCTTGCTGCCCAGCACGGCTTCTCCCTGCTGCACCACCGTGGCCGGGACGTCGCACTCGATGCTCAGTTCGAGATCGGTGGCCGCAAGGTGCAGGTGGTCGCCTTCGGCTCGGATGTAGATTCCCTCGAGGATCTGCATGCTCTCTTTGCTTGTCGCAGCCCGCTCGACGATGCTGATGCCGCGCAAGAGCTCTTCCCGTTGGCAGACAAACTCCAAAGGGCACATCCTCTCTCGTCAGTGTGAGGTGGGTGTCGATTTCCTTCGACTACGATTCCATCTCTCTAAAAGAGAGTGATGTCGCAGTCGTCGTAGTAAGCGGTGTTCAAACTGTGGAAAGGCGCGCCAAAGCCTCAGTCCCTCTGGGTTTTGCTGTGTGCGTCTGTTGTTGAGGAAGGCGCGCGCCTTCCCACAGTTTTCCCATCGCTGGCGCGCCAGCGCGCCTTTGGCCCATTTTCCCCAAAGCTCGTCCACACCTTTTCCGGGAGCTCTCCACACGTTATCCGTTTTGAATCTTTTGTGTGAGCTCCCGCAAGGTTTGTGAGAGCGCGGGATCCGATTGGGCCTCGGCTTTTACCTTTTCGTAGGCATGGATCACCGTGGAGTGATCGCGCCCGCCAAACTCCTCGCCAATTTGGGGCAGCGACGCATCGGTCAGCTCCCGCGCCAGATACATCGCCACCTGCCGGGGAAACACCAAAGAGCGCGTCCTTTTTTTTCCTTTCATATCAATGACGCTGACGCCGAAGTGAGCCGCCACCACGGATTGGATCAGCTCGATGGTGATCACCCGGTTTTGGGTGGCAGAGACGAGGTCGCGCAGCGCCTCTTCCGCCACTTCGGGCGTGAGCGGCAGGTTTTGGAGTGAGGCGTACGCGATGACGCGGATGAGAGCCCCTTCGAGTTCTCGGATGTTGGACTGCACCAGATTGGCGATGTAAAGATAGGTGTCGTTGGGTAGAGAAATCCCTTCCTCGGCCGCTTTCTTGCGCAAAATGGCCACCCGCGTCTCTAAGTCAGGCGGTTGAATGTCGGTGGTGAGCCCCCATTCAAAGCGGGAGCGGAGGCGCTCCTCCAGGGTGGGGATCTCTTTCGGCGGCCGGTCGCTGGAGATCACAATCTGTTTTTCGGCCTCGTACAGCGCGTTAAACGTATGGAAAAACTCTTCCTGCGTCTGCTCTTTCCCTGCGACAAACTGGATGTCGTCGATCAAGAGAAGGTCGACGTTGCGGTACTTTTGGCGGAATTCCGCCATGGAACGCCTGCCCAGTGCGTTGATGAGGTCGTTGGTAAAGGTTTCGGACGAGACGTACACGACGTAGAGCTTCGGGTGATGCTCACGCACGTAGTGGGCGATGGCTTGCATCAAGTGCGTCTTGCCTAAGCCCACGCCCCCGTACAAAAAAAGAGGGTTATACGCGCCCGCAGGATCCTCTGCCACCGCCAGGGCGGCTGCCTGGGCAAATCGGTTGCTGGGACCGACGACAAAGGAATCAAAGGTGTACCGCGGATTAAGGGTCCCCCCCGTCACCCTCGGGCCCCGCGGACGATGAGTGGAAGAGGGACCAGAAGAGCTCTGTGCGCCGTTGGCGTAGTCGAAACCGCCATGGCCGGCATCGGGCTGGCCGTTGTCGGCAGCCGTGATCATCTCGATGGTGGTGATGCCGGGTGCGATCTCCTGGCACATGCTCTTGAGATCGGCGAGATGTCGGGCCTCGACCCAATCCCTCTCCCACCGGCTGAGAAAGTAAATCGTGAGCTTGCCAGACTCGAGACGCACGGGGCGGGCGTTCTCGAGCAGCATGTTTAAGGTCGCGCTGCCCAGCTCATGCTTGGCCCGTTGGACGACGTGGTTCCAAAGCTCATTGAGATCTAACCGCATGATGACGATTGCCTCCCTGCCGCCCCTGCAGGGAAGCGCCTCCTCTTCGCCGGACTTGTCGCGGGCGAGGAACTTGATTCCACGGTCTGAAAAGCAACTCCTCCCGCGCCTTGATCCGCGCTGTCGACCGTGGGCGCGGAACGCCATCGTTCCGCCGTGGAGCTCCTCACCCTGTTGTGGGGTATTCACATAATCCACACGTTTTCCACAAGCTCTGACCTGGGCGAGGTGGGTCAGATCGCCCCGACATGGGCGTTTTGACCGATGGGCTTTTCCACAGCGCTATCCACACACAAAGGCCCAGCTCAACGGGGTGTTCCTTTCATTAGCTCACCCCGTCGGATCCACGCTTTGAATGCGGCGAGCGCCGCTTTCACCCTCGTGCCGGCCGCGTCACCCCCTTAGGTGACTGTGGAAATCTCCTCGGGTGTCATCCCCGGTTCATCCACAGATTTTCCACGGACCTGTCCACAATTCTCCTGAGAACAAAATTGCCGAAACGTCGATCACAAGGACGTTTTCGGCGTGTTCATTCTACCAAATCCGCCCGTTGGTCGCAAGGAACGAACGGGCGTTTCCCATCACGCGGCTGCCGCTACGGGATCTTGGTCATAGGCGTGAAGGGAATTTACTTGACTGCCACAGAAACGCTAAGCTATAATGAAAACAGTGTCCTTGCGGAGGTGTCCTGGTTTATGAAGCGCACGTTCCAGCCCAAAAGGCTGCGGAGAAAGCGGACCCATGGCTTCTTGGCGCGCATGAGCACGCCTGGGGGAAGGCGGGTCCTCAAGCGGCGGCGGGCTAAAGGGCGAAAGCGCCTTTCTGCCTAAACTTTAGGGCCTCGGAGTGTCTGCCGGGCCCTGCTGTTTTTTGTGTCGCGGCAAGCGCCGTCCCTGACCCACCATCGTTGGAGTGCGGGTAATGTCACCGGCACGCAAGGCAATCCTCAAACGGCCCGACGAGTTCCGGCGCTGCTACCAGGAAGGAAAGGTCTATAAAAATCGAGTGGCTGTTCTCCACGTCTACGACCGCGGCGACGCCGAGCCGGCGAGGGTGGGATTTTCCGTCAGCAGAAAGCTTGGCAAAGCGGTTGTACGCAACCGCGTCAAACGGTGGTTACGGGCCATCGTCTTTCCCCTGTTGCCGGAGTTGCCTCATGGATACGACTTGGTCTTTGCCGCGCGCACGCGGGCCAAGGTCGAAGGGTACTGGCCGCTTGATCGAGGGATCCGGGAGCTCCTCGAAAAGGCTGGCTTGTTGACGAAGGAAGCGGAGTCCAATTGAGCGAAAAAGAGGCTGGCCGTATCTCCAAACATCGGATCTCTCCCCTTTCGTGGCCGCGACATCTGCTCGCCGGTGTAATCTGGCTTTATCAAAAGGTGATTTCACCCTTGTTTCCGGGGCAATGCCGTTTTACCCCCACGTGTTCGGAGTACACGCGGCAGGCGCTCCTCCGTTACGGGGTGCTCAAAGGGGGATATCTGGGTGTGCGCCGTTTGCTCAAGTGTCACCCGTGGCACCCCGGAGGCTATGACCCGGTCCGATAGGAAATGGAGGCGGGCTGATTGGACGTTTTTGGATCGTTTTTTGGATGGTTGCCGGCGGGAATTCAGGCGATTTTGGTGTGGTTGACCCAGATCACGGGCAGCGCCGGCATCGCCATCATCCTTCTTACCATCTTGATCCGACTGGCCCTTTACCCGCTGACGAAAAAGCAGACCGAGTCCATGATCGCACTGCGGGAGATCCAACCCAAGCTTCAGGAGATCCAAAACAAGTACAAGGACAATCCACAGGAATACCAACGGCGAGTGCTCGAACTCTACCGGGAAAAGGGCGTCAATCCTTTCGGCGGTTGCCTCCCTCTCTTGATCCAGTTCCCCTTTCTGATTGCCCTCTTTCAAGTGCTCAGGACGTACACCTTTGAAGGGGTCGATCCGCGCTTTCTCATCTGGACGTTGACGGAGCCCGATCGGTTTTATGTGCTGCCCATCTTGTCGGGCCTGACCACCTACTTCATGTCGGCCATGACGTCCGGCGGCGATCCGTCGCAAAGGGCGATGCAACTGATCATGCCGATCTTTATCGCCTGGATCTCCATCAGCTTCCCGGCAGGCTTGGTCTTGTACTGGGTGGTCAGCAACATCTTTTCCATTGTGCAGCAGTACATGTTGACGAAGAGCATGCCCATGGTTGAAGGGGGGGCCAAGGCAAAGTGAAATCGGTGGAAAAGACGGGTAAGACGGTCGACGAAGCCATCCAAGCGGCGCTGGAGGAGCTTGGCGTCAAACGGGAAGAGGCTAAGATCGAGGTTTTAGACGAGGGTGCGAAAGGTTTCTTGGGGATCCTCGGCGCAAGGCCCGCACGCGTGCGAGTGACCGTCGACAATTCTCTGGATGCCAAGGTCAATGCAGCGCGCGAATTTCTCGCAGGCCTTTTGGAGCGGATGAACGTCAGTGCCGAAATTGAGACCGAGATCGGTGAGGACCAGCTGGTCTATATGCGTATGAGCGGCCGCCGCATGGGAGTCGTCATCGGACGGAGGGGCCAGACCCTCGACGCGATTCAGTATCTTGTCAACTTGGTGGCCAATAAACTCCCCGGTCCCCGGGCTCGCATCGTCCTCGACGCCGAAGGATACCGGGATAAACGGGCGGAGACGTTGCGAAACCTCGCCACAAGGCTCGCGGCCAAGGCAAAGAGCGAGCGGCGGAAGACGGTCTTGGAGCCGATGAACGCACTGGAACGGCGCATCGTTCACTTAGCTTTGGCGGACGATACTGAGGTTGAAACCCGCAGCGAAGGGGAGGAGCCCTACCGCCGGGTAGTCATCCTGCCCAAGCGGACCTAAAGCAAGATCAACGCTGTTATGTGAAGGGCGACGGAAAAGGCCTCCTTCCCGTTTCAGGGAGGGAGGCTTCTTTCATCATGATCGGCGGTCGCGGCATGTGCCATCGACGGAGCGCCCCGATGCGCTCTCGCCGGCAAGAGGTGACGCTCGTGGTGCAAGAGATGCATTTTGAGACGATTGCGGCCATCGCCACGCCTCCCGGAGAGGGGGCCATCGGCATCGTGCGCATCAGCGGTCCTGAGGCGCTCTCCGTGGCAGAGCGCGTGGTGCGATCCAAGAGGCGGCTTTCCGATGTGCCCAGCCACACGTTGGTCTACGGCAAAGTGGTGGACGAGCACGAGCGAATCCTCGACGATGTTTTAGTGGGTGTGATGCGTGCGCCCCGCACCTACACCGGTGAAGATCTCATCGAGATCAACTGCCACGGAGGCCCGGTGATCCTCCAGCGCGTGTTGGAAAGGGTCCTGCAGGCGGGCGCGCGGCTTGCCCAACCCGGTGAATTCACCAAGCGGGCCTTTCTCAACGGAAAGATGGACCTTGCGCAGGCAGAAGCCGTGATCGACATGGTCCGGGCCAAGAGCCCCAAGGGGCTTGAGATCGCGGCCCTGCAGCTCGAAGGGAAGCTCTCGGAAGTCGTGCGAACCCAGCGGGAGGCGATCCTCGACCTCCTCACCCACATCCAGGCGGTCATTGATTACCCGGAAGAGGGTTTAGTCGACATCGCGCCCGAGGAGGTCGGGGCGCGGCTCGCTGAGATCAGCAAGGAACTCCAGCGCCTGCTGGCCGGGGCCGACGCGGGGCGCATCTACCGAGAAGGCATCCGCGTCGCGATCGTGGGAAAGCCCAACGTGGGCAAGTCGAGCTTGCTCAACGCGATCCTTCAAGAGGACCGGGCGATTGTCACCCCCATCGCGGGCACAACGCGCGATCTCATCGAAGAGCGGGCTTTGCTCGGCGGCATTCCCTTTACCCTGACGGATACCGCCGGGATCCGGGTGACAGACGATCCCGTCGAAATGATCGGTGTGGAAAGGACCCGCAAGGCCATCGAAGGGGCCGACCTGATCTTTTTGGTCGTCAGCGGCGCCGAGCCCTTGGACAGCGACGACGAAGCGGTCATCCAGCAAGTGCGAGAAGCGGGAGCGGCTGCCCGGGTCCTTGTCGTCGTCAACAAGGCGGATCTCCCGCCGGCCCTCGACCGGGAAGGGCTTGCCAAAGCCGCGGGCGAATGGCCCTGCGTTTGGGTGAGCGCGGTCACCGGAATGGGGCTGGACCACCTTGAGGAGTTGGCTTCCAAGGAGGTCCTGGGCGAGGCGGGCGCGCAGGACGCGATCTTGCTGACCCGGGCACGGCACAAGGCGGCGCTGGAAGAGGCGTTGGCTGCGCTCAAGGAAGCGCAGGCAACGATCACAGAGGGGCTTCCCTTGGATTTGGTGAGCGTCGACTTGCAGGCGGCGCTGGAGGCTTTGGGCCAGGTGACGGGCGAAAGCGTCTCCGAAGAAGTGGTCGCTCGCATCTTTGCCCAGTTTTGTGTGGGAAAATGAGATTGTCAACGGCACGGGCGTTGTTGTACATTATCGAAGTAAAGTTGCAACCCGTGAAAACCGGGTAGAAGAAGCGGTTTTCCAGGAAGCATGGTTTCTAGGAGGTGACGAGGATGGCCGAGCGTTTTGACGTGATCGTCGTCGGCACGGGGCACGCGGGGTCGGAGGCGGCTCTTGCGGCGGCCAGAATGGGGATGAAGACCCTGGCGTTAACGTTGAGCCGCTACAATTTCGCGACGATGTCGTGCAACCCTTCCATCGGCGGTCCGGCCAAGGGCACGCTGGTCCGCGAGGTCGACGCCCTGGGCGGCGAGATGGGTCTCAACATCGACCAGACGGCGATCCAGGTGCGCATGCTCAACACCAGCAAGGGGCCGGCGGTGCAGGCCTTGCGCGCCCAGGCGGATCGTTTCGCCTACAGCCGGCGGATGCGGTGGGTATTGGAGCACCAACCCAATTTGGAAGTGCGGCAAGCGGTGGTCTCGGACATCCTCGTCAGCGAGGGACGGGTGCAGGGTGTCGTCACCGCGGCGGGCGAACGTTATCTCGCTCCGGCCGTCATCTTGACGACGGGCACCTACATGGGCTCCCGGGTCCATATCGGCGAGGTCAAATTCGAGTCGGGCCCGAGGGGCCAAAAGACCAGCGATCGCCTCTCTCGCTCGCTCCTCGACCATGGATTTTCGATCGTCCGCTTTAAGACGGGAACGCCGCCGCGGGTGAAAAGATCCAGCATCGATTACTCCCGCCTCGAACCCCTCGCGGGCGATCCCAACCCTCCCGGCTTTTCCTTTATGACGGGCCGGATCCAACGAGAGCAGGCGCTTTGCTGGATCACGTACACCAACCAGCGCACCCACGAGATTATCCATGCCAATCTCCACCGGGCGGCGATGTACAGCGGCGCGATCACGGGTCCGGGACCCCGTTACTGCCCGTCCATCGAGGCCAAGCTTAAGATGTTTCCCGACAAGGACCGGCACCAGGTGTTTATCGAGCCCGAAGGCTGGAACTCCCGGGAGATGTATCTGAGCGGCATTTCCACCAGCCTCCCTAAAGAGGTGCAGGAGGAGTTTTTGCGCACGATCCCGGGATTGGAAAACGCCGAGATCACGCGGTACGGGTACGCAATCGAGTACGACGCGCTTGTCCCCACGCAAATCCAGGCCTCGCTCATGACCAAAGAGGTCGAAGGTCTCTTTACCGCAGGCCAGATCAATGGGACCACCGGGTACGAGGAAGCGGCAGCGCAAGGGATCATCGCAGGCATCAACGCCGTCCGCTATGTCCGTGGCGAGGAGCCTTTGATCCTCGACCGCTCGCAGGCGTATATCGGTGTGCTCATCGACGATTTGGTGACCAAGGGTACCCAAGAGCCCTACCGGATGATGACCAGCCGGGCGGAGTACCGGTTGCTGCTCCGCCACGACAACGCGGACAAGCGGCTGACGCCGATCGGGCGTGCCGTGGGTTTGGTGGACGATAAGAGGTACCGGCTGTTTGAGGAGCGCTGGGCCAAGATCGAGGAAGTGCAAGAGCGTTTGCATGCGGTCCGCGTCGGAGCGACCCCCGAAGTGCAGGAAACGCTGGTGCGGCTCGGCACAGCTCCCCTTCGCCGTGGGCAGGGGCCTACCTTGGCAGAGCTCCTCAAGCGGCCCGAGATGACCTTTGAAAAGCTGGTGGAGCTCGACAGCCAGCTAGACGCCGTGCCTCCCGAGGTGCGGGAGCAAGTCGAGATCGAGGTGAAGTACGCGGGGTACATCGCCAAGCAAGAAGAGCAGGTCGAGCGTTTCCGCCGGCTCGAAGCGAAGCGGATTCCCGAAGGCACCGATTACTGGGCGATTCCCGGCCTGTCCAAGGAGGCGCAGGAGAAGTTGTCGACCATCCGGCCTCGTTCGATCGGGCAAGCGGCGCGGATCTCGGGTGTCTCCCCGGCCGATGTCTCGGTGCTCTTGGTCTACCTGCACGCTCGTGGAGGGAGGCCGCAGTCCAAGGCGGTCGGCGCCCATGTCTGACGTTCCGGTGAGCGGCGCGGCCTTCCGGGAGACTTTTCTGCAGGCGTTGGATCAGGTGCTCGCGGCTCCCCTCTTTGCCCCGCTGCTCCCTTTCCTCACCCGAGAGAAAAGGGAGATGATTCTTAGCTTTATTGAACGCTTGGTCGAGGCAAATCGCTCGCTCAACCTCACGGCCATCACGGATCCCGCTGCGATCGCGGCCAAACACGTGGGCGACTCCCTCACCTGCTTGCTTGTGGGCGATTGGCCAGAAGGGGCGAGCGTCTGCGACATCGGCACCGGTGGCGGGTTTCCGGGTATGCTGCTTGCCATCGTGCGACCTGACCTGGATGTGTGCCTGGTGGATTCGGCCGGAAAGAAGGTCGAGTTTCTCGCAAGCGTGGCCCGGGAGCTTGCGACACCGGTGCGGACCGTGCATGGCCGGGCGGAAGAACTGGGCCGGCGGGGCGAGTTTCGCGAGCGTTACGATGTCGTTGTCGCGAGGGCCGTGGCGCGCCTTCCGGTGTTAGCTGAGCTCTGCTTGCCGCTTTTGAAACGTTCGGGGTGGTTCATCGCCATGAAGGGCCCCGCCGGAAGAGAAGAGCTGGCCGAGTCCGGACGCGCCCTGCGTGTGCTGGGGGGAGAAGCTCACGAGGTACGGGAAGTCGCGCTGCCTTTAGACGCCGGCCAGCGCACGTTGATCGCGATTCGAAAGGAAGGCAGCACTCCTCCCTCTTATCCACGCCGGCCGGGCATCCCCGCTAAGAAGCCCCTGCTCTAAGCTTCCCTTCTTTACTGGTCCTGCCAGAGTTTTGACCAGCCTGTGATCCCGCGAGCGCTGTGGTACTGGCGATTTTGGAGGAATGGCAAGGCGCACTCTCGAAACCTGGCATCGTCTTGCGCGCATGAAAAGGGGTGTGAAGGGGTGCGCCTAGGGGACATCCTCCGAGCGAAAGCCAAGGGCGACAGCCCTCGCCTTCCCCCGACGGATGATCTGGGGTGGAAAGAGGAAGTCGTATCGCTTCCCGTCGGAGCGATTGAGCCCAATCCCTACCAGCCGCGACGAGAGTTCGGCGAAGAGCAGCTGCAGGAGTTGGCTGCGTCAATTCAACAACATGGGATCCTCCATCCCGTGGTCGTGCGGCCGAAAGAATCGGGTTTTGAATTGGTGGTCGGCGAGCGGAGGCTTCGCGCGTGCCGTCTACTGGGATGGGAGCGCATCCCTGCCGTGATCCGGGAGCTCTCCGATACAGAAGTGGCTGAGATCGCTCTGATCGAAAACTTGCAGCGTGAAGGTCTCAGCTTTTTTGAGGAAGCCGAAGGATACAGGCGGCTGCTGGAGGAGTTTGGGCTGACGCAAGAAGAGCTGGCACGCCGACTGGGCAAGAGCCAGTCGGCGGTGGCCAATAAGTTGCGCTTGCTGCGGTTTGAGCAGCCCGTGCGCGAGGTTATTTCCCGGGAAATGCTGTCAGAGCGGCACGCCCGCGCGCTGCTGAGGTTGGAAAGAGCGGAAGATCAGCTCCGGGCGCTGGAAGTCATTGTGAAGAGGCAGCTCAATGTGCGAGAGACTGAAAAGCTCGTCGAAAGGATGTTGGCGGAAGGTCCGGAAGCTAAGGATCAACGGAAGCGTCCATCGATCCGGGGCGTCTATAAGGACTATCGGCTGCTCCGTAATAGTGTCAAGAAGCTGGTGGATCAAATGAATGCCGACGGTGTGATGGTCGAGTTCGAAGAAGTCGAAGAAGGAACTTTCGTTGAATTACGAATTCGTATTCACCACCAGGATAAAGGAGGCCGCTAGGACTTGGGACGCGTCATCGCGATCGTGAATCAAAAGGGTGGCGTGGGTAAGAGCACGACGGCGGTCAACCTGGGGGCCTATCTCGCGTGCGCCGGGAAGCGGGTGCTGGTGGTCGACATTGACCCGCAAGGCAATGCCACCAGCGGGCTGGGCGTGGAGAAGTCGGAAGTGGAGCATTGCATCTACTCGGTTTTGATCGGCGAACGCGAGATCAAAGACGTGGTCCGGTCGACTGCGATCGAGGGTTTGGAGGTTGTGCCGGCGACGATCGCTCTTGCGGGCGCCGAGATCGAGCTGGTGCCGCAAATGTCCCGGGAGTTTCGCCTCAAGCGGTCTCTCGAACCGGTGGTCGACGACTACGACTTTATCTTGATTGACTCTCCCCCGTCCCTCGGCCTGTTGACGGTCAACGGGCTCACCGCGGCGCACGGGGTGCTGGTCCCGATCCAGAGCGAGTACTACGCCCTCGAAGGATTGAGCCAGCTGATGAACACCATTGAGATGGTGCGGACCCACCTCAATCCCCGGCTGGAAGTCGATGGGGTGGTCATCACGATGTATGACGCCCGCACCAACCTGTCTCAAGCGGTGTTGGAGGATGTGAAATCCTTTTTCGAAGGCCGTATCCGGGTGTTTGAGACGGTGATTCCACGAAACATCCGGCTGAGTGAAGCGCCGAGTTTTGGCCTGCCCATCGTGCTCTACGATGACCGTTCCAAAGGAGCGCAAGCGTACCGGGCGCTGGCGGAGGAGGTGCTCGCAGGGTGAGCCGGAAAGCTTTGGGCAGGGGTTTGCGCGCGTTGATCCCGGAGAGCGACGCGTTTGAGGGAGCCGCGGTCCGGGTGATTCCCATCGACCAGATCGACCGCAATCCAGAGCAGCCGCGCAAGCACTTCGATGAGGCACAGCTCGAGGAGCTGAAAGAGTCGATCTTGGCCCACGGCGTGCTGGAACCGATCATTGTGCGGCCGGTGGAGGGCCGCTATGAAATCGTGGTGGGTGAGCGTCGCTGGCGGGCGGCGAAGCTAGCGGGCTTGGACGCCATCCCGGCGGCGGTCCGCGAGATGTCGGATCGCGAGGCCATGGAGTTGGCGTTGGTGGAAAACCTCCAGCGCGAAGACCTCAACCCGATCGAAGAGGCCGAAGCCTACAAGCGGTTGATGGACGAGTTTGGGTTGACGCAAGAAGAAGTCGCGGATCGGGTGGGCAAAAAGCGTTCGACGGTAGCCAATCGGTTGAGGCTGCTCGAAATGGAGCCGGAGCTGAGGGCTGAGGTATCAGCCGGTCGGCTTTCGGCGGGCCATGCCAAGGCGCTGCTGGCGATCAGCTCCTCCCGCGAGCGGATGGAAGTCGCGCGCCGCGTGATTGAAGATGGTTGGTCAGTGCGAGCCGTCGAGGAGTATGCGCGCCGGGCGGGCCGAAAGCCCTCTGCTCCAAATCGCGCGGCAGCGCGGCGAGCGAAGGATCCGTTTCTGCAAGAAATTGAAGAGAGACTGCAGCAATGTTTGGGAACAAAGGTGCGCATCGTGGGCCAAGGCCGACGGGGACGCATCGAGATCGACTACTACAGCGAAGAAGACATCGAACGGATCTTAGAAATCATCGTGGGAGAGCACACCTGACCGCCGCCGCATCGCCGAGCCCGGTTGTCGGTGGATGTGAGGGCGATGGGTTCGGGAGCGGACATCCGTGTGGAGCTTGGTAGTGGCGCTGCATGGCTGACGGAGGCGGCGAGACGCATGGAGAGGACTTTCGAGGATGTTTTAAGTATGCTCGGTCCCGGGCAGCGTGTGCGGCTCGAGACGGGCTCGACGATTTATAGGGGCCCCTACGAGAGTCACATTCTCGAAGTAGACAGCGGCGGTGTGCGCATCGCCGCTCCGATGGACAATGGAAAACTGGTGCTGATCCCGGTCGGTACCACCGTGACGGTCACTGCAGATACACCGGTCGGGAGCGTCACCTTTGAAACGGCGATCGTGGACCGTACCGCGGGTCGAAATCGCTCTTTGCTCCTGGCTTCGCCCCCTGCCCCGGGCGCCGAGGAAGTCGCACCACCCCGGGATGTGCCGATCATCGCGGTGGGAAGCGGCAAGGGCGGCGTCGGCAAGACGACTCTGGTGGTCAATTTGGGCATCGCGCTGTGCCGGCTGGGAAAGAGAGTGTGTGTGATCGACGGCGACCTTGGCACGGCCAACGTGGACGTCATCATCAACGTGGGAAGCCGCTATAACCTCTCACACGTCGTGAGCGGCGAACGGCATATGTTGGAGGTGGTCGTCGAAGGTCCCGAGGGTCTGATCGTGCTTCCGGGCGGCTCAGGGTTGCAAGAACTGACCATGCTGGACGAGCGGAAGTTCTCCATGATCCTGAGCCAGTTCCGGGAGCTCGAAGAATACGCCGACATCATTTTGGTGGACACCGGCAGTGGACTCTCCCCCAGTGTGACAAACTTCCTCATGGCTGCGTCGCAGTCCATTCTCATCACCACCCCGGAGCCTCACGCAATTACCGACTGCTACGCTCTGATCAAGGTGCTCGCGACCAAGGGATATACCGAACCGCTGCGATTGGTGGTTAACCGCGTCGAATCGGACGTTGAGGCGGCCGACATCAGTCGCAAGATGACCTTCGCGAGCCGGCGATTTCTCAATACCCAGCTGGACGTGCTGGGATCGATCGCCGAAGATCCCGCGGTCGCCCGGTCGATTCGACGTCAGGAACCGCTGATGCTGAGTGAACCCCGCTCCCGGGCGGCTGCGCAGGTGCAGACGATCGCCCAGCGGTTGGTCGGAGGCGAGGAAGCGCCTCATAAGGCCGGCGGCACCTTGGGCTTTTTCCAACGCGTGCGCCGGTTAATCCCCGGCTGGGAAGGGCGAGCATAACAGCTCCGAAGGCGTCTGACGACCACGAGGGCGCGCAGGTTTAGAGATATTCGGTGCAGCGCATGCGATGTGTTCCACGTGGAACAAGGAATCGGCGATCACGGTGTGACCATGAATCTCCCCACCGCTGTCCCCTTCTCGCGTTGTATCCGCAATCCCCCTTCCCCAGCGTGCTGCAGTGAGGGCGAAGATGGCTCATTACGAGTTCCCAACAAGCCGCGAGCGACAAGGGAGCGATCAGCGGATTCAGGGGGCGGGGTTCAAAAGCGGTGCAGGCTTGAAGTGGTCAGGATGACGATGAGATGACGCCGTGGGCGCGCCGGCCTGAGTGTGTTCGGTACCGGTGAGACGCTGTGCGGGAAAGCGCCCGCTGGGGACGGCATGCGCGCTGTGCGCTCCCCCGATAGCACGGCGGCGGAATTTGGCCGGAAAGGATCGAGTCGCGAGCTACGGGGTTTTGGACAGTGGCTTCGCGCAGGACCTTACGAAGCCAATGCCCGTCTTACGAGCGGGAGCCGAAGGGATTGGCACGTGAGTGAGCGAGAACCCGACGGTCAACGGCCGGGGACCCTACGGCATGTGAGACTCCGCCCCACTGTTCCACGTGGAACAACGGCCGAGACGATAGACCGTCTCCTCCAGAGGATCCTGCCGGTGGAGAGACGATGTGGCCTTCCCCAACGGACGGGCCGCGCACGCAACAAGGATTGCAAACCGCCGAGGGCGACGTGCCGCCCGCGACCGAGCGCCTGTGCCACGGTGCTGATGGGTACACCTTTTCACTCCTCGACGGATGACGAGGCTTCGACATACCGGGTGGTCTTTCGCCTTCTATTCCATGAGGGGTGACAGCGTCGAGGCGCTGGACGGCTCAACCCCCCTGTCCCGCTCGCATCCTGGAGGAAGTTCCTACAGCCCACTGGCCGAAAATTCCGGGCAACGCGCCGGGCGGCAGGCCTGCGCGGTTGTGAGCCGATATGTGGGGGCGCGACCGAACGTGTCGCACACGAGCGCACCTCGGTCGGCTCCACACTCTTGGAAGCTCCACCTCGAACTGAGAGAGACACCTTTACAATGTCGCCTCCTTATACCCTCCTGTTCCACTCAAGTGCCGAGGACCTTGGGATGGTGTACTTGATGGTCTCGGTCGCCCTCGCAGGGTGATCGGCGATCTCGACGTGCGTCGGACACATCCGACACGCCGGGCGTCCCCGCTGGCTCCGCAGCGGCCGGTTGCGGGTCCACGCTGGCTCCTCACGTGCACGGCGGGTACTTCGTCACCGGCTTCCGATCGCGATGCTAGCGGGTACGTTTGCGAGCGCGTTTGCAATGCCGCGTGCGTGCCCACATGCGAAATCACTTACGATTGTGACTGTCCTTCCCCGTACGATGGGGAATGCGTTTAGGCTTCTGATCATGCCATCGTAGTCGCAAGTGTATCAAATTCCCTCTTCGCCATTCCTTGGAACAGCGCATGAGAAAGGGCCTTCGAGCGCTCCTTGCGACGCAATGAGACCTAGAGGCCACCTCACTGGCAAGGTTTCGGACTGCCTGCACGCCCGATGCATCTAGTCTCCAAATGTTCCGAGCGAAAAGCGGTTGCAGACGGGTGTCGAGATGCGCCGGCGTCCTGACTAGCCGCCTTCCATTGCCTCGATACAAGGGAAGACGCTGCCGTGCACCATACAGCACTGCTCGTCCCTCGATCATCGTCCTACGTGCGCCTCAGGCCAACAACTCGGCCCGGCTGCAAGGGGATCCTTCCAGTGTTCCACGTGGAACATGAAGCATCGTCCCAAGCGCGAAGAAAGCGTTGTCTGGCACAACCGGAAAAAGCACAAAGACGCCAAGCTCCGGACGGCTAAGCCCGAGGCGAAATATCGAAGCACAGTGGCTCCCACTATAGCGCAGGTTGATCGAGCGCGGGAGGTCCATGAGACGAAATAGCCTCTTAGTGTGACAGACGTGGGCTGTGGCGCAACAATCGGAGGGGGACGCGCGACCCATAGCTCGCACACGCACGAACCCAAGAGAGCTCCAATAGTTCGTGGTTCAAGAGAGCTCGGAGTTCAAACGCAGCTCGCGGTCTGATGCCCCCTTTTAGAAAGTGCGACGAATTGGATGGCTCCGTGGGGGGAAATTTATCACCTCAGGCTTCAATCAGCCCAGCCAGGCAACGAGACCACGGGCACACGTGCTATCTCGCCTCCTCACGGGAAGAAGCCCAGCGCGCGAGCGAGACGGTAAGCACCGTCAACTCGACCGACACGAAAGGACGAACACCCGTTCCCTCCGAGAGGGACGCAGTTTGGCCCCGTCCCATCAGTCCCGTCACTAAGAGGATCGCGCGAAAAATGACGAAGTTATTCAGGCGAGTCAAGAGGAGCCGGGGACTTTTGTGAAGGACCTTCGGCAAATCCATTTAAAGGACCACGAGTATTTCCCGGCAAATGCTCCGTCGTCGCGCCATGGGGGTCGGGGGAGATGAGGCGTCTCTGCCTTCGTTGGGTGAGAGGCGTCATCTGCTGAGGAGGAGGCCCCCATTGCCATCGACGTTCGAGAAGATACGGACCATTTTAGCCGCACTCCGCAACGGCCAGTTCACCCTGATGTTTGTGCCCGATATGCTGCATCGACCCCGGACATGGCGGATGCCTCTGCGGCGGCTTTACATCGCGAGCGGTGCCGCCCTGGCAGTGCTATCGTTAGCGATGGCAGCCTTCGTCTGGGCTGGCGCCGCAACCTTGACCATCGCCAACACCCGGCAGGCGCTGGAATTACTCTCCGAAGAGAATCGCCGGCTGGAGTCAATCACCCATCAGCAACAGGCCAAACTCCTGGAAATGGCTCGCGAGGCGGCGATGCTCGCGGAGCGCGTGACGGAGTTGGAACTACTCGCCAACGAGATCCGAGACCTTGTGCTTCTTGTGGCTCAAGACGACTCCGTCGCGTCCGGCCAACTCTCAAGCGCCACAGCGCATTCACATTTGGAAACCGCCATGGAGAGATCGATAGACACATCGCGCATCGGGAGTTTCCAGACGGCTGATCGGCTTCCCGCAAGCGGCGTCGGTGGAGGGGAGCTCTACCCCTACGACTTGAGTGCGCAGCTCCGCGGAAGCCTGACCGCCCTTCGTTGGGCGGTGGAGAGCCAAAGTGATCGCTTGGCCGCCCTCAAAACCTCCGCAGAGGCCTATCAACACAAGATGAGGCACACGCCCAACGCCTGGCCGGTCACCGGCAGAGTAACCTCCGAATACGGCCGGCGCCGCCATCCCACGAGGGGTGTGTACCAACATCATGCCGGCATCGATATCGCCGTGCCGCTGGGCACACCCGTGCTCGCCACCGCCGCCGGAAAGGTGGTCCACGCGGGACCCAACGGCGGGTACGGGCTCACCGTGGTGATCGACCATGGCTACGGCCTTCGGACCCTGTACGCCCACAATGCGCGGGTGCTCGTCCAGCCAGGGGATCGAGTCGAACGGGGCGATGTCATCGCCCTTGCGGGCAGCACTGGTGTGAGTACCGGGCCGCACGTTCACTACGAGGTCCATGTCGACGGCCGTCCTGTCAATCCCAGGGAGTTTCTACCCTGACGCCGATGCCGTGTCGACCCGGGGGGCTCCTCAAGCAACCCGAAGGAGTGGCTTTCTTGCTCTGGATACGGAAGATTTGGCCGTGGAAGACGCGCCGGATCGCGCGGCGCGACGCAGAAGAGATTGTCATCCGTATGGATGAAGTCTATGAAGGCGCCCTCCGCGCGACCGGCGTGCTGCGCATCGAGGGAAAGGTGCGCGGGACTATCGACGCAAAAGGCGACGTCATCATCGGTGAGAACGCGCTCGTCTGGGCCGACGTCTCCGCGGTCAACCTGATCGTCGCCGGTGAACTCCACGGAAAAGTGGACATCCCTGGCCGCCTGCACATCCTTCCAGGGGGGAAATTTTCCGGTGACGCCCGCGTGGGCGTCTTTGTAGCCGAAGACGGCGCGGCCTTTTGCGGTGATTGCACAGTGGAGGTGCGACGACCGGGCCAACGCTCCGAGCACATCACCCGCAGGATCGAGACGACCGCTCCCGCCGCGACGACCGGACAACGGGCGGGCGAGCCTGTTGGGACGCCGGACTCTTACCAGGCAATTCGGCCGTCTCCAGGAGGAAGCCAAGATCTCCCATGTAATTTGATATAAGAGAAAGATTTCGCAAAGGAGCCCGGTCAATGAGTCTCAAGGTCGGATTTATCGGCACAGGCGGAATTGCACGCAATCACATGGAAAACCTCAAGACACTGCAAGCCGAGTTTGTCGCCATGTGCGACGTCGACGAGGAGCGGGCGGCCAAAGCGGCTGACCAATACGGCGGCAAGGCCTATGCCGACCCCCGGCGCATGTTGGACGAGGTGGAGATGGATGCCTGCTTCGTCTGCCTGCCACCCTTTGCCCACGGTGATGCGGAACGAGCGGTGATCGAGCGCGGGGTAGCGTTGTTTGTGGAAAAGCCCATCGCCCTGACGATGGAACTCGCTCTCGAGCTGGAAGAGCTCATCAACAAGAACGGCATCATCGCCAGCGTTGGCTACCAATGGCGTTACGCCGACAGTGTGGCCGCTGCCAAGGCGGCGCTGGCAGACCGTCCCATCGGCATGATGCTGGGTTATTGGATCGGGGGTATGCCCGGCGTCTGGTGGTGGCGGCGCAGGGAGACCTCGGGCGGCCAAGCTGTCGAGCAAACGACGCACATCTTTGACCTCGCTCGCTACTTCGGCGGTGAAGTGACGGAAGTGTACGCGGCCCACGCCCAAAGATTTTTGCATCGAGAAGTCGAGCATTTCGACGTCGACGATGTGGGCACAGTGACGCTCAAGTTTGAGTCGGGGGCGATCGCGAACATCTCGTCGAGCTGCATCGCTCCATATCGGGTCGGGCTCGATCTCATCACCAAAGACGAAGTGATCTCCATCAGTGGACACGGGCTCACGACGATCAAACGCGGCGAACGCTCCAACCAGAGCTTTTCGGACAATCCCTACCTCAAGCAAGACCAGGCCTTTCTCGAGGCGGTCAAGAGCAAGGACCCAAGCAAGATCCTTTCGAGTTACAGCGACGCGGTCAAGACGCTCCGCGTGACGCTGGCGGCCAATGAGTCGGCCGCGAAAGGCGAACCGGTGAAGCTGTGAGCGTCGAGGGCGAGCTGAAAGGATGGATTGGCGATGAATTTTTCCGTCTGCATTGACATGATTTACAGTGGGCTGCCTCTTGCCGAGCGCGTCGCCCAGGTCAAAGCCGCTGGCTACGACGCGGTCGAGTTTTGGCGGTGGCGGGATAAAGACTTAGATGCCCTTGAGCAGGCGCTGCAGCAGCACGGCGTGCAGCTCGCAGGTTTTTGTGTCGATCCCATGGGCCGGCTCGTCGACCCGGCGACGCACGACGAGTTTGTCGAAGGCGTCAAGGCCAGCGTCCAACAGGCCCAACGGTTTGGCACCAACGCGCTCATCGTCACGGTGGGGCAAGAGCGAGAGGGAGTCTCCCGGGACGAGCAGCGGGAGGCCATCATCGCAGGCCTCCGGCGCGCGGCGCCGGTGGCCGAAGAGGGGGGCGTCGTCTTGTGTGTCGAGCCCCTCAACGTGCTGGTGGACCACAAAGGTTACTTCCTTTCCACCACTGACGAAGCCCTCCAGATCATCGACGCAGTCAACAGCCCAGCGGTGAAGTTGCTTTACGACGTCTATCACCAGCAGATCACGGAAGGGAATTTGATCGCCCGCATCACCCAACATATCGACAAGATCGGGCACATCCACATCGCCGACGTGCCGGGCCGCCACGAGCCAGGCACCGGCGAAATCAATTACGCCAACGTCTTTAAAGCGATCGCGGACGCCGGCTATGAGGGATACGTCGGTCTTGAGTTTCGGCCCAAGGCCGACGCCAGGGTTGCGCTTGAAAACGTGAGGAAGTTGGAGGAGGCGAGCTAATGGCGCCTCCTTCTCTTCCTTTTCGCCAGATTCACCTGGACTTCCACACTAGCGAGCATATCCCCGGCGTCGGCGACGACTTCGACCCCGAAGAGTTTGTCCAGACCCTTAAGCGCGCGCACGTCAATTCCATTACGTGCTTCGCCCGGTGCCACCATGGCTGGATCTACTTCGACACCAAGCTGCATCCGGAACGGCGGCACCCGCGCCTTTCGCGCAATCTCCTGAAAGAGCAGATCGAAGTATGCCACGCCCACGGGATCCGTGTGCCGGTATACACCTCCATCCAGTGGGACCACTATACCGCCAATGCGCATCCCGAGTGGCTGGTGCTGGACGAAAAGGGCGCTCCCCGCGGGACGCCCCTGTTTGAACCGGGCTTTTACCGTTACCTCTGCGTCAACTCTCCGTACCGGGACTTTCTCAAGGCCCATGTGCGTGAGATTGCAGAGACCTTGCCCATCGACGGGTTTTTCTTTGACATCGTGCAGCCCCAGGACTGCTCGTGCCGCTACTGCCGCCGACTGATGGAAGAGGCGGGTCTCGACCCGGCCAACGCGGCGCACCGGCGGCAGTTTGGCCTGCGCACGATCAATGAGTTTAAGCGCGAAATGTCGCAGTTTGTGCGGGAGCTGCTCCCCGACGCCAGCATCTTTTACAACGCCGGGCACATCGGACCCCGTCACCGGGCGGTGGCCGACGCCTACACGCACTTCGAGATCGAATCCCTGCCCAGCGGCGGTTGGGGATACCTCCATTTTCCCATTGCGATGCGGTACGCCCGCACGCTGGGGATTGAGTGCCTCAGTCACACGGGGAAGTTTCACACATCGTGGGGCGATTTCCACTCGTTTAAAAACCAAGCGGCGCTGGAGTACGAGTGCTTCCGCATGCTGGCGATGGGGGCCAAGTGCCTCGTCGGGGACCAGCTCCATCCTCGCGGCAAGATCGATCCATACGTGTATGACCTGATCGGCGCCGTCTACGCCCAGGTGGAGGAGAAAGAGCCGTGGTGCCAAGGGGCTCGCCCGCTCGTCGACATCGCCGTGATGACGCCCGAGGCCTTCGTATCGCCCGATCAGACGGCCGAACGGCTTTCGCCGCCCATCTGCGGCGTCACCCGCATGCTCGAGGAGGGGGCCCACCAATTTGACATCGTCGATCACGAGGCTGATCTCTCCCGTTATCGTGTGCTGGTGCTGCCCGACGTGATTCCCGTCACGGAAGACCTGGCGAGGAAAATCGACCAGTTCGTCGAAAACGGCGGGGCGCTCATCGCCTCGTACCGGTCGGGCCTTTGCCCTGAGGGCACGGGCTTTACCCTCCAGAGCCTCGGGGTCGAGTGGGTGGGAGAAGCTCCCTTCAGTCCCGACTTCGTCCTGCCCAAGGACGAGATCGGTCGGGGTCTTGCGCCCACGGAGCACGTGATGTACCTGAGGGGCGCAGAGGTGCGGCCCCAGCCCGGCGCCGAGGTGCTCGCCGAGGTGATCATTCCTTACTTCAACCGGACGTACAAGCACTTTTGCTCGCACCGGCACACGCCGTCCTCGGGCGAGCCGGCTTACCCTGGGATCGTGCGTAAAGGGCGGGCAATCTACTTTGCCCATCCCATCTTTACGCAGTACGATCAAAACGCGCCCCGCTGGTGCAAGCGGCTCTTTCTCAACGCGCTCGAAATGCTCTTGCCCGACCCACTGGTCCGTCATCAAGGGCCGAGCACTCTGGAAGTGCACGTGGCCGCGCAGCCCGAAAAGGGGCGTTGGATCGTGCACGCCCTCCACTACATCCCGGAGCGGCGGAGCCGGAGCCTCGACGTGATCGAAGACATCATCCCCCTGCACGACGTGCGCTTCTCGCTGCGAGCCTCCGGGCGCGTCCGTGGCGTCCGGTGTGTGCCGCAGGGCACCCAACTCTCGTTTGAGGAGCGGGACGGAAGGATCGAATGGGTCCTTCCCCGTTTGGAAGGGCACCAGATGGTGGAAGTGGCCTTTGAGCCGGCAGGATAAGACGAGCAAGGGGTGGCACGGAGCGCCTGAGGACGGAGCGTCGATGGATCTAGGAAATACCCAGGAAAAAAGAGCGGGGCAGGCCGTGCCTGCCCTCTTTCGATCCAAGAGCGCTGCGCAGCGGCTCCGAGCGGTGCAGGAGCTGGCCCGGGCCGTTTCGGACGAGAGCCGCGAGCTCTTGCGCCGCGCCCTTTTTGACCGTTCCAACTTGGTCGTCGCCGAGGCGGCGAAAGCCCTGGCCGCTCATGGCGACAGGGAAGCGGCGCCGCTCATGATCGAGCGCTACTACTGGTTTGCCGCCGACGGCTTGCGCCGCGATCCAGGTTGTGCGGCCCGTTGGCAGCTGGTAACGGCTTTGGCCTCCCTTGGCGATCACCGCGCCGCCGATGTCTTTTTCGACGCCATTGAGACCGTGCAAGTGGAGCCCTCGGGAGCGGGGCTGGAAGATATGGCAGTCCCCCTTAGGGCGCAAGCGGCCATGGGCCTGGCGGAGCTAGCGCCGCCAGGCGCTCTCGTGGCGATCGCTCTCCTCCTCTTTGACGATCAACCCAAGGCTCCCACGGCGCCTCAACACGAGCCTTTCGTGACCCTCGCGACCAGGCGGGTGGCCGCAAGGGCTTTAGCCTCCCTGGGCGATCCCGGCGGCGCTGCGGTGCTCGCTCTTAAGCTGCGCTACCCTGGCAATGAAGTTCCCGAAGTGCTGGTGGAATGCATGGACGCGCTTGTGGCCTTGGACGAGCAAGCCGCGCTCAAGCTCATCCCGCAGTACCTCGAGCATCGCCACCCTTATCTTGCGACCGGCGCGGCGACGGCTTTGGCCACGCTGCGGGGGAGTGCTCAAGGAAAGGTGTTGGAGATGCTGCTCGAGGCGTGTCACCGCCAGTCCCAAGAGGCGCGCGAAGGCATCGCGTTGGCGATCGCCTCGATGCGGGGGGACGAGGCCATCCACGCCTTGGAGCGCCTCGCCAAGGCCGACGATCCCAGTGTGCGCTTGGCTTCCGTTTCGGCTCTGGCCCATAAGGGTGGCCCGGCGAGCGAGGTCATCCTTTCCCGCTTGGCGAAGGATCCCGATGCCGCCGTCGCGCGCCGGGCGGCCGGGGCTCTTCAAGCCTTGCACGAATCGAGCAAGTGAAAGCACTCCGCGTAAGGAGAGGAGGCGCACCAGGATGGCCCATGCCAACATCGACCAACGAGGCATCGAGAGGCGCCGGAGGATGGGCTCGGCAAGCCTGATCCTCGGCGCCTTGTGGGGTGTTTGGATCATCGCTCAAGACGTCTCGGGCTGGGCGTTTCTCGGACTGTTCCTCTTGTTTCTTGCCGCTGGGCTCGGCATCAACCAGGCCCGCAGGCGCACTTGAGTGGCTCTTGCCGCACGCGGCGCGTGCGACTTGGGAGCCGGTATTCAACAGATCGAAGACGACAACATGCGTCAAGCGCTAAAGAAGCAAGCTCGCCAAGTGTGGTGGGAGGCCCTCGGCATGGCCCTGGCTCTGACGCTCTTGACTTTCCTGTTGAGCCTGGTCGTCTAGACGGCAAGCCTTAACGTTGAGGGACCCCATGAGGGCCTGTGGAAAAAACCAAGCGATGGCCCCGGATGGGCCGCGTGGATGTTGTGTTAAGCCTTGCCGCCGGCGATCAGATGGTGTCGCAGGTGGTGTACCCGCCGTCGACATAGAGGACGTGACCCGTGACGTAGTCGGACGCGGGGCTCGCAAGAAAGATGGCGGCGCCGGCCAGATCTCCGGGCACGCCGGGCCGGCCTGCTACGATGCGAGAGACCAGGTTTTCCCGCCAATGGGGATCGCGGAAAAGTTCGTCGTTGATCTCCGTATGGAAGAAGCCCGGAGCGATGGCGTTGACGCAGATGCCGTGGGGCGCCCACTCCGCGGCCAGGGCTCGGGTGAGCTGGACCACGCCTCCTTTGCTGGCCGCGTAGGAGATGCGCCGGGCAAGGCCGATCCTCGAGGTCGCAGAGGCGATGTTGATGATCTTTCCGCTCCTTTGCGGGAGCATCTTGCGCGCAACGGCCTGGCTCATCCAAAAGACGCCCGACAAATTGGTCTCAATCACAGGTGTCCAATCCTCTTCGCTGATCTCGACGGCCGGCTGGCGGCTGATCGTGCCTGCTCCGTTGACCAAGATGTCGATGCGGCCCAGCGCGCCGATCACGTGCTCGACCGCAGCGGTGACCGACGCCCGGTCGGTGACATCGCACGAGATGGCGAGCGATCTTTGGCCGAGCGCTTCGATTTCGGCGGCCACGGCTTGCACTTTCTCTTGAGAGCGGGCGAGCACCGCCACGTCGGCTCCGGCTCCCGCGAGCGCGAGCGCGACGGCCCGGCCGAGGCCTTGCCCGCCGCCCGTGACGATGGCCACTTTGCCCGAAAGGCCAAAAAGCTCTTGAAGGAGCGACACGCAGCATCCCCCTTTGAGCGATCGAAAGATCGAAACTCTCTGCGACAATTCGCCCGCTCTCGGGCACGCCCTGCCTAAAGGAGTCGTCCGGGAAAAAGAGAACGTCCTCGGCGTCCTGGTTGCGGTTTTAAAATCATCGTTTTAGAAAGGGGTCTAAAATGCCTTCCCCAGAAGAACGCCTGAAAGAGCTCGGCATTGAGCTGCCGAAACCGCCCAAGCCGCTCGCGGCTTACGTCCCCGCGGTGAGGGCGGGCGACCTGGTTTTCATCTCGGGACAAGCGCCGATGCGGGATGGAAAGCCTGTTTACACGGGAAGGGTCGGCGCCGACTTGACGCTGGAGGAAGGGTACGAGGCGGCCCGGCTGGTGATGATCAACGCGCTGGCGGTGCTGAAAGAAGAGATTGGCAGCCTCGACAACGTGGAGCGCATCGTCAAGGTGTTGGGGTGGGTCAACAGCGCCCCCGACTTTACGCAGCAGCCCCAGGTGATCAACGGCGCGTCGGAGCTGCTCGAGCAGGTTTTCGGGGAAAGGGGCAGGCACGCCCGGTCGGCGGTCTCCGCCCACACCTTGCCCTTTAACATCGCAGTCGAAATCGAGATGATCGTCCAGGTAAAATAACTGATTGCCTTACGATTCCCAGGTCGCGGCGATTTGCAAGGCCGGGGAGCGCCAGTGTTTGGCCAAGGAGTCGATGAGGGCTTGGGCGATGAGGTCGGCGAGGCGCATCACCAGGTTGAGGCGGGTGTTTTGCAAGACGAAGTACTCCATAAAGCCGCCGACGTTGACCACGCCGACGATGTGAAAGCTGCCGACGGGAGGCAGGCTCTTGTGGACGCCGGTGCCGGGCCTTAAAGGTCCCGGCTTGACGCAAACCGTGCCGACGTTTTCCGACCGCCCAAGGCAGGCGTCAACGGCGACGACGAGCTTATCTTGGCCTGCTTCCCGGAGGGCCTCGAGGCGCTCGGAAAGGTTAGCCGCGTGGACGGGGCTTTCCAGCGTGCCGTGGACGATCAACCGCGGGTGCCGGATCCTGCTGAGTTGCGTCCCCACGAGGGGGCCGAGAGCGTCTCCCGTCGAGCGGTCGCTGCCGACGCAGACGATGGTGACGGGCGCCGGCCGGGGGGAAAAAGACGCGAGATGGGAAGCGATCGCCGCGCTCAACGTGTCGCGCCCCGCAGGATCGTCCACATGCACCCGGGTTTCGCCGGGGCGGGCTGCGATGCCCTCAGCGCGGCCCAGCGTCGCCGCTGGAGGTTGGCCCGCCTGCCCGGCGGGAGAAGTCCGGGGCCCGGTTTTCCACATCCGCCTCACCTCGGGGCATCGTCGACCGTCTGTCAGGTACTGACAGTATATGCCCGCCGAGCGGCGGCCTATTCAGTGCCCGGTGCGGGGCGCTCCGGCAGGAGGCGCCCCGTGCTTTGTGGAAAGTGCTTTCTTGTGTGCGTGCGAAAAACCCCAGCACCATGGGCCTGACAAGGATCGGCGACCGGTGGACAGGGAGGTTCATCGCGTTGGCGGTGGCGGGTGCGCCGGGCTTATCTCCGGTTTGGATCGCCGCGATGGTGGTTGTCGCGATGGTGATTGGCGCCGGGGCAGGCTACTATGTGAGTGTTCCGGCGGACGGAATCGTTCCAGGGGTGCACGTCGCGGGCATCCCCGTGGGAGGCCTCACGCCTCGCGAAGCAGAGGCCGTCTTGGCGCACCGCCTGGAAGCGTTGATGGAAAGACCGCTCTACCTTCATTATGGGAGCGAGGTGTGGCAGGAAGCGCCCCGGGCCATCGGAATCGAGATTGACCTTTCTGGGACCATTGCGAAAGCGTACGCTGTCGGCCGGGAAGGCGGCTGGGTACGGCGGCTGAATGAGCAACTGGCCGCCGCATGGCGAGGCATTGAGTCGCAGGTTGAAATCAAGGTGGATCAAGCCCGCTTTGATGCCTGGTTGCAAGACTTCGCCCGCCGCGTCGAGCGGCCGCCCAAAGACGCTGGTTTCGCCGTTCGCGCGGGCGGCGACGTCGTGGTGATTCCTTCCGAGATGGGCTACCGGCTGGCGAGCGACGGCCTTGCGCAGCGGATCGCCCGAGCCGCGGTTGACCCCTATGCGAGGGCGGTCCGCGTGACGGTCAATCCCGTTGAGCCGGCATGGACCACGGTCGACGCTGAAGCGTTGGGCATCCGCAAGCAGATCGCCTCCTTTACCACCCGGTTTCATCCGGCCGACGTCAACCGGACCGCTAACATTTACGTCGCGGCCCAAGCGCTCGACGGCACAATTCTCCGGCCCGGAGAGCTTTTCTCTTTTAACCAGCGCGTCGGGCCTCGCGTCGAGGCCGCCGGTTATAAGGAAGCGCCGGTGATCATCAACGGCGAGCTGGTGCCCGACATCGGCGGCGGGGTGTGCCAGGTGTCGACCACGCTCTACGGCGCGGTCCTCCTGGCGGGCCTCAAGGTCGACGCCCGCACGCCTCACTCCATCCCCGTCTCCTACGTGCCCATGGGGTTGGATGCGGCGGTGGTTTACGACGCCGTCGACTTTCGTTTTCAAAACAATACGTCAGGGCACTTGCTGGTGCGAGCGTGGGTCGAGCAAGACCGACTGACCGTGGCGCTCTACGGCGAGGGTCCCGCCGATCGGCCGGTTGGCCTTGAAACCGAGATCGTCGAAGTGATCGCTGCCCCAATGGTGAGGGTCGTCCGGCCGGAGTTGGCCGGCGGCGAGCAGCGCATCGTACGAGCGGGGCGGGAGGGCTATCGGGTTCGCGTGTGGCGGGTGATCGAAACTCCCGAAGGGATCAAAAAGCGGGAGCTTGTCTCCCGGTCGTACTACCCCGCCCGGGAACGGGTGATCTGGGTCGGAGCCGAGAGCGCGGTTTGACGACGCCCCTGTGGAATCAACGGCCGGTCCGGACTGAATGCAGCGAGAAGGTTCGGCAGGCCTTGGCACGAACTGATCAAGGATCATCGTTGGGGGAGGATCCAGATGGCCAGGTACGCGTTTTTCGAGGGGAAGTTTGTCCCTCTCGAAGAGGCCAAGATCAGCGTACAGACGCACGCTTTTCTCTACGGAACCGGGGTCTTTGAAGGCATCCGGGCGTACTGGGTCGAGGAGGAAGAGGACCTCCTGATCTTTCGCATGCGTGAGCACTACGAAAGGCTCCTCAACTCCTGTAAGATCTTGCAGATCAAACCCAAGTACGGCTTGGATGAACTCTGCCAGATCACCATCGAACTCCTGGCCAGAAACGGCGACAGGGAAGACGTCTACATCCGTCCGGTCTACTACAAGAGCCAGTTGGGGATCGGTGTGCAGCTGGCAGGGATCGCCGACGAGTTCGTCGTCTTTTCGGTGCCCATGGGCCCTTACTTGGATCTTGAAAAGGGCCTGCGGGTGAAAGTGACGTCGTGGCGGCATATCAACGATAACGCGATCCCGATGCGGGCCAAAGTCAACGGTGCGTACGTCAACGCGGCACTGGCCAAGTCGGATGCGCTCCTCGACGGGTACGACGAGAGCATCTTTTTGACCGACGACGGCCACGTCTCGGAGGGGAGCGCCGAAAACCTCTTTATCGTCCGCAACGGCCAGTTGATCACTCCCCCTGTCACGGATGACATCCTTGAAGGAATTACCCGTTCCACGGTGATCGAGTTGGCCCGGGAGGAGCTGGGCCTGAAAGTGATCGAGCGGCCCATCGACCGTTCGGAGCTCTACATCGCTGATGAGGCCTTTTTCGTCGGCACCGGCGCCCAGGTGGCTCCGATCGCCGAAATCGATCGCCGCACCATCGGCGACGGCCGCATCGGCCCTATCAGCCGCAAGGTGCAACAGCTCTATTTTGACGTGGTCAAGGGAAGAGTACCCAAATACAGACACTGGTGCCAACCGGTCCGCGGGGCAAACCGCTGATCGGAAAAGGCGCGAAGGACGCGGCGATCTGCCCGCGCCTTGAACGAAGTGGAGGTCAGGCGGGTGAAGTTTCTCGAGTACCAGGCTAAAGAGGTGTTTGCTGCAGCCGGCATCCCGACGCCCCAAGGGAAAGTGGCGGCGACAGCCGGAGAGGCCCGGGCCATTGCTGAAGAGCTGGGTGGCGCTGTCGTCGTCAAGGCTCAGGTGCCTATTGGCGGCCGGGGCAAAGCCGGGGGCGTCGCGGTGGTGAAGAGCGCTGCCGAGGCCGAAAAAGAGGCCCAGCGCATCTTGTCGATGGAGATCCGTGGCTACCCCGTCGACGAGGTCCTAATTGAAAAGGCTGCGGATATTAAAGCCGAGTTTTACCTGGGCGTGACGGTCGATCGTGCCCGGCAGGCGCCGGTCTTGATCGTCTCGTCCGCCGGAGGCATGGATATCGAAGAAGTGGCCGCGACGCATCCCGACAAAGTGGCCAAAGTCTGGATCGATCCTTTGATCGGGCTGAGGCCGTTTCAGGTCAAGGAGGCTTGCTACCGGGCCCAAGTGCCTCCCGAGCTGATCCAGGAGATGTCGGGCTTCATCGAAAAGGTGTACCGGGTCTTTAAAGAGCAGGATGCTATCTTGGTCGAGATCAACCCGCTCGCTCTTTTAGGCAGCGGCGAACTCATTGCCCTCGACGGCAAGATGGAGACCGACGACAACGCGCGCTTTCGCCATCCCGACGCCAAGGGCGTCGACGAGCAGGCGGAGCATCCTTTGGAGCAGCGAGCCAAGGAGCTTGGCCTCTCCTACGTCAAGCTGGACGGCGAGGTGGGGATCGTCGGCAACGGGGCGGGCCTCGTGATGACCACCCTCGATATGATCCAGCGGCACGGCGGCAAAGCTGCCAACTTCCTCGACATCGGCGGCGGCGCCAAGGCCGAGGTGGTCAAAAACGGGCTCAGCCTCATCCTCTCCGACCCCGATGTCAAGTCGATCCTCATCAATGTCTTTGGCGGCATCACCCGCTGTGACGAGGTGGCCAAGGGCCTTTTGTCGGTGATCCAAGAGATGGAGGTCCACGTGCCCATCGTCGTCCGCCTGGCGGGCACCCGGGCCGAGGAAGGCAGGGCGCTCCTCGCCGAGAGCCACTTGGCCACGGCCGAGAGCTTCCAAGAGGCGGCCAAGAAAGCGGTGGAGCTGGCCCGGGCTTGACGTCCCAGGGTAGCTAGAGAGGTCGAAGGAGGTTTGGCTCGCTTTGAGCATCTTGGTTAACAACAAGACGCGCTTATTGGTCCAGGGAATCACAGGGCGGGAAGGCGCCTTTCACACCAAGCAGATGCTGGCCTACGGCACCCAGGTGGTGGCCGGCGTCACCCCGGGGAAAGCAGGCGAGAGCGTCGAGGGAGTGCCCGTCTACAACACCGTGCGGGAGGCCGTCGACAAGCACGGCGTCAACACCAGCATCATTTTCGTGCCGCCCCGCTTTGCAGCCGACGCCGCGCTGGAGGCGATCGACGCCGGCATCGAGCTGGTCGTCTGCATCACCGAGTGGATCCCGGTTCACGAGATGATGGAGGTGACGGCCTACGCCCGGGCCAAGGGGACGCGCCTTGTAGGTCCCAACTGCCCGGGGGTGATTTCGCCCGGCGAGGCGCTGGTAGGGATTTTGCCTGGCGGCATCTTCAAGCCGGGTCCGGTGGGTCTCGTCTCCCGCAGCGGCACGCTCACCTACGAGGTGGTCAACGAGCTCACCACCCGGGGAATCGGCCAGTCGACGTGCGTCGGCATCGGGGGCGACCCGATCATCGGCACGCGGTTTATCGACGTGCTCAGGTTGTTTGAGGAAGATCCCCAGACCGAAGTGATCGTGATGATCGGCGAGATCGGCGGCTCCGATGAGGAAGAGGCGGCCGAGTACATCAAGACGATGAAAAAGCCGGTGGTCGGCTTCATCTCGGGCCGCACGGCGCCGCCGGGCAAGCGGATGGGCCATGCGGGCGCCATCATCTCAGGCAATACGGGCACGGCCGAGAGCAAGATCCGGGCGCTCACCGCTGCCAACGTCCCGGTGGCCGATACGATCAATGAGATCGTTGATCTCGTGGAGCAGCGGCTGAAATAGCCGGTTGCAACACACCTCGGACCGAAAAGAACTCTGGGAAGAGCCCATGCTCTTCCCTTTTTTCTTTTGGCTAGCTTCCGCGGTCACTACTTCTTTGGCTTTTCGCGGCGAGGGGTTTGAGACGAGCTCCCTTGATCAAAAGCTTTTCGCGCCCTTGCCGCCCTGCTCCATCTAGCCCCGCTTTCTCACGATGAGGAGGGTCTTGCCCCGCCGTTTCAAGATGGGATTGAGCACGAGCCCAAGCAAGCGGATCAGCATCGCATAAGCCTCCCTTTTGGGCCATACTTGAATGGAGCGGCGCTGTATTATACAACGGCCGGGCTTTGCCTGTTACAGCCGAAGGACGCCGCGGGGGCGGCGCGACCAGAGGGGAATATCCCATCGAAGCGAAAGGAAGAAATCATGAGGAGCTCCAACAGGGGGCGACGCGCGTGACAAACGATGCGTTTCCGGCCAAACCCACGCCCCTCGTCCAGCGCCACCAGGCTCTTGGCGCGCGGATGATCGACTTTGCGGGCTTTTGGCTGCCGGTGCAGTACACCAGCGTCTTGAGCGAATGCCGGGCGGTCCGCGAGGCCGTAGGGATTTTTGATCTTTCGCACATGGGAGAGTTCTCTTTTTCCGGCCCCGACGCTCTGGCGAATCTGCAGCGCCTCTTGACCAACGACGCGGCGCGCCTTGGGCCGGGCCGAGCCCAGTACACCCTCCTCTGCAACGAGAAAGGGGGAGTCGTCGACGACGTCATCTTGTACCGTCTGTCCGACGAGGAGTACTGGATGGTGGTCAACGCCGCCAACATCGAAAAGGATCGGGCGTGGATCCAAGAGCGGCTGTCGGGGCGCGTGGCGTTTCATGATCGAAGTGACGAGACCGCGCTGATCGCGGTGCAGGGGCCCAGGGCCGAAGCGTGCGTGAAGCTGCTGGCGGGCGAGGAGCCGGCCAGGCTCCAGCCCTTTCAAGCCTGCACTGCCCGCGTGGATGGGGTCGAGATCCTCTTTTCCCGCACGGGGTACACGGGGGAAGACGGTTTCGAGCTCTACCTCGATCCCGCCGCAGCGCCCGCGATCTGGGACCGCCTGCTCGGGCTGGGCCAGCCGCTAGGAATGCTGCCCGCGGGCCTCGGCGCCCGGGATACCTTGCGGCTCGAAGCGGGTTTTCCCCTCTACGGCAACGAGTTGACCGAAGAGATCTCACCCTTGGCGGCGGGCTTGTCCTTTGCGGTCAAGCTGGAGAAGGGCGACTTTACCGGCCGGGATGCCCTGCTCCGGGAGCGGGAGCGGGGGAGCCGCCTCAAGCTGGTCCGCTTTGAGATGACCGAGCGCGGCGTGCCCCGCAGCGGGTATCCCATCTGGCACGACGGGGCCCAGGTGGGCTGGGTGACGAGCGGCGCGTTTTCCCCGACCTTGGGGAAAGATATTGGGATGGGGTACGTACCACTGGCGCTAGCCGAAACCGCCACCGGCCTGGAAGTCGAGATCCGGGGGAAGTTGAAAAAAGCGCGCATCGTAAAAGGCCGCTTTCTCCGCCGCGAAAGAGCGTGAGGAGGCGCCTTTTCGTTTTTCGGGTCCGGCTAAGGAGCCGGACGAGATGGCGCTACGCCGATTGGGCGAAAGGCGCAGCGATCTTATGCTAGGAGGGCATACCTTGGTTCCCGAAGAGCTGCGATACACCAAAGAGCACGAATGGTTGCGCCTCGAGGGGAGCAACCTGGCTCGTGTCGGCATCACCCACTACGCGCAAAGCGAGCTGGGCGATGTCGTCTACGTCGACTTGCCGGAGCCCGGCGATCGGGTCAAGGCGGGCGGGAGCTTTGCCGTGGTGGAGTCGGTCAAAGCGGTCTCCGACATCTATTCGCCGGTCGACGGCCGTATCGTGGAAGTCAACAAAGACCTGGAGAACCGGCCTGAGCTCATCAATGAGGACCCGTACGGTCAAGGATGGATCGCGCTGATCGAGATGGACGACCCCAGGGCTTTTGAAGAGCAGCTCACTGCTGCCGAGTACCGAGAGCACATCGGGGAGGCGTGAGGGAAGAAAAGTGGACTACATACCGACGACCCCCGAGCAACGGGATCACATGCTGCGGACGATCGGCGTCGATTCGGTAGAGGAGCTTTTCGCCGACATCCCCGAGACGCTCAGGCTCAAGAGAAGGCTCGACCTGCCCCAGGGGATGACCGAAGCCGAGCTCTTGCGGCACATGCGCGAGCTTGCGGGGAAAAATCGGCACCTCGATGAGCTCGTCTGCTTTGCGGGAGGCGGGGCGTACGATCACATCGTCCCCGCGGCCGTCCGCACGGTGATCAGCCGCTCCGAGTTTTACACGTCCTACACGCCCTATCAGGCCGAGATCACCCAGGGCGTCCTCCAGACCATCTTTGAATACCAGACCCTCATCTGCCAGCTGACCGGGATGGACGTGGCCAACGCCTCCCTTTACGACGGGGCTTCGGCCGCGGCCGAGGGGATGATCATCACCTGTGCCCATACGGGCAGGAGCCGGGTGCTGGTGGCGGAGACGTGCCATCCCGAGTACCGCCAGGTGGTCGAGACCTACCTGCGGCACCAGGGGATCGCCGTCGATACTGTGCCGGCTCGGGAGGGCGTCATCGACCTCGAGGCGCTTGACGAAAGGCTGGAGAACGATGTCGCAGGCCTCTTGGTGCAGCACCCCAACTTTTTCGGCCACTTGGAGCCGGTCCGCGAGGCTGGGGAAACTGTGCACGCCGCCGGCGGGCTGTTTGTCGTCTCGGTCGACCCCATTTCGCTTGGGCTTCTTGCGCCTCCAGGCTCCTACGGCGCGGACGTCGCGGTGGGCGAGGGGCAGTCGCTCGGCAACCACCTCTCCTTTGGCGGCCCGTATCTGGGGTTTCTCGCGGTCCGAGAGGAGCTCGTCCGTCGCATCCCTGGGCGCATCGTGGGCGAGACCGTCGACGCCCAGGGAAGGCGGGGCTATGTCTTGACGCTGCAGACTCGTGAGCAGCATATCCGCCGGGAACGGGCGACGTCCAACATCTGCACCAACCAAGCGCTCAACGCCCTGGCCGCCAGCGCGTACCTCGCGCTGATTGGGAAAGAGGGCTTGCAAGAGGTGGCCCGGCTCTCTTTTCAAAAGGCGCATTACCTTGCCAGTCGCCTTGAAGAGAGTTCCAAGGTGCGACGGCCCTGGCAGCAGCCCTATTTCAAGGAGTTTGTCATCGAAACCGATCTGCCCGCGACCGAGCTGCAATCACGCCTTGTCCAAGAGGGTTTCGTCGCCGGGCCGGCTTTCTCGCAAGTTGGCCTCGCGCCCGAAACCGCCCTCATCGTTTGCGCGACTGAGGCCCGGACGAAGCGCGAGATCGACCGTTTCGTCGAGGCAGTGACCCATGCTACAGGCCGTTGACGGGCGATGGTCCAAGCTATGAGCGCGGGCACTTTGGAGGGACGTAGCATTGTTTGAAGCGACGCCACTGCTCTTTGAGTCGGGCGCTCCAGGTAGAAAAGGATTTGCCTTTCCACCTTGCGACGTGCCGGAGACTTCGATCCACGAGGCGATTCCACCCGAGTTTTTGCGCGAGGAGCCGGCGCCTCTGCCTGAGTTGTCGGAGCTTGAGGTCATCCGCCATTACGTGCGGCTTTCCCGGAAAAACTACGCGGTCGACGTGGGGATCTACCCTTTAGGGTCGTGCACGATGAAGTACAATCCCAAGGTCAACGAGGAGGCCGCGGACCTGCCGGGATTTAAGCGGCTTCACCCTTACCAACCCGAGGAGACCGTCCAGGGCGCGCTGGAGCTGATGTATCACCTGGAGCGGTTTCTCTGTGAAATCGCGGGGCTTGACCGGGCTTCGCTGCAGCCTTCGGCAGGCGCCCACGGCGAACTCTTGGGTTTGATGTTGATCAAGGCGTACCATGCATCCCGGGGCGAGGAGGGGCGGGACGAGATCCTGATCCCCGACTCGGCGCACGGCACCAACCCGGCCAGCGCGGCGATGTGCGGGTATAAGGTGGTGGAGATCCCGTCGGATGAGCGGGGAGGCATGGACGTCAAAGAGGTCAAGCGCCGCGTGGGGCCCAAGACGGCGGGCTTGATGCTCACCAACCCCAACACGCTGGGCCTTTTTGACGAAAACATCGCAGCCATCGCCCAAGCGGTGCACGACGCGGGCGGCCTCCTTTACTACGACGGCGCCAATGCCAACGCGATCTTGGGCATCTCCCGGCCAGGAGATATGGGCTTTGACATCGTGCACTTCAACCTCCACAAGACCTTTTCGACGCCCCACGGCGGAGGAGGTCCCGGGGCAGGTCCGATCGCGGTAACGAAAGAGCTCGCGCCCTTTTTGCCGGCGCCCACGGTCGAACGGAGGCCGGACGGCAGTTTTTACCTCGAGCGCCACCGGCCCCAGGCGGTGGGGCGCATCCGCTCCTTCTACGGCAATTTCGGGGTGCTGGTCCGGGCCTACGCGTACATCCGGGCCCACGGACCTGAGGGCCTGCGCCGCGTGAGCGAGCATGCGGTGCTCCATGCCAACTACCTCATGCGCCGCCTCGCACCTTACTTCGACCTCCCTTACGACCGCCACTGCAAACACGAATTTGTGCTTTCCGGAAAACGCCAGAAACAGCGGGGCGTGCGCACGACGGACATCGCGAAACGGCTGTTAGATTACGGGATCCACGCGCCGACGATCTATTTCCCGCTCATCGTCGACGAGGCCATCATGATCGAGCCGACAGAGACCGAGCCCTTGGAGGCGCTGGACGCTTTCGCCGAAGCGATGATCCAAATCGCTCAAGAAGTCGAGCGCGATCCGGAGACGGTCAAGAGTGCGCCGCACCGTACGCCCGTCGGCAGGCTGGATGAGGCTCGGGCAGCCCGGCGGCCCGTCTTGCGGTGGCGCCCCCCGGCCGAGGACACAGCAGCAACCCAGGAGCGATGATGCCATGAAGACGTGGAGACTGGTCCATTCCGGCCACCTTTCCGGCGCGGCCAACATGGCCATCGACGAGGCGATCCTGCACGGGGTGGCCCAGGGAGGCCGGCCCACGCTGCGCTTTTACGGTTGGGAACCCCCCGCCATCTCGGTAGGCGTGTTTCAAGACGTGGAAAACGAGATCGACCTTGTGATGTGCAAGAGCCTGGGCATCGACGTGGTGCGCCGGCCCACGGGAGGCAGGGCCGTCTTGCACGATGTCGAAGTCACCTATTCGTTGATCCTGCCCGAAGAGAGCGGGATCATTCCCAAGGGGATCACCGAGTCGTACCGCGCCGTCAGCGAGGGGATCGTGCGAGGTCTTGTGTCTTTGGGCCTCGACGCCAAGATGGTCTCGCTGCGCCGCAAAGGGGAAGAGGCGGCGCCTGCAATGCATGCGCCCCGTTCCGGGCGGTCCGTGATCACCGTGGAGGCGCCCGATCAGGGGAGCGCCTCAGCAGCTTGTTTCGATTCCCCGTCGTGGTATGAGGTGACGGTGGGCGGCAAAAAGATCGTGGGCAGCGCGCAGATGCGCCGGATGGGCGTCTTGTTGCAGCACGGATCGATCCCGCTGGAGCTGGACGCGGAGAAGTTTTTCGCATGCCTGCATTTCCCCTCCCGGGAGAGCCGGAAACGCGCGAAGGCGGCCTTTTTGGCCAAAGCCACTTCCGTCCGGGAAGAGTTGGGCCGGGATGTCTCGTTTATCGAGGTCAGCGAAGCCGTCGCCCAGGGGCTCAAAGAGGCCTTGGGCATCACCTTTGTCGAGGAGGAGCTGACGCCTTACGAGCTGGAGACAGCCGAGAAGCTGCTTCTCGCCAAGTACGCGCACCTCGACTGGCCCCAGCGGCAGCGAAAGGGGAGTCAAACGGCCTAGCGCGCCTTGGCGGTTGGAGGATGCGAGTCTTGGAGCGTGTCGGTTATTTAGGTCCCAGGGGCACCTTTACGGAGGAGGCTGCGGCCCGCTTTTTTCGCGTCCGTGCAGCGATCGACGCCAATCCCGGCGGAAAAGATGAGGCGGTCGAGCTGGTGCCCTACCGGACGATCCCTGAGCTCTTGGCCGACGTCCAGGCGGGGCGGCTGGATAAGGGCGTGGTCCCGATCGAAAACTCCATCGAAGGCTCCGTCGCCGTGACGCTGGACGTCTTGGTGCACGAGGTCGACCTCCAGATCAACGGGGAGGTCGTCCTTCCCATCCGCCATCACTTAATCGCGAAGCCTGGCGTCGCTTTAAACGAGATCCAGGAAGTCCTTTCCCATCCCCAGGCGCTCGCCCAGTGCCGCCGCAACTTGGAGAGGCTCCTGCCAGGAGTGCTCCAGTCGGCCGCCACCAGCACCGCAGAGGCGGCAAAGCTTGTGAAAGCCTCCGACCGGCCCATTGCCGCCCTTGGCACCCGGCTTGCGGCGCGTCTCAACGGCCTGGACGTGCTCTGCGAAGATATGCAGGATTTAGAGGATAACGCCACCCGCTTTGTCGTGGTGGGCCGGGAGCTTTCCCCGCCTACGGGCCGGGATAAGACCTCCATCGTCTTTGCCTTTGCCGTGGACAGGCCAGGCAACTTGTATCGCGCCCTCAAGGCTTTCGCCGATCGCAACATCAACCTGACCAAGCTCGAGTCGCGTCCGGCCAAGCGGAGTTTGGGCGACTACATCTTTTTCGTCGATATGGAAGGGCATCTCGACGATGGGCCCATCCAGCAAGCCCTCCAACAAGTCCAACAAGAGTGCGCCTTTTTCAAGGTGCTGGGCGCATACCCGCGGGTAGATTATCACCGGGCGAAAAACGGGGCAAACGGCATCAGCATCTGAGCGCGAAGATCGCGCGGGCTATTTCGCGCTTGACAGCCAAGGATCTCGCGATTATCATTATCTTGGATTCAAGATATCGGAAGTCGAGAGGATTGAGGCGTGTGGCGGACGGCGAGAAGCACCGGTACGGTCCCGACATCGATCGGGCTCTATCCGTGTGGGTGGTCATCAACCGGGCCTTTTCGGCCCTGCAAAAGATCGCCGCTCTCGACGTGCGCCGTCGAGGGTTTAACCTCACCGAGTGGGGCGTGCTCGAGTACCTGTACCACAAGGGCGCCCAGCCCCTGGCCAAGGTGGGGCGGGAGATCCTCATCACCAGCGGCAGCGTCACGTACGTGATCGATAAGCTCGAGACCAAGGGCTTGATCGAGCGGATCCCGTGCGAAAGCGACCGCAGGGTGATCTACGCCTCGCTGACCAGCAAGGGCAAGGAGCTGATGGCTCAAGAGTTTCCTGGACATGCTGCAGTGATAAGAGATTTCCTTTCGCCGCTGTCGAGCGAAGAGCAAGAGCAGCTGAAAAGCTTCATGAAGCGCCTCGGACTCTCGGCTGCAAAGCAGGTTGAATCCAAGTAGCCACATATCAAGATGGAGGGGTTTTTGATGTCCCAAAAGTGGGTCGTGGATCCTACCCATACCAACGTCGAGTTTGTCGTGCGGCACATGATGATTTCGTCGGTGCGGGGCCGGTTTAGCCAGGTCGAAGGAGTGATTGAGGGCGACCCCAGCGATCTTACCACTGGCCGCTTTGAGGCGACGATCGACGCCGCCAGCATCGACACCCGGCAGGAAGATCGCGACCAGCACCTTCGTTCGGCCGACTTTTTCGACGTGGAGAACCACCCCAAGATCACCTTTAAGAGCACCAGCGTGGAAAAGACGGGAGAGAACCAGTACAAGGTCACCGGCGATCTGACGATCCGCGGCACGACGCGCCCGGTGACGCTCGATGTGACGTATGAGGGCCGGGGCAAAGACCCCTGGGGCAACGAGCGAATCGGCCTCTCCGCTCAAGGCAAGATCAACCGGAAAGATTTTGGGCTCACGTGGAACGCGGCTTTGGAGACGGGCGGTGTGCTCGTCAGCGACGAGGTGCGGCTCGAGATCCACACGGAGGCCGTGCTCCAAGCTTAAGCGGACGGATCATCGTCTACTGTCAGCCTGTTCACCTGCGTTCTGTGCTCTAAACTGGTCGAGCATCGCCGGCGATTGATCCCGCTCGGTGAGGAGCATCACCTGGTCGCCCGGCAAGAGGACCGTCGTCCCTTTGGGCATGACGATCTCTTCTCCGTCTCGCTTGATGGAGAGGATCGTCGTGCCCCATTTTTCTTTTAAGCCGCTTTCGGCTAAGGACCGGTACGCGAGAGGGGCCCCTTCTTCCACCGTAGCCGAGGCGACCAGGCTCCTTTCGCCCACGTGCACCACTTCGTTAAAGGGCCTCATCTCGAGGGGCAGCTCATAAGCGGCGCTCTTGAGCGAACGGTAAGGCCGCGACAAGAAAAGGCGTGTGAGCCCACCCGTCAACAGCCCCACGGACCAGCCCATCACCAAGGCGGTAAACGTGCCGCCGGTCGAAAGGGCAATGGCGGCCGCCGACTCCTTGACGATCGCCAGGGTTTCCACCGCTTCAAGATGGCTCAAACGCTCGTAGAGGGAAAGGCCGGCGATGACAGAGACAAACGTCGAGATCGCATGCCGGGTGTTTAGCGCCCAAACGTAAGCTAGGCCCGATGTGAGGACCGCGCCGATCCAGTAGGGCAAGCCCAAGATCGCGCAAATCCCGATGACTGCGCCTACCAAGACGCCTTTTCCCAGTGTGATGGCGGTGGAGAGGATACGCGGCCTGAGGGCCTCGAAAAACTGCTCCCAGTCGGAGGGGCGCAGGGGAGGCCGGGCCATGGCGACGAAAAGATCGAAAGATAGCAAAGACGTGAAGATGGCGACGAAGGAGCTGGTGCTCCCCGGAATGAACTGGGTGGAAACGTAAGCGATCCCGACCGTGATGGCCCGGGAGAGAATGAGCCAGGTTCTTTCGTACCTTGAGCGATCCCAGCGAATCATGTGATGAATTATAACATCCTGCTCGTCCGGCGGTCTACCGCTGGCGAAGGAGCGACGGGGACGACGCCATAAGGAGGCTGACGCGCGTGCGCATCGATTCTCACCAGCATTTTTGGATCTACGAACCCAAAGAGTACCCGTGGATCACCGACGAGCTTGCGGCGATCCGCAAGGACTACCTTCCAGAGGACCTCCGGCCGTTGTTGGAGTCTCTCAGTTTTGACGGGTGTGTCGCCGTGCAAGCGCGGCCGTCGACTCGCGAGACCCAGTGGCTTTTGGAGCTGGCTGATGAGCATCCTTTCATCAAAGGCGTGGTGGGCTGGGTAGACCTGACGGCGCCGGACGTGCGCGAGGAGCTCGAGGAGTTTGCCCGCCACCCCAAGCTCAAGGGAATTCGCCACCTCCTGCAAGACGAGCCCGACGACGCCTACATGCTCCGGCCCGATTTTAAGCGGGGCATTGGCGTGCTGGGGGAGATGGGCCTTGTGTACGATCTGTTGCTCTTTCCCCGGCACCTCCCGTACGCGGTCGAGCTGGTGAGCCAATTTCCGGAGCAACAGTTCGTCTTGGACCACCTGGCTAAACCGCCGATTAAAGAGGGAAGGCTCTCCCCGTGGCGGGAGGAGATCCGCCGGCTGGCAGCGCTGCCCAACGTCGTTTGCAAACTTTCAGGAATGGTGACGGAAGCCGATTGGCACGGGTGGCGCAAGGAGGATTTCACGCCCTACCTCGACGTCGTCCTAGAGGCCTTTGGGCCCCAGCGGCTGATGATCGGTTCCGACTGGCCCGTCTGCACGCTGGCCGGGGAGTACCGCCCGGTGATGGAGATCGTCATCGATTACATCAGCCAGCTCTCCGAGGACGAGCAAGCCGGCATCCTCGGCCGCAACGCGGTCCGGATCTACCAGCTGGGGCCTTAGGCTTGAGGCTTGGGCCTGGCGCCTGGTCACCATTCGGCCACTGAACCGTCTTCGTGGCGCCAGACCGGGTTGTGCCAGTTGTGGCCCTTGGCAGCCGCCTCCCGCACCTTTTCCTCGTCGACCTCGATGCCAAGGCCGGGCCCATCGGGCAGCGCGACAAACCCGTCTTTGTAGGCAAACACTTTCGGATCTTTTAGGTAGTCGAGGAGATCGGCACCCTCGTTGTAGTGAATGCCCAGGCTCTGCTCCTGGATCAGCGCGTTGGGGGTGCAAGCGTCCACCTGCAAGCATGCAGCCAGCGCGATCGGCCCCAGCGGGCAGTGGGGAGCGAGCGAGACGTCGTAGGCCTCGGCCATCGCGGCGATCTTGCGCACTTCCAAGATGCCGCCCGCGTGGGAAAGATCGGGTTGGATCACGTCGACATACCCGTCGGCGAGGATCCGTTTGAAATCCCACCGGGAGTACATCCGCTCGCCCGTGGCGATGGGGGTGCACCCGGCCCGCGCGATCTCCCGCAAAGCGTCGTTGTGCTCGGGGAGCACCGGTTCTTCGATAAACATGAGCTGGTAAGGATCGAGCTCTTTCATGAGGCGCTTGGCCATGCTCTTGGAGACGCGCCCGTGAAAGTCGACGGCGATTCCGATGGAGCTTCCCACCGCTTCTCGCACCGCCGCAACCCGTTCGACCGCCGCGAGTACCTTGTCCGGCGTATCGATGCGGGCGAGCTCCTCGGTCGCGTTCATTTTCATCGCAGTGTAGCCGCTCGCGACCGCCTCTTTGGCCGCCCGGGCCACGTCGCTGGGCCGGTCGCCGCCGATCCAGCAGTACACCCGGATGCGGTCTCTGGCGGCCCCGCCCAAGAGCTGGTAGACCGGGGCGCCGTAGTATTTTCCTTTGATGTCCCAGAGCGCTTGTTCAATGCCCGAGATGGCGCTCATCAACACCGGGCCGCCGCGATAAAAGCCTCCCCGGTAGAGCACCTGCCAGTGGTCCTCGATCCGCATGGGATCTTTGCCCATGAGGTATTCCATCATCTCAGTGACCGCCGCCTTGACCGTATCGGCCCGTCCCTCGACGATGGGCTCCCCCCATCCAGTGATCCCTTCGTCAGTCGTCACTTTGAGAAACAGCCAGCGAGGCGGCACCTTAAACAGCTCGTAACCTGTGATCTTCATCGCCCTTCCTCCTCCAAGGGGATAAAGTTCCAGAGCCCGCTGTCATTCCCTGTCGCTCTCGGGGGGACCCTCGCGCGGTCAGCAGGCGTCATCGTTGCCAGTGACCTTACGAGGAGCTCTCCAAGAGGGACTTCAAGGACCTTCACCCGGAAGTGTCCCGCTAGCGCCGCATGCCGCGTACTCTGCAGGGTGGATCGACGCGAAAAATCGACGAAACGTGGAGGGATCCAAGGTGCGGGCGGCGCTCATCGGCTTTGGCTCGATCGGCAAACGCCATGCGCGGTGCTTGGCCCAAAAGTTTGAGGAGCTGGCCATCATTGACGTTGATCCCCCTGCCAGGGAGGCGGCAAAGTCCCAGTTTCCCAAGGCGCACGTCCTCTCGTCGCTCACCGAGCTTTGGCGTTTAAACTGGCCTTGGCAAGAGGTCTTGGTCGTGATCGCCACGTGGGGACCGAGCCATTACGAGCTTTTCCGCGAGTGCGCCGAGCAGGGCGTCCGGCGGATCCTGTGTGAGAAACCCCTGGCCGGCTCGCTCTACGAAGGATGGCGCATGGTGGTCGAGGCCGGGGAGCTTGGGATCACGCTGGGAGTCAACCACACCTTGCGCTTTCTCGGCGTGGATCGGGGCGTCAAAAAGCTGGCTCAGCAACACTCCCTGGGGCCCCCGCACTCCGTGGTCGTGCACGGCGGGGCTTCGGGGCTCGTGACTAACGGCATTCACTTCATCGATCTCGCGATGTCGGTGATCGGCGCCTCGCCGGTCAGTGTGGTGAGCACCGCCGCGGGAGAGGCCATCAACCCGCGCTCGCCGGGGCTCTTGTTTTTCGGCGGCAGCGCGGTTTGGACGTTTCCAGCGGGCGAGGAGGCCGTCGTCTCATTGCACAACCGGTCGAGCATTTACCCGACGGCGACGCTGTACTATCGTGACGGAGCGATCTATCTGCATGACCGCACGATGGCGGTCGTGTTAGGTAGGAGCGGGGGGCCGCTGCCGCCGGACCTCCCGGTGACCCGGACCGCTCCCGTGGGGGAAAGGCTCTACGAAGGGCCGGTGCCGGGCGTCCTCGACTCGATGGAAGAAGCGTTTCTCCGCCACTACGACGAGGTGGCGGCAGGCCGTCTCGAAAGTTTCTCCCCGGGCGATGCGTACCGGGCGCTGGAGGCGTGTTTGGGGGCGCTCATCGCTGCGGAGTGCGGGCAGAGGATTCGTCTGCCCATCGACCCTCAGAGTGAGTGGGGACGGCGGCGCTGGCCGGTTTCGTAGCGACGGGAGGGTGGACCCCTTGAGAGCGGCATTGATCGGATGCGGAGCGATGGCGGAGTATCACGCGCCCGCGTTGAAAGCCGCTGGCTTTACGATTACCGCGGTCGCTTCGCGCCCTGGCTCGAGGACCGTCGCGGCCTTTAGCCTTCGTCACGGCATCCCCAACGTGTTTGCCAGCCCCCAAGAGCTGCTCGCCGCCCGCAGTCTGTGGGATGCCCTGCTGATCGCCGTCCCGCCGCAGGCGACGCTTCCGATCCTGAAGGAAGCGGTCGCGCTGGGCGTGCCCACCCTGGTGGAGAAGCCTGTCGCGTGTGCTGCCGCCGAGCTCAAGCCGCTGCTCGGGCGCGAGGCCCCCGTGATCGTAGGGTACAACCGCCGGTTTTACGCGCCTGTGCAGGCACTCCGAAGCCTGGTGGCCGAAAGGGGCGGCCCGTTTGTCGGCGAGCTCGTGATTTCGGAGCCCTTGCCCCAAGGAGCCGGGGGCGACCCGGCTTGCGCCTTTGCCGAGCGCTTGGTCTTTAACAGCGTCCACGCTTTGGATCTCCTTCGCTTTCTCCTGGGCGAACTGCGGATCGAATCGGCGCGGGCGGTCGCTGGGGAAGGCTCCTTTGGGGTCGTTGCGATCCTGAGGGCGGAGGAGTCCGGGAGCCTCGTCAACTTGGCCGCAGTCGCGGGCGCGCCCGTCAATGTTTCGCTGAGCCTTTTTCAGCCGGATCTTGCGCTCCACCTCCAGCCCTTTGAAACACTGCGGATCTACCGGTCGATGCAGCGCATCGAGCCGGATGAAACGACTCCGTGGCGTCGATATGTGCCTGAGCTTGCAGGGCGAGTCGAACTCGACCAACCGGACGCGGCCTACAAACCCGGCTTTTACCGGCAGGCGCTGGCGCTCAGGCGGCTGGTTTGCGGGGAAAAGCCGCAAGGAGCCGCGACGTTGAGCGACGCGTACCGCGCTTTGCGCCTTGCCGAAGGGTTGGTCGCCGCCTTGGAGGGCGCCTCCCTCAATCGATCAGGCGAAACTCAATGACGACCTTCACCTCAGAGGGGACGGGTTGACCTCCCCGGCGAGCCGGCTCAAACCGCCACTGGAGCGCAGCCTCTCGCGCTGCCGTGTCCAGGTCGGCCCGGCCGGAAGACTGGGTCACGCGGGCTTCCTGGGGAACGCCTTCGGCATCCAGCACGAGCTGGAGTGTGACGCTTCCTTCGATTGCAAGGCGCCGGGCGAGAGCGGGATAGACGGGGGCGACCCGCTCGAGGACGCGGGGAGGAGTGTCGTCAGGCTGGGCCTCATCCTCCGGCTCCGGTTGCGTGATCGGCGCTGGCGGTGTCCAGGTAAGGGCCCGCCTTAGGCCCAACGACGTCTCCAGCGGGAGGGGGGCGATCGCCTGCTGGGCCGGGTGCGGCTCGATCATTTCCGCCGCACTGGAGGACGGCGCCATCACCGCTGGCTCGGTTTCAACCACAACCTCTTCCTGCAGCGTGGAGCCAAGGGCCTCTGAACCGTGGAAAGCCGCGGGCGTAGCCGCGTCGGGTTGAAACGGCAACGCGGCACCGGCTGCAGCGGGAGTTTCCGGCGGGATGGATTCCCCCGGCGACGCACGACCGGTTGCCGGCTCCTGGTCTTCGCCGAGAGCGCTCTTCGCTCGCACCGCCTGATCGCTGGAGAGCGTCGCCTTTAGCGTTTCGGGTTCTTTGCTTTCTCGAGATTCCCCGGGTTCCTTGGGCTCTGCGGGCTCGCCGGGCTTTTTGGGTTCGCTTGCCTCTTTGGGCCCTCCGGACTCTTTGGCCTCCCAGGCCTCTTTGGACTCAACGGGCTTTGCTGGCTCGTCAGGTTTTCCCGGTGCCCTGGACTCTGTTGACGCACCAGGCCTTCCGGGCTCTACGGTCTCTGTGGGCTTTCCAGATGCTGCGGTCTCGAGGGGCACCCGGGGGCCAGGGGGCCCGGCGGCGCCGTCTTGCTGAGCGCTGCTTGCTTGAAAAGCAGCCTCGCGTGAAGAAGCAACCTCATGGGAAGGTTCCTCAACCGCAGCGGCTTCGACCCCAGGCGCCGCCTCGCCGGCAGTATGCGGCTCTGGCTCCAGTAGAGCGCCGGACTCTGCGGCTTGGGCAGGTCGCTGCTGCGCAGGTAGAGGCAGCGCGGGCTGAGGCGGGGCGAGAGCAACCTGGGACGGCGAGGGATCCGGCTCTCCCGCGGCGTCCCGTTGAAGTCCGGGTGGCGGCTCTGGAGCAGGTCCCTCGACCTTTGACCGCTCGGCCGCCCGCTCTTCGAAACGACGGGTTTCCTTGGCCCTGTTCTCATCCTCTGCGTTGGCTGGGGGCTGCTCCGGTCCCCGCGTCGACGCACTTGCCTGGGGCCTGGGACGTGCGACGGGGACGGCCGGGGAGGGGTGAACCTGCGGCATCGAAAGCTGGAAGGGCGCTTGCTGGTCCGGTGCGGTGGCCTGCTCCACGGTTTGCTGCGCCCCATCGGCCGGGGAAGGGGGACGGTGGACCGCGGGCTCAGGCCGCGCCGGAACGGGACGGGGTCTGCTTGGCCTCCAGGGCGCGGCGGGCTCCCTGGGCACCACTGGAGGAGAGGGAAGGGGAAAGGCTTCAGAAGGCAAAGGCCCCGGTGGGCTTTCGAGCTCTGGAGCCGGCGCGCTCTCGGCGGGCGCGAGCAGCCAGACGTAGGCGCCATTTTCCTCGACCCTGGAAAAGGGAAATCCCAAGAAGCCGCCCAGCCAAACCCCGGGCGGCTCGGGGAACATCCAAGCGAACAGGCCAAAAAGGAGCGCGTGGATAAGGAGCGAGAGGGTAAACGCCGTAAGCCAAACCCGGGCCTGCTCTCCGAGCTTGGCGCGCGGCCTGTGGGTCCCGTCGCGCTCATCGCGCCGCTCCACGGGTGCCACCGCCTTTAGAAAGCCCACGAGGCGCCGATCATCAGCTTGCGGCCGGAAGAAGCGCCGTGTTGCTCGCCGTCCTCTTGCACGTCAAAGAGGTTGTGCCCTTCGGCAAAGAGATCGAGATTGCGCCCGGCGGCGTGGACGATCCGGCCGCTGGCCAAAGCCGTCGCGGGCAGCGTGGCACCCGTCCCGTTGGACCTGGGACCGAGGAACCTCAGCTCAAAGTTGCCCCGGGTGGCTTGACCCTGGTAGCGGATGCCCCAGCGGAGCTCATGCTCCGGCACCAAGGGGAGGCTCTCGCCCGTCACTGCGTCTTTGTCGCTCGTCCAGCGCCAGCCGACAAAGGAGGTCAAAGCGCTGCTCAAGGGCGCCGATGCTGTGACGTCGACGCCTTGGGTGACGGTTTCGTCCAGGTTTTGCGGCCGGCGGACTCCGTTTCCATCGGGCAGCCAGTAGATGCGATCACTCGCGTGCTCGCGAAAGACGTCGACGTCGATGAGGCCCCAAGAGAGCTGGTGCGAAAGGCCCAGCTCATACCGCCACGCCGACTGTGGCCGGAGCGGATCAGCCTTTCCGTCGTGGGCTTGCAGCTCCTCCAGCGCGACGGGCCGCACCGCGTGAGCGATCGATGCCCGTGCCGTCGTTTGGGGAAAAGGAAGCACCGAGATCTGCACGCTGGGTGAAAAGGCGGGGCCGAGGTGGGGAAGGAGGTTAAACTGCCCGCCAACGCTCGCCTGGGCGAAATCGCCGAAAGGCCGCGACAGCTTGGCGAAAAGGCTTGCCGCGAAGGTGGAGCGGACGTCATCGCTCTCTCTCCGGGCGGCCGCGCCGACGACGGCTTCTCCTGCCCCTGTCTCCAGGGTGGCCCGGATTTCGCCGCCAAGGGTTACATCGTCCTGCGGGGGCGAATCCACGAGCGGTTCATTGAGCTCCCTGATCCTCTGCGCGTAGCCTCGGGCTTCGACGATGCCCGCCGAAAGCTCCCGCATCCAAGTGACGTCGCCAGCCGCAAGGTCCCGGTATCCTTCGGCCAAAGGCGCGGGGGATTCGTCCATCAAAGGGGCGCCCCACTCGGTGAGCGTCCACGTGAAGCCCGCGGCAAGCTGTGACGATGATGTTGGCAGCTCTCGCTGCAACCGGAAGCTCACGTAACGCTGCCGGTCGTTTTGGCCCGGGAGCGCGGGTTCGGCGGTGTGGGCGACGGAGGCGAAATAGCGCGCCTCACCGATGGCGCCGCTGTCGGTCGCGACGATGTCGCGGTGGGGAAAGCGGCTGGAGGAGCCGGCGTAGCTCGCCTCCAGGCGGCTTGCTCCCTTGGTCACAAGGTGGATGGCCCCGCCGTTTCCAAGGGCTGCTGGATCGTCCTTGACGATTTCAATGCGCTCGATGCCGGCTAAGGGAACGTCCAAGAGGGTCGCCGCGCCCTTGGCGGGCACCGGCGCTCCGTCGAGGAAGATCGCCGCTTGAGCGGCGCCCATCCCCTTGATGCCGATGCTTTCGATTGCACCGCCCCGGCCGTAGCGTAAGATGAGCACCTCGGGTGAAAGACGCAGGGCGTCTCCCACCGTCGTGGCCCCGGCGGCTTCCAGCGACTTGAGGTCGAGGGCCGTAACGCTTCCGGCTGCCCCGATCAAACGGCGTGCCAGCACGATGAGGGAAAAGGGAGGAACGTCCTCCAGCTCAGCGCTCACCGGCTCCGCCGCATGGACTTCGGTTGAAAGCGACCAAGCGCTCATGATCAGTGTCGCGACGAGAAAAGTTGCCCACCAAGAAAACCTTTGGCCTTTGGTGCGCACGGTTCTAGACCTCCCAATCCATGGGATCGCGCCGTAAAACCACTCTTCGACAAAATAAACGAACCCCCCTCGCATCGTGCGAGAAGGGTTCGCCCATTATTCGAAACTCCCCAATGCCTCGAGCAACTTGATCGCGCTGCAACCGCCAGCCAGGCTGCAGCCCGAGCAACCTCCATTGCCCGAACCGCAGCCGCCTCCGCTACCGCAGCCGCACCCACCCCGGATGGCGCCTTTGGATCGGCCGAGTTTTGCCGTGAGGCGCTGAGTGCGCTCACGCATCAGGCGGCGCCGGGCGGTGTAGGCCTCAAAGTGGTAGCAGGAATCCAACTCGCAGTCGAGGCACGTGCCCACCTTTTTGAGATGGGCGCAGTCCCGGACCACGCAATCGCCCAGCTCGAGGCGGGGGCAACCGTTGCACAGCCCTTGCTGAAAGGCGGGGCAGGTGTCGCAGTACAACCCGCACTTGGAGACGATGCGAAACTCATCGTCCACTTCCGCCGCCGGCAGGGCCGTGTCCACCTGTTTCATCGTGGATCACTCCCGCCCTGCGCCGAGGCGCCGGGGCTATTTCCTATTAAACTTACGCACCGGCCGCCTGTTCCCTTGTTTTCATTGCTGGGTCGTGTCAAAGGTGGCGTACCGGGGCCATTCCACCTCGACTTTAGCAGCGGAGCGGAGCTCGTTCAAGACGACGCCAATCGGCTTGGCTTTTTGCTCCGTCAGGTACTCGAGGATCCGCTCCCGCGAGTTTTCCAGGGTGGCTTCGACAGCTTCCGCTCGCTCTTCGACGCGGATGATGTGCCAGCCAAACTGCGACTTCACCGGTTGGCTCACCTCGCCGACGTCGAGGGCGAAGGCGGCTTCCTTAAACTCCTCGACGATGGGCGAGTGCTGATCGATAAAGCCGACTTCGCCGCCTTGCACGCCGCTGGCAGTATCGATCGACTTGGCCCGGGCCAGCTCCGCGAAGTCGGTCCCGCGCTCAAGCTCGGCCAGGATCTCCTTGGCTTCCTCTTCGGTCTCGACCAGGATGTGGCTCACCCGGATCCGCTCAGGCGTGTCGAGGAGCTCTTTGTTCTCTTCAAAGAACTGCGCGATCTCCTCGTCCGAGACGACCACATCTTTCCGGCTCAACTTGGTAAGGATGAGGTTGAGACGGATCTCATAGATCAGCCGTTCTTCGGTGAGATTGTACCTTTCCAACTCGGCCTGATACGCCTCTTCAGAGCCAAAGCTCTCTTTAATGGCGTTTAGCTCCGCTTGGATCTCCTCATCGCTGATGGGCTCAGCAAGAGAGCTTTCGGCCTGGGCGATGACCATTTCAGAAATGATCTGCTCCAGCACCTGATCGCCCGCGAACTCTTCGAGGCGGGTCAAAAACTCGTCGCGCGTGATGGGCTCTCCATTGACCCGCGCGACGACGTCGCTGTCGGAGGCCGACGTCCAAGTGAGGCCGGCAAGGGCGATCGTGCCGCCCAAGATAAAGGCTAAAGCGAGAAACAAAAGGTTTCGCCGCTCTTTAAGCCACGTCGCTTGATGCACATCCATCCCTCATTTTCTCGGAGAGTGTGAAGCTTCCTCAATGTTCGGGCCTAGAGGGCAATCCCCTCTTGGGAAGTGTCGTTTCTCGGAGGCAAATGAGGTAGCGCGGGCAAATGTTAGCGGCTTTCAAGCTTCTTGAGAACCACGGCTTGGCCTTCGAGGTTAGAGGCTGCGCCTGGAGCAGGAGCCGGTGCAGACGAGAGCGAAGCGGAAGGGATGGTGTGGGATGGCACGTCAAGCGAAGGGAGGTCACCGGCGTGCCCGCCAAATTTTTCCTGGGCGACATCGTACGCATGAAAAAGCCGCACCCTTGCGGCGACGACCGGTGGGAAGTGCTGCGGACCGGCATGGATTTCCGCATGAAGTGCCTGGGGTGCGGCCGGGTCGTGATGCTCCCCCGCCGCAAATTTGAGCGGGGCGTCAAAGAAGTGATCAAGCGGGTGATCGACGAGGCCGGCGAGTAGGCGCGAAGACCTGGATCAGAGGGGATCGGGTGAAAAGCGAATGTCGTCGTCGTGTGGGGTGGCGAGCTGCTCGATCCGCTCCTGGATCAGGTCCACCGGCATGCTGATCTCCCGGGCGATCTCTTGGAGCGTCCGCTCCTGCCGGACCATCTCGATGAGCCTTCGTTCCTTTTCTGCCGTCCAGCGTTTGTGGCCTCGATGCATCGGCAAACCCCCGTCACGTTTGCAGAAGCTATAGCCAAAGCAGCCCGGCCTCTTTCACAGTGTAACCGGGCTGCCCGCGGCTCATGCGAAAGGAAGAGCGTCCGTGTATCGCACCGGCCTGATCGGCCTGCCCAACGTGGGAAAGTCGACCCTCTTTAACGCTTTGACGCGGGGGAAGGCCCAAGTGGCCAATTACCCCTTTTGCACCATCGACCCCAACGTGGGTGTGGTGCCCGTGCCCGACCGCCGCTTGGAGGCGATCGCTCAAATCACCAAACCGGAACGCCTCACCCCGGCGATGCTGGAGTTTATCGACGTCGCGGGGCTCGTGAAAGGGGCGCATCGCGGCGAGGGGCTCGGCAACCAGTTTCTCAGCCACATCCGCGAGGTCGACGTGGTCGTCCACGTGGTCCGTTGCTTCGACGATCCCGACATCACGCACGTGGATGGCGACGTCAACCCGGTCCGCGACATTGAGGTCGTCGAGACGGAGCTCGTCCTCAAGGACTTGGAGACCGTGGAAAAGCGGATGGAAAAGACCGGGCGGATGATCAAGACCGGAGAGAAGCGGTACGTTGTGGAGATGGAGCGTCTCGAGCGGTTGAAGGCTTGGCTTGAACGGGGCGAGAGCATCCGGGCGGGCCAGTGGGATGACGAGGAGCAGTCGCTCATCGCCGAGCTCTTCCTCCTTTCGGCCAAGCCCGTCATCTACGCGGCCAACGTCTCGGAGGACGACCTATTGGGAGCATCAGCCTACGTCCAAGACGTCAAGCGGGTGGCTGAAAGATCCGGCGCCAGCACCCTGGTGATTTGCGCCGCTTTGGAGGCCGAGATCGCAGAGCTCTCACCGGACGAAGCGCGGGAGTTTTTGAGCGAACTTGGGCTTTCCGAGCCCGGGCTGCACCGCCTGATCCGGCTGGCCTACGACCAGCTGGATCTCGTGACGTTTTACACGGTCAAGGGTGTGGAAACCCGGGCGTGGGCCGTGCCCCGGGGGACTCTTGCTCCCCAGGCGGCAGGCAAGATTCACCAGGATATGGAGCGGGGCTTCATCCGGGCAGAGGTGGTCGATTGGGAAAGCTTCGTCCGCTGCGGGTCGCTGGCCACTGCCCGGGAGCAGGGGATCTTGCGTTCCGAAGGCAAGGACTATGCCATTCAAGATGGCGACGTGGTTTTGTTCCGGTTTAATGTGTAACTTTCAACTGGAAAGTGGTATAATGTCCACGTGTGTCTTTCCCTGCCCCAGGGTGGCGCCTGGGGCCGTCATGTCCATGGGGAGGAGGTGAGCCGACGGTGAATCCCTACGAAGTGATGTACATCATCGACTCCGGGGCGGATGAAGAGACCGTCGATCAGCTCGTCGAACGGTTTCGCAACTTGGTCGCGGCAACCGGCGGCCAAGTCATCGGAGTCGACAAGTGGGGGAAGCGGCGCTTCGCCTACGAGATCAAAGGGCGCACTGAAGGCTACTACGTGGTGATGACGTTTAAGGCGTCAGCCGAAAGCGTGGCCGAGTTGAGCCGCGTGTTGCGCATTACCGACAACGTCGTCCGGCACCTCGTCGTCCGTCTCAGAGAGGAGCCGAAACCCGCCACGGAGCAGCCTGCCGCAGCGCCTGAGGCTGAAAGCGCCGGCGCAGAGCCAGCGGCGCAAACCGATGCTCAAGCGAGCGACGGGGCAGCGAGCGACCAAGAAGCGGAGCCTGCTGCCAGCGACGTCGAGGCGACGGAATCAGTTGAGACGGCGACGTGAGGGCCCCGGCATCCTCAACGTCATGGGGGGTAGGGCAGATGCTCAACAGGATCATCCTCATTGGCCGTTTGGTCGCCGATCCCCAACTGCGCTACACGCAATCGGGAACGGCCGTCGCCAATTTCCGGATCGCGGTGGACAGGCCCTACACCAACCAGCAGGGCCAGCGCGAGACGGATTTCATCGACATCGTCACGTGGAGGCGCCTGGCCGAGGTGTGTGCCAACAACCTGACAAAAGGGCGTCTCGTCGGCGTCGAGGGGCGGCTCCAAGTGCGCGAATACGAGCACGAGGGCCAAAAGCGGCGCACGGCGGAGGTCGTGGCCGACAACGTGCAGTTCCTCGACTGGCCGAAAGATGGGCCGGCTTCGTCGCCGGGCCCTGCAGTGGGTCCTTCCTTTGGCTCTCCGCCGGGAGGCGGTTTTGGGAGCCCAGGTTATGGCGGACCTGTGTTGGATGACGACTTCAACCCGGACGATGTCCCGTTTTAGTAGCTGCTTGAGACGGTTTTGGCTCACAAAGGAGGGATCGCAACTTGGCGAGAGATCGCCGCAAACGCCGCAAGGTGTGCTCCTTTTGCGTGGATAAGGTGGAGTACGTCGATTACAAAGACGTGAGCCGCCTGCGCCGCTACCTGACCGAGCGGGGCAAGATCATTCCCCGCCGCATTTCGGGCAACTGCGCCCGGCACCAGCGGCAGCTCACCCGTTCGATCAAGCGGGCCAGGCAAATGGCTCTTCTTCCCTACACGGTCGACTAATTCGCAGATAAGGCAAGCGAGCGCGGCGGCCGGCGCATTAGACCGGCCCCGCTTCGTCGATGTGGAAAAGCGCATCCCCTGATGGGGATGCGCTTTTTTCGCGCCTTCGGCCACGCGATCTTTGGCAGCCCCGGAAAAGGGATACCAGGTCGCCGGGAGAAGTATGTGCGCGGGGAGACAATCGCCCGTCATCACCCGTGACATCGAAAGAGGGGGCAGCATCGTGTCAGAGGAGACCCAAGGCCACTATGCACACACAAAGGAAGCCGACCTCCTGGGCGGCGGGCAAACGGGACGTCGCATCAAAGTGGTGATGCTCGGCGCAGGCAGCGGGTTTACCGAGCCTTTGATGACCGACATCCTCAACATCCCGGGACTTGACGGCGGCGAGCTGGCTCTCGTCGACATCGACCTCGAGCGGTTGGAGTTGGCTCACCAGCTGGTGGAAAAGATCGTCGAACTCATGGGGAAAAAGGGCAGCTGGCAAGTGACGGCGACCGCCGATCGGAGAAAAGCCCTCGCCGGGGCTGACTACATCGTCAACTGCATTGAGGTATCGGGGCTTAAGGCGGTCCGCTTGGACTACGAAATTCCCTTGAAATACGGGGTTGACCAGTGCATCGGCGACACGGTGGGCCCCGGAGGCTTGATGAAAGCTTTGCGGACGATCCCCACGTGGGTCGAGGTGCTCAAGGATGCCGAGGAGCTTTGCCCCAAGGCGTTGGTCCTCAACTACACCAACCCGATGGGCATGATGATCCTGGCGGCCTCGCACGTCAGCAACATGCAGGTGGTGGGCCTTTGCCACAGCGTCCAGGGGACGAGCCACCTCCTTGCGCGTCATGCCGAGGTGCCCTACGCCGAGATGCAGTGGAAGTGCGCCGGCATCAACCACCTGGCGTGGTTTACTGAGCTGACACACGAAGGCCGCGACCTGTATCCCATTCTCTTTGAAAAGGCAAGAGATCCCAACAGCGAGTTTTATCAGGGCGATCCGATCCGCTGCGACATCATGCTGCATTTCGGCGCTTTTGTCACTGAGTCCAGCGGCCACTTCTCGGAGTACCTCCCCTACTACCGCAAGCGCAAAGATCTCTTGGAGAAATACACCCGCAGCGGTTACCGCGGCGAAAGCGGCTTTTACGCCAACAATTGGCCCAAGTGGCGCGAGGCGCGTGACGAGGAGCGCCGCCAGGCGATCCGGGGCGAGCGCCAGATCCGGACCAGCCGGAGCTGGGAGTACGCCAGCTGGATCATCGAGGCGCACCAGACCAACAAGCCCTTTGTCATCCACGGCAACGTGATCAATCACGGCCTGATCGACAACCTCCCGCAGGGGCAGTGCGTCGAAGTGCCGGTGATGATCGATCGCAACGGCTTTAACCCCTGCTATTTCGGCCCCCTGCCGCCGCACATGGCCGCGATCTGCCGGAGCAACATGGCGATGATCGAGGTCGCCGTCATCGCGGCGCTGGAGCGAAGCCGCGAAGCGGCGTTTCACTCCCTGCTGCTCGATCCGCTCACCGCGGCGGTCTGTTCGCCTGCAGAGATCAAGCAGATGACCGAGGAGCTCATCGACTCGCAGATCGAGCTCTTGCCGGGATTTGAAAAATAAGCGCGGCCAAAGGCGGGTCGACCCTTTTCTTTCCGAGGGAAGGAGAAGGTTTTGACGCCGACGAATCTACAGCCGTGCTTTAGGTCGCGTCGTTGATCAAGAGCGCGAAATCCGGACGTCCTTTCGGCGTGCTGCCTTGGGCGCGGGTGGGCGCACCGCCGAAAGGACGCCTTCATCTCAGAATGGGAGGATGCGTATGAAAACCCGCGCCGACGTTGACATCGCCCGCGATCTTAAGAGCGTCGAATGGCTCAAGACCGAGCTTTTGGGAGGGGTCGCAAACCTTTACCGCGCCATGCGGGAGTCGCAGGATGACGCCCTCTCCGAACAGCTGGCCCAGATCATCGTCACAGCGTACATCCTGGGCCGTCGTCTCGGCATAGATTGTGCCAGGCTCGAGATGAAAGTGGCGCAGATCGTCCGGAGCAACGCGGAGAAGCCCCACGACTTTGAGGAGTGGTACGGTGACTTTTCCGCCCTTGCCAAGCACCTAAAGTACCGCGAGGGGTGATGGACCAAAATGGCCGCAATGCCCGCTGAGCCGGGTGAGCGTTTGCCCGGCGAACGGGTGATCTTGGGGGGCGCGACCGTTGTGCTGTCGATGTTGCCCATCGGCTTGCTGGTCGCTCCGGCGCCCCTCGCTGTGCTCGTCCTCCGTCACGGCTTGGCCAGCGGGATCGTGGCGGCGGTCCTGTCGGGCCTGTTTGCCTCCATCCTCACGCAAAGCCCGTTGATCTTGGCTCAGGTCCTCTTGGCGCTGGCTCTCGGCATCGCCTTGGGAGAAGCGTTGAGAGAGGGGTTTTCCCTCCGGCAGGCGCTCGCCGTGGGCTCAGTGGTCGTCTTTATCACGACGCTGCTCCTCATGTTTTTGATCCAGCGGGTCGTGGGGATGAGCCCCATCGACATCGTGGCTACATTTTGGCAAGAGGCTCTGAGAAGCGCTGCGGGAAGCGATACAGCAGCGCAGGCCTTTGTCGACGCTCAGATCGCCGCGATGCGGGCGGTGCTCCCTGCCAGCCTCATCTTGGGCTCCGTCGGATTGACGGTGGTGGACTATGGGCTCACCCGGTGGCTCGCCCGCAAGCTTCCCGGCGAGAAAGACGCGGTGGCGCCCCTGCCGGAATTTTCCCGCTGGAGGTTTCCCCGGTGGACGGCGGCGCTGTATGTTGCCGGGCGGGTCGCTGAGGTCTTGTTGTTAGCGAGGCTGACCGGATTTGTCCAGATGGCCCTGATCAACGTGGTGTTGATCCTCGGCTTTCTCATGACGATCCAGGGCCTCGCCGTCGGCTGGTTTTACCTCCAGAGGGCGAAGGTAAGCAAAGCGTTGCGCTGGCTGATCGTGTTGGGTGTGCTCTTTTTCCTGCAGCCGGTGGCGTCTTTGCTCTTCCTCGTCGCGGGGGTGATCGACGCTTTGCTCGACCTGCGTCGAGCGCGGCGATCCGATGCCGAAGTGCAAGGGGGGAGTTGACGTGAAAGTCATCCTGATGTCCGACGTCAAGGCGCTAGGTAAGAAGGGAGACCTGGTCGAGGTCGCGGAAGGGTACGCCCGCAACTTCTTGATCCCCCGCGGCCTGGCTAAGGAGGCGAATGCCGCCAACCTCAAAGCGCTGGAGACAGAGAAGACCCATGCCAAGGCCAAAGCCCAGCGGGAGCTGGCAGAGGCGCAAAAGACCGCGGGGGTTTTGGAAAAGGCGAGCATCGTGATCCCGGCAAAGACGGGGGATTCGGGCCGCCTCTTTGGCTCGGTCACCGCCCTTGACATCGTGCAGGCGGTGAAAAAGGCGACCGGGGTCGAGCTCGACAAGCGCAAGATCGATCTGGACGAGCCCATCAAGATGCTCGGCGAATACCGGGTTCAGGTGAAAGTGCACCCCGAGGTCAGCGCTCAGCTCACCGTGCGGGTCGTCGAGGCACAGGGGGAAGGCGCGTGAGCTTTTGGCAGAGGCTTGGACGCTCGTCCTCGAGCGCGCGGCGAAGTGACGCCCTGGCCCGGAGGGTGAAAGCCATCTTTCACCTGCTGGGGGAAGTGTACGGACGGGACAAGCTGGTGCTCAAGGCAGGCAAGCTGGACGCGCTGGACTTGATGCAGTCTAAGAGCCTCAACGACCAGGTGCTGGCTTTGGAACGCATCGTCTTTGAAGACCCCACGCTCGAAGAGAGGCCCTCCGACGAGGAGCTGGAGGGGGTTTTGGACGAGATCGAAGACGCCCTGGCCGACATTTTGGCCCGGCGCGACGTCGAAGACCGCCTGGAGCAGCGGGTCGCCGAAAAGATGCAAGAGCGCCACGAGGAGTATATCAAAGAGCTCAAGTTGCAGGTGCTGAAAGAAGACGGCGGTCCCGACAACGCGCAGACGCTCAAAAAGTTTGCCGAACTCCAAAAGCTGGAGCAGCGAAAGCTCGCCAACTCGATCTTAAAGTGCATGCGGCCCAAGTCGGTCGACGAGATCGTCGGGCAAGAAACCGCCCGCAAAGCCCTCTTTTCCAAGATCGCATCGCCCTATCCACAGCACGTGCTGCTCTACGGGCCGCCCGGGGTCGGCAAGACGACCGTCGCCCGCCTGGCGCTGGAGTACGCGAAAAAGCTGCCCTTTACGCCCTTTGAACCGGACGCCCGCTTTGTCGAGGTCGACGGGACCACCTTGCGCTGGGACCCGCGGGAAGTGACCAACCCCCTCTTGGGTTCGGTGCACGATCCCATCTACCAGGGGGCCCGCCGCGACTTTGCAGAGTCGAGTATCCCTGAGCCCAAGCCCGGGCTCGTGACCGAAGCCCACGGTGGCGTCCTTTTCATCGATGAGATCGGCGAGATGGATCCGATCCTGCAAAACAAGCTCCTCAAAGTGCTCGAAGACAAGCGGGTCTACTTTGAGTCGTCCTACTACGATCCCAACGATCCCCAAGTGCCGAAGTACATAAAAAAGCTGTTTGAAGAGGGGGCGCCGGCGGATTTCGTGCTGATCGGCGCCACGACCCGGGATCCTTCAGAGATCAACCCGGCGCTCCGGTCGCGCTGCGCCGAGGTGTTTTTCGATCCTCTGGGGCGAGAGGAGATCGAGCAGATCGTGGTGCAGGCGGCCCAACGGCTGGGCGCTACCCTGGACCCCGAGGTGCCCTCTTTGATCAGCGAATACACCTCCGAGGGCCGCAAGGCCACAAGCCTTCTCGCCGACGCTTACGGCCTCGCCTTGTACGAGCTGGACCCGGCCGTGCTGGAACAGTGGGTCAAGGAAAACAAGGCGAGGGACGAAGAAGCGGAGGAGGAAAACGAGGAAGGTTCCAACTCCGTCAAAGTGCCTCCCGTCCATATCACCCGGGAGCATGCTCTCGAAGTGATCCGCATGGGCCGGCTCACGCCCTCAGTGGTCGCCAAAGGCTCTCCCTCGAAAGAGGTGGGGCACATCTTTGGCCTGGGGGTGTCGGGATTTAGGGGCTCCGTGATCGAGATCGAGGCCGTCGCGTTTAAGGCGCGGGAGCCTGGCAAAGGGGAGCTTCGTTTTAATCAAACGGCCGGGACCATGGCCAAGGACTCCGTGTTTAACGCGGCGTCGGTGGTCCGCAAAGTGACCGGCGAGTCCCTGGCCGACTGGGACGTACACGTCAACGTCGTCGGCGGCGGGCGCATCGATGGGCCTTCGGCAGGCGCCGCCGTCGTCTTGGCCATCATCAGCGCGCTTTGGGAGCGGCCCCTGCGGCAGGATATCGCGATCACTGGTGAGATCTCCATCCAAGGGCGGATCAAGCCCGTGGGCGGCGTTTACGAAAAGCTGCACGGCGCCCGGCAGGCGGGCATCCGCCTGGTCTTGGTGCCCGAGAGCAACGCCTTGGAGCTGCCAAAGCAAATCCCGGGCATCACCTCGGTGCCGGTGCGCACGATCGAAGAGGCGATGGCGATCGCTTTTGCCGACGATCTTTCCCCGTGGCTGCAAGAAAAAGAGCCTTCTGCGCCAACGCTCAAAAGGCTAGCTGAGCAGCCGCCGCCTTTGCGGATGCCTCCCGTGGCAGGCAGCAGCAGGTAGGCGAGGCGCATGAACCCGGTGAAACTCACAGGCAAGACCAAAGTCGCAGGCGTCTTTGGCGACCCCGTCGAGCACTCTCTCTCCCCGTTGATGCACAATGCAGCCTATGCCTCGCTGGGGATGGACTGGGTTTACGTCCCCTTTCATGTGAAAGCGGAGGCTCTAGCCGCCGCGGTCCAGGGCGTGCGCGCCCTGGGGATCGCCGGGGTCAACGTCACAGTGCCTCACAAGGTGGCGGTGATGGAGCACCTGGACGAGATCGACGAGGAGGCCCGGCTCATCGGCGCCGTCAACACCGTCGTCCACCGGGAGGGCAGGCTCCTGGGGTACAACACCGACGGGCGCGGCTTTTTGCGCAGCCTCGAGCGGGAGACGGGCAGGACGCCCCGGGGCGCCAGCGTGATGATCGTCGGCGCGGGAGGCGCGGCGCTGGCCATCGCGGCGAGCCTCGCGCTCGCGGGCGCACGGCGCCTTTGGGTCGTCAACCGGACCCTGGAAAAGGCCCAGGCGGTGGCAAAGCGCGTCGCGGCGCGCGTCTTGGCGCGGGCCTTGCCTCTGGACGAAAGCGATCCTGCGTTCCGGCGGGCGCTCCGCGAAGCCGAGATCATCATCCACACCACTTCGGTGGGGATGTATCCTCATCACGACGTGCCTCCGGTCGTTCCGGTGGAAGCCATCGATCCAGCGGCCCTGGTTTGCGACATTGTCTACCGGCCCCGACAGACCGCGCTCATCCGGGCCGCGCGGGAGCGGGGGTGCGCTGTCCTCACCGGTGAAGGGATGCTGGCCTTTCAAGGGGCAATCGCCTTTGAGCTCATCACCGGACACCGGGCGCCCGAGGCGTTGATGCTGGACACCTTGCGGCGGCATTTGGCGGAGACTGAATGCGAGTCGAGGTGAGCACCGATGCACCGGCCCATTTGTATCACGGGCGGCAAGCTCGTGTTGGAAGAGAGCGTGTTGGAAGACGGCGCAGTGGTCTTGATGGAGGGCCGCATCGCTTACGCCGGTCCGGCCGACCTGGTTCCCCCCGCCATCGCGCCTCCGGGCGGTGAGGCGGTCCCGTTTTCGGAGTGGGAGCGGTACGATGCGCAAGGGGCGTGGGTTTTTCCAGGCTTTGTCGACGTGCACATCCACGGGGGCGGCGGAGCCGACACGATGGACGGCACCGTCGAAGCGCTGCGCCGCATCGCCTCATTGCACGCCGCCCACGGCACGACGTGCCTCTTGGCGACGACCACGACCGAATCACAGGAGCGGATCGTTGCCGCGGCCCGGGCTGTGCGCGAGGCCATGGCCCTTTCTAAGGAGGACGGCTGGCATGGCGCCTCTATCGCCGGCATGCACCTTGAGGGCCCGTACATCAACCCCAAGCGAGCGGGAGCGCAAAATCCAGCCTATATCCGGCCTGCCAGCGTCGCGGAGCTGGAAGAAGTGATGGCCATCCTCGAAGAAGGGTTCCGCCTCGTCACGCTGGCTCCCGAAATGGAAGGGGCGAAAGAGGCCATTGAGTTCCTCCGCCGCGCCGGGGTCGCCGTCTCCATGGGTCACACCGACGCGACCTTTGAACAGGCAATGGCAGGCTTTGATGCGGGCATCACCCACGTGACGCATACATACAATGCGATGCGGCCGCTGCACCACCGGGACCCGGGGGTCGTCGGCGCCGCTTTCTTGTCGGGACCGGAGGTCCGTTGCGAGGTGATCGCGGACGGCGTTCACGTTCATGCGAAAGCGATCGAGGCGCTCTGGCGCGCCAAGGGGACGGACGGCATCTGCCTGGTGACGGACGCGATCGCAGCCGCCGGCATGCCCGAGGGTGAGTATGAACTCGGACGGCTGCAGGTGACGGTGAAAGGCCGGGAGTGCCGGCTAGCCGACGGGACCCTGGCAGGCAGCGTGCTGACGATGGACCAGGCTGTCGGTTTCATGGTGCGGGAAGTGGGCGTGCCCGTGCACGAAGCTGCCCAGATGGCAGCGCTCAACCCAGCCCGCGAGGCTGGCCTTGACGCCCGCAAAGGGAGCCTGCGCGTTGGCAAAGATGCCGACGTCGCCGTATTGGACGCCGATTTCCGCACGGTGGCCACGTGGGTGGGAGGGCGCCGCGTCTTTGGCGACCCAGCCTAAGCCTCCTTGCCCGGAGGCGCAACTCGTAAAGCTCTACAGCGAGCTGCGGGCCCGGTACTTCACCACGCCGCAAGGGGTGGCGGTGCTGCCGGCCGCGGAGCACGTGCGGATCGAGTGGTCGAGCCGGATGACCGCCTCCGCGGGGTTGTGCTACCCCGCGCGGCGGTTGATCCGGCTCTCGACGCATTATCACGCCCGCCACCCCGATGAAATCGAAGCGACGCTCCTCCACGAGATGATCCACCTCGTGGTGCCGGGCCACGGTCCTGAGTTTTACCGGTGGATGGAGCGGATCCGCGCCCTGGGCGGCCGGGTCGAGCGGTATTGCCGCGAACGGCCCCTCCCTAAGCGAGGGGTGCGGTGGACCTACACCTGCCGCTCGTGCGGCCGGATCTACCCCTACACTCGCCGGTTGGCGCACGGGGGACGGAGACACTACTGCCGCCGCTGCGGCCCGGTCGATGGGAGGCTCTGGGAAAAGCGGGTCTGACAGAGCCCGGCTTGCAATCCCTTCGTCCGGCTCCCTGCAGTGGAGCCTCCCCCACCTTTAATCCCTGCCTTGCCGGTTGAGCGCCGGCACTTTGGCCCACTCCGGCGGCTCGGGCATAGGCAGCGGCGCCGGCGAGGTCACGACGTCGATCAGCGCGGGCCCGCCGTCTTCTTGAAACGCCTGCTCGAGCGCATGGTCCAGCTCCTTCGCCCGCTGGACCCGGTATCCTCGGGCGCCGCAAAGCCCGGCGAACCGCGCGAAGTCGGGGTTGTTGAGCCCGACCCCATGGACGCGCAGCCCCAACATCTCCATCTCGTGTTCCTCCATCGCCAGCGAACGGTTGTTGAAGACGACGATCACCACAGGCAAGCGGTGGCGGACTGCGGTGAGCAGCTCCGCCAAACTCATGCTGAGGCCGCCGTCGCCAACGATCGCCACCGAGGCGCGGTGGGGCTGAACGAGGCTGCTCGCCAGGGCAAAGGGAAGGCCGCAGCCCATCGATCGCCAGTATCCCGAGATGAGGATGTCCTGGCGCCCGGTCCCCCGGAAGTACCGGTTAAACCACAGGACGTGATCGCCCACATCCAGCGAGATGATCGCGTCGGCGGGGATGTGGCGGTTGAGGGCGTCGATGATGAGCGCGGGGTGGACCGTGGGGAAGGTCGCCTGCCGAGCGGCCTGGATCTCTTGGGCGAGGCTCTCTTCGTACTGGAGCTTGGCCTCGGCGACCCGCGCCTCCCACTCGGGCCTTGACCAACTAGGCGCTTTGGGGACCAGCTGGGGCAAGATCTCTTCCAGCGGCCCGACGACGCCAAAGCGGGCGGGTGAGCCCATGCCGACGTGTTCGGGCCGGAGGTTGATGTCGATCGTTACAGGGGCGTCGGGCACGTAGCGGTGGGGCCACCAGGTGGTGCCCAGCCTCAAGATGCAGTCCGATGCGGCGATCAGCTCCAAGGCGTATTGAGTGCCGCCCTCGCCCACGCTTCCCATGACCAGGTGGTGGTCTCTGGGAAACTGCCCCGAAGCAGCCAGCGTGTGGATCACGGGCGCTCGCAGCGCTTCCGCCAGCTGCAGCACGTGGCCGATGGCCCCACGGGCTCCGATGCCGGCTAAGATCAAGGGCCTTTGGGCTTGATAGAGGAGCCCGGCCGCTTCGTCGAGGACGTGAGGGGCCGAGCGGTGGGGGGTCTTGAGGAAAGGTTCGAAGCTGCGCAATGGAAGATCGGGCAGCGGCTCATTCCAAAAGTCTTTAGGAATGCTGATATGCGCGACTTTGCTCTTTCCGGTCGCGGTTCTAAGCGCCCTGCCCAAAAGAAAGCCGATGCCGGACGGGTGCCCCAGCTCCGCGGTGAACTCGGTCACCGCAGCCAACAGCTGCTGCTGGTCGATCACTTGCCGGTGCCGCGAGCCGGTGTAGAAACTCTCCTGCTGCCCCGTAATGGCGAGCACCGCAGCGGAGTCTGTCTGGGCGTCGGCCAAGCCGTTGACCAGGTGGGCCACGCCGGGGCCCGACGTGGCGATGCAGACCCCTACGTTTCCGGTCAGCACGGCTTCGGCCTTGGCCATAAAAGCGGCGGCCTCTTCGTGGCGGGTCGGGACAAAGACCGGCGCTTCCCTTTCGGCCATGGCCGAGATCAGGGGGAGAATGGAGTCGCCGGCCACGCCGTAGACGCGCCGCACGCCCCACGCGGCGAGCTGGTCGAGGACATAATCAACCACCCGGCGCGGGCGCGTTGCGCCTTGTGAGAATGAGTTGATCATAGGTTGCACGAAACGCCTCTCCTCCCTTAGTGGTCGTGCTCCAGGTAGTCTTTCTCAAGGCCGGGGTTTGATGCAAGGATCGAGGCGAAGAGGAGAAAGCGCCGGCACGGACTAATTACTGAAAATACCAAGGAAGCCCAGGGTTCTGAGAATGGGGGTGCATCGGCGAAAGCAGGGACGGCCGACGGAGAAGCGTGAGGCAACCTTAACATCAAAGTAAAGGAGGTACCAGTGATGCGTGGACGTATCTCAGGAGTCCTGGCCTTCGTGTTGGTCTTTGGCGTAGTCGCTCAAGCGGCCGCCGCTTCGACGACCATCCATTTCTTTGCGCCGCCGCGCATGACCTTGGATGGAAAAGACATCAACGAAACCCTGGTCGAGATGTTTAACTCGAGCCAAAACGACATCATCGTGGAGTACACTCCGGCAACGGGAGATTGGGTGGAGAAGGTTTCCGTCGAGTTTTTGGCTGGGACGGCCCCCGACGTGGTCGCCGGTTGGGAGTCGTTTTTTAGAAACTGGCTTGAGCAGGGGCATGCGCTGCCTTTGGACCGGTACCTTGACGCCGAGCTGATCAACGACTTTGTCCCCGGCCACCTGCGGCTTTTCCAGGTAGACGGCAAGCAGATGGCTTTGCCCCACTATACCGGCGTGAGCGGCCTCTTTTACAATGTCGACATGTTTGACGCCGCCGGCGTCCCTTATCCCGACGAGACGTGGACGTGGGACACCATTATCGAAGCGGGGCGCAAGCTGACACGCCGCAGCGGCGATCAAGTGGTTCAGTGGGGATTTGACGTCAACGGCGGCTGGGACCGGGTGATCCAGTTTATCTGGGAAAACGGCGGCAGGGTGATCGATGAGGGCGCCGTCGTCGGCAACCGCATCTATTTGGACGAGCCCGAGGCCATCGAGGCCCTTGAGTTCCAGCACAGCCTCATCTGGGAATACGAGATCGCCCCGCCGTATCCGTTTATCGGCCGCTGGTCCCACGACATGTTTTGGAATGGTACGGAGCTCGCCATGTGGCAGACCGGTTCGTGGGACGTCTCCGCCACCTTTACCAACTGCCCCACGTGCAACTGGAACGTCTCGGTCCGGCCCCGGGGGAGGACGGGGATCGCATCGGCGATCCACACCGCGGATGGTTACATGGTGTACGCGGGCACCCGGCATCCCGACGAGGCGGTGCGCTTCCTCCTGTTCCTTGTCGGTGAAGAGGCTCAGCGCTACCAGATGATCGCCGGGAATCTCCAGCCTGCCCGCCTCTCGCTGGGCGCGGAGTACGCCCGGGAGACGGAGGCGGCGCAAAAGGGGATCAACCTCGAAGTTTTCATCGAGCAGACGGCTTATGCCCGCCCGGCGCCCCTCTTTACAAAGCAGACGGAGGTGGGCCAGCTTCTCTGGCCGGCCATCGAGGAGTCGATCCTCAAAAACGAGCGGCCCGTGCGCCAGGTCTTTGAAGAGCTGACGGCCCGGGTCAACGCCATCCTGGCTCAGCCGTGAGCTGACTCAATGGGTCGTATCCCTTCATCGTCGGCTTGACGCCGTGCAAAAACGAAGGGCCGAGAGCGCAAAGCTCTCGGCCCTCACCATCGAGACGCTTTTTCCTAAAGGCCGAGCAGCATCTTGGCGATGGTGAAGTACATGAAAAGGCCCGTCCCGTCGACGACCGTGGTGATGAAAGGCCCTGAGACCACTGCCGGATCGAGGCGGAGGCGGTGGAGCAAGAGGGGCAGGACGGCGGCGACCAGCGAGGCCCACACGACGATAAACAGCGCGGTGACCGCGACGACCGGCGCCAGTTCCACGCTCACGCCGAGGATGTAAGCCCGGATCCAGGTCGCGACGGCCAAGGTGAGGCCGAGGAGCGTACCCGTCAACAGCTCGCGCCCGACGACCCGGCTCAAGTCTTTAAACCCGATCTCACCCACGGCCAATCCCCGGACCAGGGTGGTGACGGTCTGCGATCCGGTGTTGCCGCCGGTTCCGATCAACAGCGGGATGAAAAAGGTGAGGGCCACGACTTGCGACAGCGTGTCTTCAAAGTGCCTGAGGACCGTGCTAGTGTAGGCCTGCGCCACAAAGAGGACGAGGAGCCAGATGATGCGCTTGCGGTACAACACCCGGACCGGAGTGCGAAAGTACGACTCGGCCAGAGGCTCGCTGCCGCCCAACCGGTAGAAGTCTTCGGTCGCCTCTTCTTCGACGACGTCAAAGAGGCTTTCGACCGTGATGACGCCGATCAGCCGGTCGTCGTTGTCGACCACCGGCAAGGCGAGAAAGCCGTATTGGGCCAGGATGCGGGCCGCCTCTTCTTGGTCGGTGTACGCCCCCACGGAGATGACATCATGGGTGACGAGCTCTGATAGCCGCGTCTCGGGGTCGGCGAGGATCAGCTCCCGCAGGGAAACCACGTCGAGGAGGCGTCCCTGAGCATCGACCACGTAGGCGTAGGTCACCACGTCCGCCTCTTTCGCCACTTTTCGGATGTGCTCCAGCGTGCGCCGCACGGTCCACCCTTCGCGCACGGCGATGTAGTCCACCGACGCGAGGCTGCCCGCGGTGTTTTCGGGAAACGTCATCAACGTGTCGATCCTTTCCCGGTACGCTGTGGGCAGCCACTCTTTGAGGGCCGCCGCCTGGTTGGGATGGATCGCGAGCAAGAGGTCCACCACGGTGTCGCTCGACATCTCCTGGAGCAGCGGCTTTGCCACCTCGGGTTCGAGGTGGTGCAGGATGCGGTACTGCATCTCGGGCTCGAGGTATTCCAGCGTTTCGGCCCCAACGTCGGTGGGCAGGCTGCGCATCAACGCCAGCTGGTCTTGGTGGTCGAGCTGGCGGATGATCTCTGAGACGTCGTAAGGCTGGAGAGGACCCACCAACTCAAGGATTTTGGCGCTGTCAGAACCCTCTTTCAACAACGTTTGAATCGAAGCGATCGGGTCGAGCTTTTCCAAAGGTCCTCCCCCTTTCTTTCAGTGAAGTGGCGTTTGAAAGCCCAGCCACCATCGCGCTGGGCACCTCAAAGTATGCTCTCGTAAAGCGCTCGGTTCTCTCAAACCCCGTCGCCTAAAAGAAAGCCGCTCGACAGGGCACGCGCTTGTCGCCAATCCACACATAACGGCTCAAGGGGCCTCGCGTCAAGTTTCCTTTGTCACCCACGAAGCTCGCCGCCGCCGGTGTCGCCGAGGGAGGCGACGGGCTCAAAGTGAGGGCGGATCGCTTCGTAGAGCTCCTGGTACACGCGAAGGATCTCCTGGTAGCGCTGGTGGCGGCTTGGGTCGGGCGCAATGCGGGCCGTCACCGGCACCTGCCGGGCCATCTCCCGCCAGTCGATGGAGGGGTCAACGGCGCTAAAACCGAAGGCGGCAGCGCCCAAGAGCGAGCCCTCGTTGCTGATGGGCACCTCGAGCTCGCGGCCCAGCACGTCGGCCAAGATTTGGGGCCAGACCCTTGAGTTGACAAAGCCGCCGGTAATACGGACGGAGCGGGGCTCGCCTGCGGTCTCGGCGACGCCCTGGTAGACCCAGGCGATTTGATAGGCGATCCCCTCCATGGCGGCCCGTACGAAATGGGGGGCACGGTGGTGCAAGCCGATCCCGGCCATATAGCCCCGGGCGGCGCCTTGCCATCCGGGGTTTCGTTCACCCGCGAGATAGGGAGCGAAGATCAGCCCTTCGGCCCCCGGCGGCACGCTCTCAGCCAGCTCGTCCAGGCGCTCGTGACGCCGGGCGCCTCCTGTCAACCCCGGAAAGGCCGATGCCAGCCAGTCGAGGGTGCTGCCGCCCCCGTTGATCGCGCCGCCGACGATCCAGGTCGCATCGCCCAAATAATAACACCAGGTGCGCTGGAGCACGTCGAGCTTGGGAGCGGGGACGATCATCCGCACCGCGCTGCTGGTTCCCACGGTGATCGCCATGTCGCCCGCCTCGACGGCGCCGGCCCCGATATTGGCAAAGGGCCCGTCGGTCCCTCCAGCGACCACCGGCACCGCCGGGATGTTCCAAGAGCGCGCCACTTCGTCCAACAGGTGGCCCGCGATGCTCTCGGGCGCGATCAAGCGGGGAAGCAAGATCGGATCGTCGATGCCGGCTGCTTGCAAAGCGGCGGGATGCCACGCCAATGAGTGGACGTTGAAAAGCCCTGAGGTGGACGCCATCGCCATCTCCTCGACCCGCTCCCCCGTCAGCCGCTGCAGGAGAAAACTCTTGATGGAGGCCAGGGTCTTGGTCTTGGCGAGAAGCTCCGGGCGCTCTTGGCGTAGCCAGCGGATCTTGGCCGGCAGGTACACGGCGTGGACGGGGCAGCCCGTAGCGGCGTAGAGGCTTTCCGCCAAAGCCCGGTCCGCCGCCATGTCTCGAGCCTGGGGCGCCGCCCTCATGTCGGCCCACGTCCAGAGGGGCGTTAGAGGCTTGTCCTCTTCGTCCAAGAGGACGAGGCTATGCATCGCGGTGTCGATCGAAATCCCGAGGATCTTGCCCCCCGCGGGTTTTTGGGCCAAACACGCGCGCACCGCCTGGTCCAAGGCCTGCATCACCTGGTCCAGGTCCTGCTCGGCCCAGCCCGGACGCGGCGTGTGGAGGGGGTATGCCTGCTGCGACAGCGCGTGAACCTGAAACGACGGGTCCACCAGCGCCGCCCGGGTCGAGCTGGTGCCGACGTCGATCGCCAAGATCAATTTCATCGCTAAAGCCTCCTTGTCTGTCGACTTACACATTGTACCACGCCGGCAGCGTCCAGACAGGCCTAAAAGGAGAAGGAGGGCCCCTGGATAAAGTAAAAGCTCCGGCGATGCGCAAACATGGCATTGCAAACACAGCGAAATAGGCTCCCGGCGTATCGAACGGGGGCGCGAGGAGGATGTTTCATGATTGGTGACTGCAAAGACCGCACGCTGGCCGAAGCGGGCCGGCGGCGTATCGAGTGGGCGGCCGGGCAAATGCCGGTCTTGGCGCAAATCATGCGGGATTGGGAAAAAGAGCGCCCCTTGGAGGGGCTTCGCATCGCCGCGTGCTTGCACGTGACCACCGAAACGGCCAACCTCATGCGGACGCTCAAAGCGGGAGGGGCAGAGGTCGCCCTGTGCGCCTCCAACCCCTTGAGCACCCAGGACGATACCGCGGCCGCGCTCAACGAGATCTACGGGATCCCGACCTACGCCATCCGGGGCGAAGACTCCGAGACCTATTACCGCCATATTCACCGGGTGCTCGATATCGAGCCCCACATCACGATGGACGACGGGGCCGACCTGGTCAACACCCTCCACGGCCAGCGCCAGGAGCTCGTGCCGGGCGTGATCGGCGGCACCGAGGAGACGACGACGGGGGTCATCCGCCTCCGGGCCATGGCAGAAAAGGGCGTCCTCAAGTTTCCCGTCATCGCGGTCAACGACGCCTTGACCAAGCACATGTTTGACAACCGCTACGGCACCGGCCAATCGACGCTCGACGGGATCATGCGGGCGACCAACGTCTTGATCGCGGGCAGCACCTTTGTCGTCATCGGCTACGGCTGGTGCGGCCGGGGCGTGGCGATGCGGGCGAGGGGTCTAGGCGCCCGGGTCATCGTCGTCGAGACCGACCCCCTCCGGGCTTTGGAGGCCGTCATGGAAGGGTACGAAGTGACGACCATGGAAAAGGCGGCGGCGCTGGGCGACATCTTTGTGACGGTCACCGGCAACCGCCATGTGATCGACGTGCACCACTTCCAACGGATGAAAGACGGGAGCATCGTGGCCAATTCGGGCCACTTCGACGTCGAGATCAACGTGAGGGGCCTGCGGGAACTTGCCGTCGAGCGGAAGGAAGTCCGGCCCAGCGTCGAAGAGTATCTCCTGCCGTCGGGCAAGAGGATCCGCTTGCTCGCCGAAGGGCGGTTGGTCAACCTGGGCGCGGCCGAAGGCCACCCGGCCCAAGTGATGGATATGAGCTTTGCCAATCAGGCGCTCTCGGCCCATTGGCTGTGGAGCGAAAGGCCCAAACTCGAGCCGCGTGTCTATAAGGTCCCTGAGTCCATCGACCGCGAAATCGCCCGGCGCAAGCTCGAGGCCATGGGCGTCGAGATCGACGTGTTGACGCCGGAGCAAGAGGAGTACCTGGCCAGCTTTGAGCTGGGAACTTGAACCTTTCGCTGGAGGAGCTTTGGATGCTGTCGATTGAGCTGGTCCCCCGGGCGTTGGACCAACTGCTGGATCAAGCTGAGCAAGTGGTCGCGGCGTTTCCCGAAATTTCATGGCTCAACATCCCCGACATCAAACGTCTGCCTGTCCGCAGCCACGACGCGGCGGTGGCGGCGGTGCACTTACCGCTCAGGGTGATCCCCCACGTCCGGGCCCGCGACCGCTCGCTGGATGAGAGCGTCGAGCTCCTCTTGCGTCTTGAGCAGGCCGGCGTGCCCGAGGCGTTGATCATCACAGGCGATCGCTTTGAGATGGATCCTGAAACCCCCCATCCCACGTCGCTGGACCTCTTGCGCCGCGCCAGCAAGGAGCTGACAACCTTAAGGCTTTGGGCCGGCTTTGACCCTTACCGGGGTGAGCTGGGCGCGGAGCTCGACTACGCCTGGGCCAAACTGGAAGCGGGGGCTTATGGCCTGTTCACCCAGCCCTTCTTCGACCTGGAGTTCGCGGAAAAGTGTCTCAAGGAGTTAGAGGGCGTGGCGACTTTCCTCGGCATCACCCCCGTGACCAGCGAAAAGAGCGCCCGCTACTGGGAGCGGGCCAACCGGGTCGTCTTTCCGCCAGGGTTTGAGGCGACGCTGGAGGGGTGCGCCCGCTTGACGGTGGAGCTCTTGGAGCTCGTCCAAACCTACGGACAGCGAGCCTACCTCATGCCGATCACGGTGGAGCCGCTCACCTACCTGAGGGCGGTCGCGGCGTGCGGCGACGGAGAGCGCCTCTTGGCGGGGCGGCAGGCGCCCCGCCAGGAGAATCTACCCGTCGATCTCTAGCATCTCTTTGAGAAAGGGTGGGATGAGAAAGGCTGCCCGGTGAATCTCGGGTGTCCAGTAGCGGAGGTTTGC
>PKEU01000149.1 GCA_002919195.1 bacterium
CTTGAGGTGAGCGTCCAGCAGCCCTTGGCGCTCGCATTCGACGATGAGCTTTTGCCCAAACGACGTGGAGCAGAGGTCTGTTCCCTGTTTGGCGATCGCAAGTTTTCGCACCAGCTCCTCGGGCCCGGCGACGTAACCCACCCTGAGCCCCGGAAAAGCGACCTTGGAAAAGGAGCCCAGGTATAAGACGTGGCCGTCCCGGTCGTAAGCCTTGATATGCCGCCGAGGCATCCCTTCGAAGCGGATCTCACCGTAGGGGTTATCCTCGATGATCAGAAAGCCGTGTTCTCGGGCCAAATCCACCAGGTGGCGGCGGCGATCCTCCGACAACGTGACACCCGTCGGGTTTTGGAAATTGGGGACGACGTAGCACAGCTTGGGGATGGCCTGCCGTAAGCCGTTTCCCGTTCCCGCCGCTCGCGCCAGCCGCTCCTCGAGGAGGTCGGTCCGCAGTCCCTCGCCGTCGAGAGGGATGTCCCAGTACTCCGCCTCATAGTTGCCGAAGGCCGAGATGCCGCCGATGTACCCCGGCTTTTCCACGATCACGCCGTCGCCTGGATCCAGAAAGAGCTTGGCGACGAGGTCTAGCGCTTGTTGAGAGCCGTTGGTGAGGAGCACCTCCTCCGGCCGGCAAGGGATGCCTTGCGCCTCAAGGCGCTGGGCTACCATCTCCCGCAGCTCATACAAGCCCTCCGTCGGGCCGTACTGCAAACTCGTGGCTCCCATCTCTCGGGCCACTTTCTCCGCCACGGCGCCCACCTCGTCCAGGGGGAAGGTCTCGGCCGCAGGAAAGCCGCCTGCGAAGGAGATGATGTCGCCTCGTTCGGCCAGCTTAAACGCCTCGCGGATGTCTGAGGCTTTCATGCGCCGGCTCCTCGCCGCCAGTAATCCTTGCCAAACGCTCATGCTCTCGACCTCGCTCTCGCCCGTCTCCAAAATCAAAAAGCTCCCTGTCTCTCGGCTCAGAGACGGGGAGCTCCCGCGGTACCACTCTGCTTACCGGACCCTGGAGTCCGGTCACTCTCTCGGGCTCTAACGGCGCCCGGCCCGGCCGGGTTGGGAAAAGGCTCCTTCCCCGACAGCTCTGGGGTGGCTCGCCTGCGGGACGCAAGGCCCTTTCAGCCGGAGGGGCCTCTCTCTGTGGCGCCGGTTCGCAAGCTTCTTCCCCATCATCGCTCAATTAGCTTGATCATTGTATGTCGCGTCCAGGTGGCGGATACCGCCCTTGCCGTAAAACAAAAGAGCTTTCACCCCCGTAGGGCGAAAGCTCTGCTTCGCGGTACCACCTACGTTCGCCTGCGTCCTTCTCGCGCACGGTTAGACTCGCCGGACGCTCTCGACGCAGGCCTCAGCCGTCCACGGGCCTCACATGTGAGGCCATCGCCTGGACGCGGGAGATAACGGATCCCAACGGCTCGACGCCGCACCACCGGCTGCAGATACTCGGCCACGCCTTTCACCGCAGCAGCTCGGAGGGGGCTTTCACGAGGCCCGGCGCCGCTTTTCCACCGACCAGCGACTCTCTCAAAAGCCGGGCGCTCTCGCTACTCTTCCTCGTCATCGCTTTGATACGCCAACTGGTTTTATTGTTACACTGTATCACGCCTTAAGCCCCGTGTCAACCGCTACGGATGCGCAGCGAATTGTCGCCCGCACCATCAACTTAGACCGACGGTCCTATTAACGGCGCGCGTTGCGCACTTCCGAAAGCACCTGGTTGACCCGCCGGTTAGCGTCTTCCAACGCCGGCCGAGCTGGGAGTTCACCGTTAAGCACTTGCGACACGGCTTGCTGAATTTCCCGGTTAAACGTCTCGGTCTCTGTCGTAACGGGTCGCACACGCTGAGCTGTCTCCAGGATCTGGGCAAATACCCTCCGTATTGGGTCATCAAGAAAGACCGAGTAAGCTTCGGAATAGCGGTAACTTGGAAACTGGCTAGCAGCTACACCAAAGATACCCGTGCCTTGAGCGTCCGCAGCCAGGAATTTGAGTAACTCCCACGCCAAATCAGGATGCTTGCTCCCCTTGGCGATGGCAAGGTTCCATCCCCCGACCCAGGCAGGATTTTCAGGGCCGTGCTCGTCGTGATGCGGCATCATCCCTAGAGTCAAGGGAATGTCGGGATTTGCCCGTTGAATTTCGCCAATAACCTCAGCGTGCGTTGTGATCATCACTTCTTGCTCCTGGATGAACCGCTGAACGAAGTAACCATCTTTTCCTTCGAGCGCGACCCGGTAACGCATGTGATGATCGGCCAACCACTCCAACGCTGCAATCACCTGGGGGTGATCCAAGGTAGCTGTATCGGTCACCGGATCATAAAATTCGCCACCGAACGCCCAGCCCCAAGTATAGAGGTTATTGGGCTGCCCCCAGGCGTTATTCCACGCAGCCATGCCTATCTGAATCGCGGTTCCGGCCTCGTCAAATCGCGTCAGGCGGCGGATCCACTCATCAAGTTCTGAGATCGTCTTGGGTGATGCATCCCCGGGAATACCCGCCTCTTCCAGTAAGCGCCGGTTTGACAGAAGGGCAAAATTGGGATCCAAGGTGAGCGGCAGCGCCCAAGTATCCTCTCGCCACCGCACCTGCATCCAACCCGCCGGAAAGAAATCATCGGCAGTGTATCCGTCTCGTTCAAGAAAGGGCGTCAACGGTTGAACCAGCTCACGCGCCGCTAACGCAGGGATCTCAAAGTCGGCGACGAGAAACTCGTCTCTCGATGTTCCCGGCTTCAACACGACCTCGACTCCGAGATGCACCCGTTCGAAAGCCGCTGTTGCCTCTTCAAGGCCCCTCGTGGTACGGTGATCCGGCGCCCAAGGGGTCCAAATTTCGATTGTTGTGATTACAATTTTGAGAACAATCGGCATTAATTTTATCACGATAATAATTTTTAGCAAGGCTTCGTCAGACTTTTTCATCGACGGTTCATTACTCTCGTTTGAAGGCGCTTGCAGATGAGTCACCTGATGACTTGGTTCGCCTTTGTTTAGAGACAAAGAATGTGCGTGCGTCAGGGTGGTCGATGGGGATGAGTGATGCGGATGCCGCGGTGGCCTCGTCTCGCTCGCGGGTTTGGGGCGACCGAAACAGCGACAGGAGCACCAGTCCCGCGACGATGCAACCGGAGCCGAGCCACTGCGTAAGGGTAAGCTGTTCGCCCAAAACCACCCCGGCCGTCAGCAGGCCCGTTACGGGTACAAGGAGGGAGTAGGGGGCGACTTTGCTGGCGGGATGCCGCCCCAGCAGCACGCTCCAGCCGCCGTAGCCAAAGAGCGTGGAGCCATACGCAATATAGGCAATGGCAAAGAGTGAAGCCGCTTCCATCTGGGTGAAAGCGCGGGCGACCATGGGGGGTGAATGGAGGAGAAGCGCAAGGAGCGACAGCGGAATGGGAGGCACCAGTGAGGACCAGACCACCAGGCCCAACATGTCGAGGGAAGCGCCCTGCTGCGCCGCGGCCTCGACGGCGCGCCGGACCACGATGTTTGAGATTCCCCAAAAAGCAGCCGCGCTGAGCGACAACAAAAACGCAGAGGGCGGGATGTTTGCGGCGCCTCGTGAAAGGCTCATGGCGATCGCGACGAGCCCGGCGCCCGAGACGGCGATGCCGGCCAGCTCCGGCGCGCGGATGCGCTCCTTTAAGAGCGCAGCGGCAAAAAGGAGCGTAAAAAACGCCTGCGATTGCAAGACAACCGACGCGAGGCCTGCGGGCATGCCTCGATCCATTGCCCAAAAGAGGGCGCCAAACTGCCCCACTCCCACGGTGAGGCCGTAAACCACCCAAAGGCGCGCCGGCGCTTTAGGCCGAGGCACCAGAAAGACAGCGGGGACGGCAGCCGCCAGGTAGCGCAGCGAAGCAAGGAGCATGGGCGGCACGCCCGCAAGCCCGATCTTGATCACCGTAAAGTTGGCTCCCCAGACGGCTGCGATAAGGACAGCGAGGAGCACGTCCCTGGCAGGCATCTTCTGGCACCTCAGCCAGCGGAAGCTCGCGAATCAGCGGGTCGCATGCGTGGACCGCGGGCAAAGTGTGATTACCCGAGGATCACACGCTCTCAACAGGGATCGGCGCTCCCCGCTGGCGCGTCAGAGCGCCAAGATACTCATCGAGAGGCCGCACAAACAACGCTTCACCCCCGTGCCGCATCCGCAGCACATCCAGCAGCGCGTTGGCGCTGTCCAGGGAAGTCAGCACGGGGACGCGAAACTCGACGGCCGCCCGCCGCATCCGAAATCCGTTTCGCTTGGGGATCTTGCCGCGTGTCGGCGTATTGAGCAGGAGGTCGACCTCGCCTCCCTTGATCACGTCGAGAACGTCGGGTCGACCATCGCCGATCTTGTACACCCGTTCCACAGGGATCCTTGCGTCCGCGAGGAGCTGGGCCGTCCCCTCCGTCGCCATAAACCGGTATCCCAGCTCGTGGAAGGCCGCGAGGATCTTAGCGCCCTCGGCCTTGTCTTTATCCGCCAAGGTGGCGAGAATGCAGCCCGATTCGGGCACGACTGCCCCGGTGGCTAGGATGGCTTTGTAGAGCGCCTTGGGATAGTCGAAGTCGATCCCCAGTACCTCGCCGGTGGACTTCATTTCCGGCCCCAAAAAGACATCGACGGCGCCCAGCTTCTCAAAGGAGAAGACTGGAGCCTTGACCGTCACAAAGGGCGGCGGTTGCACCAATCCCTCTCGATACCCGGCTTCGGAGAGCTTATGACCCAGCATCGCCTTGGTGGCCAGGGCCACCATGGGAATCCCCGTCACTTTGGAGATGAACGGCACGGTACGGCTGGCCCTGGGGTTGACCTCGAGGACGTACACCCGGCCCTGGTCCACGACAAACTGGATGTTGACCAAACCAACGACGCCCAGTCCCTTGGCGATGCGCAAGGTGTACTCGACAATCTGCCGCACCTCGTCCTTTGTGAGGCTCTGCGGTGGAAAGACCGCCGTCGAGTCGCCCGAGTGCACCCCCGCCCGCTCCACGTGTTCCATGATGCCGGGAATCAGGACGATCTCCCCGTCGCACACCGCGTCGACGTCGACTTCCTTTCCGCCGATATACCGGTCGACCAGCACCGGGTGCTCGGGGCTCACTTCCACGGCAAACTTCATGTACTCGTAGAGCTCGGCCTCGTTGTGCACGATCTCCATGGCGCGGCCCCCCAAGACGTACGAGGGGCGCACCACCACCGGAAAGCCCACCTTGAGCGCGACGCCCATCGCCTCCTCGATGGAGGTCACCGCTCGCCCTTCGGTTTGGGGAATGCCGAGTTCGTCCAAGAAACGCTCAAATTTGTCGCGATCTTCCGCCAGGTCGATGGCTTCCACGGGCGTCCCCAGGATTTTGACGCCCGCCTGGTGCAAGGGGCCCGCGAGGTTGACCGCCGTCTGGCCGCCAAACTGGACGATCACCCCTTCGGGTTTCTCCTTGTCGATGATGTTGAGGACATCCTCCACGGTGAGGGGCTCAAAAAACAGGCGGTCGGCCGTGTCAAAGTCGGTTGAGACCGTCTCGGGATTGTTGTTGACGATCATCGCCTCGACCCCAGCCTCTTTCAGGGCCCACACCGAATGCACCGAGCAGTAGTCAAACTCGATGCCCTGGCCGATGCGGATCGGTCCTGAACCAAGGACCAGCACCTTCCGCCGATCGCTGGGCTTCCTCTCGTCCTCCCAAGCATAGGTCGAGTAGTAGTAGGGCGCCTCCGACTCAAACTCGGCCGCGCACGTGTCGACCACCTTGTACACCGGCTCAATGCCCCAAGCTTTCCGCTGGCGGCGGACCTCCTGGACGCTCGAGCCCAAAAGCTCGGCCAAGCGGGCGTCGGAAAAACCCATCTGCTTGGCTTGGGCGACGAGCTCTCTTGCTTCATCGTCCCAGGGCGCGCTTTTTTTGGAAGCGATCTTCTTCTCCATCTCGACGATGGCCTCGATCTTTCTGAGGAACCACCGGTCGATCTGCGTCTCCTCGTGGACCGCCTCGACCCCCATGCCCCGGCGGAGCGCCTCGGCCACCACAAACAAACGCTGGTCGTCGGGCTGGCGCAAACGCCTTTTGAGCCCCTCGTCGCTCTCCGCGGCGATCTCTTTCATCCAGAGCGACGAGAGGCCGATCTCCAGCGAGCGCACCGCCTTTTGCAACGCCCCTTCAAAGGTGCGATCGATCGCCATGACCTCGCCCGTCGCTTTCATCTGAGTGCCGAGGATGCGGTCGGCCGTTTGAAACTTATCGAAAGGCCAGCGGGGAAACTTGACCACGCAATAGTCGACGGCCGGCTCAAAACATGCGGTGCTCTTTTGGGTGACGGCGTTTGGGATCTCGTCGAGGCGGAGCCCCACGGCGATTTTGGCCGCCACGCGAGCGATGGGGTATCCGGTCGCCTTGGACGCCAGGGCCGACGAGCGGCTCACCCTGGGGTTGACCTCGATAACGCAGTATTCCATGCTGTTGGGATTGAGGGCAAACTGGACGTTGCAGCCGCCTTCGATGCCCAGGTGCCGGATGATGCGCAGCGCGGCGCCCCTCAACATCTGGTACTCCTTGTCCGACAGGGTCTGGCATGGGGCCACCACGATGGAGTCACCCGTATGAATGCCGATGGGATCGACGTTTTCCATGCTGCAGACAGCGATCGCGTTGTCCGCGCCGTCCCGGATCACTTCAAACTCGATCTCTTTCCAGCCCGCGACGCTGCGATCGAGGAGGACCTGCTTCACTGGGCTGCTCTTGAGACCGCGCGCGGTGATTTCGATCAACCGCTCCTCGTCGTGGGCAAAGCCGCCTCCGCTGCCGCCCATGGTGTACGCCGGCCGCACGATGATGGGATACCCCACCTCGCGGGCAAAGGCCAGCGCCTCTTCGACGCTGTGAACGATCGCGCTCTCCGGCACCGGTTCGCCGATCTCTTCCATGGCGAGTTTGAAAAGCTGGCGGTCTTCGGCCGTCTGGATCGCCGAGAGCGGCGTGCCAAGGATCCGCACCCCAAAGCGGTCTAAAACCCCTGCCTCAGCCAGCGCCACGGCCAGATTGAGGCCGGTCTGGCCCCCCAGGGTGGGAAGCAGCCCATCGGGCCGCTCGCGTTCGATCACTTTGGCGGCGAACTCGAGGGTGAGGGGTTCGAGGTACACTTTGTCGGCAATATGGGTATCCGTCATGATGGTTGCCGGGTTGGAGTTGATGAGGACGACCTCGATCCCCTCTTCTTGCAGGGCTTTGCACGCTTGGGTGCCCGCGTAATCAAACTCCGCCGCCTGGCCGATGACGATCGGGCCCGACCCGATCACCAACACCCGCTTCAACTCGCGCTGTCTTGGCACTCAGACGCACACTCCTCGCACACCAGCTCAAGCAGGCGCAACGCTTCGTCGATCTCCTCGTCGCTGACGGTGAGCGGAGGGAGCAAGCGCAGCACCTTATCACCGATGACGTTGACCAACAACCCTTTTTCAAGGCATCCGTTTAGGAAACGGCTTCCAGGGACCTTGAGCTCGACCCCGAGCATCAACCCCAAACCCCGAACCTCGCCCAAAACTTTGGGGTGTCGCTCCGCCAAGCCCTTGAGCCCCTTCCAGAGGCGCTGGGCGGCTTGGGGCACTCGCTCCAGCACCCCATCGTTAAAGAGGACATCGAGGACGGCCAAGGCGGCCCGGGTCGCGAGGAAGTTACCGCCAAAGGTGGAAGCGTGGCTGCCGGGTTCAAACCCTTTCGCGGCCTCCTCGGTAGCCAGCATCGCGCCGATGGGTACTCCACCGCCCAAGCCCTTAGCCAAAGTGCAGATGTCCGCTTTGACGCCGTATTGCTCTGCCGCCAAAAACGTCCCCGTACGGCCGACGCCCGTCTGCACCTCGTCGAGGATGAGCAGCAACCCATGTTGGTCGCAAAGGGCGCGAACGCCCTGGAGGTACTCGGGCGTGCAGGGGTGAATCCCGCCCTCGCCCTGCACCGGCTCCAACAGCACCGCGGCCGTCGTGTCCGTGATGGCGGCTCGCAGCGCCTCAAGGTCGTTGAGGGGAACGTACCGGAAGCCCGCGGGCAGCGGCTCAAAACCCGCGTGATATTTCGGCTGGCCCGTGGCTGTCACCGTGGCCAGCGTCCTACCGTGGAAGGAGTTGATCGCCGAAATCACTTCGTAGCGACCTGCCCGGCCAGATTTCACCTGGTACCGCCGTGCCAGTTTGATGGCTGCCTCGTTGGCCTCCGCGCCGCTGTTGGCGAAAAAGACCCGGTCAAAGCCGGTCACCTCGGCGAGCCTTTCGGCCAACTGGGCCTGGGGAAGGATATAAAAGTAATTGGACGTGTGCAAGAGGCTTTCGGCCGCTTCGACGATCGCCTGCTTCAGCTTGGGGTGGCCGTGCCCCAGGGAGGTGACCGCCAGCCCGCTCACAAAGTCCAAAAACGACCGGCCCTCGACGTCAAAAAGGCGGGAGCCTTCGCCCCGGACGAAGGCCAGCTTGATCCGGCCGTAGGTGTGCATCACCCAGCGATCGCTCATGGCAAAGATCTCGTCAGCTCGGAGTTGAACGCCCATTCCTTTGCCCTCCTAAGGCACCACCATGGTGCCGATCCCTTGATCCGTAAAAATCTCCAAGAGAAGGGAGTGCATCTTGCGACCGTCGATGATGTGGGTGCGGGCCACTCCCGCGTCCAGAGCCCGGATGCACGCCTCGACTTTGGGAATCATGCCGCCCGAGATCTCGCCGTTTTGGATCATCCTCATGGCCTGCTCGGTTCCCAGGGCCGAAATGAGCGTGCTCGTGTCATTGGGATCGCCAAAGATCCCCTCGACGTCAGTCAACATGATCAACTTGTCCGCCTTTAAAGCCGCGGCCAAGTGCCCGGCGACTGCGTCGGCGTTGATGTTGTAGCTTTCGCCGTCGAGGCCGACCCCCACCGGCGCGACCACGGGGATATACCCTTTCTCGGACAGGAGGTGGATCGGCTCAGGGTTGATGCTCTCCACATCGCCCACGTAGCCGAGATCGACCTCCCCCGGACCGTCCACGGTGGCATGCCCCCCGGTACGGCGCCGGGCGACGATCAGGTTTCCGTCCTTGCCCGACAGGCCTATGGACTTGCCACCGTATTTGTTGATCAGCGAGACGATCTCTTGATTGATCTTGCCGACCAGGACCATCTGCACGATCTCCATGGTCTCGGCGTCAGTCACCCGGTGGCCTGCGACAAAGACCGGCTTTTTGCCGAGCCGTTCCATCGTGCGGCTGATGTCCGGCCCCCCGCCGTGAACGATCACCGGGTTGATGCCCACGTACTTAAGGAGGATCACGTCGAGCATGACCGCCTTTTTGAGCTCGGGGTCCGTCATCGCGTTGCCGCCGTACTTGATCACAAAGGTGCGTCCGAAAAAGGTGCGTATGTACGGTAGCGCCTCGATCAACACCTGGGCTTTTTCAATCGATCCGTTCACCGGGTTCCCTCCCGCCGTGCCGATAGGATCCTCTGCCGCGCGTGCATCACGTGCGGTAACTTGCGTTGATCTTGACGTAATCGTAGGTAAGATCGCACGTCCACCCCGTCGCCTCGCCCTCGCCTTCACCCAGATCGATCAAGATCGCGACTTCCTCCGCCGCTAAAACGCTCTTTGCCTCGTGCTCGTCAAAGGGGACGCCCATACCATGCTCAAAAACCTTGACGTTGCCCAGATAGACGGTGGTGGTCTCGGGATCAAAATCGGCGCCTGAGTAGCCGACGGCGCAAAGGATCCGGCCCCAGTTGGCGTCTTCGCCGTAGACCGCCGTCTTGACCAGCGAGGAGCCGGCGACGGCCTTGACGGCCAAGCGAGCGTCGTGCGCGCTCTTGGCTCCCTTCACCCGCACCTCGATCAACTTCGTCGCACCTTCGCCGTCGGCGGCGATCATCTTGGCGAGCTCGATACAGACGCGCGTCAGCGCCTCTGAAAACACCTCGGCGATGGGCGTGCCTGGCTTGATGGCAGCGCCCGGCGCCGCACCGTTGGCGAGCACCACCGCCATGTCGTTGGTGCTCGTGTCGCCGTCGACGGTGATCATGTTAAACGAGACGTCCACCGCCGCCTTGAGCCTCTCTTGCAAGAACTCCCTCTCCACTGCGGCGTCCGTGGTGATGAAGGCCAGCATCGTAGCCATATTGGGATGAATCATCCCGGAGCCTTTGGCCATGGCGCCGATACGAAACTGGACGCCGTCGCACTCGCAGACGACCGCAACCTCTTTGGGCCTCGTGTCCGTGGTCATGATGCCCAGGGCGGCGTCGTGGGCTCCAGAGACGCTGAGGGCCGCGGCCGCCTGCGCGATGCCCGCTTCAATCTTTTCCATCGGTAAGAAGACGCCGATGACTCCCGTGGAGGCCACGACCACCTCCTCCGGCCGGATGCCCAGCTTTTCTGCGCAGATGGCGGCCATCCGGCGTGCGTCGGCCAGGCCCTGCTCGCCGGTGCACGCGTTGGCGTTGCCGCTGTTGACGACGATGGCGCGCACAGAGCCGGCCTGCACGTGCTCCTTTGTCACCAAGAGCGGCGCAGCCTTTACCCGGTTGGTCGTAAACGTGGCCGCGGCGCTGCACGGCCTCTCGGAGAAAACCAAGGCGATATCCTTCTTTTGCCGCTTGATACCGGCATGAACGCCCGCCGCCACAAATCCCTTCGGGGCCGTGATCCCGCCAGCTATTGGGCGAATGGCCTGATTGGTCTCCACTGCCGTCGGCATTTCTTTAAAATCCCTCCAAGAAGCGCGTGCACGAAGCCGCGGTCGCGCTTAAGACGCGGGCTTTCAAGCACACTGTTTCGATTATACTGGAGCCTCAACCGCCGATCAAGAAGTCTGAAAAGCGCCCCCCATCCGTCCTCACCGAGCCGTCACGGCGTGAAACCAGGGTGCCAAAGACCTGCCGTCTCGGCCAAACCAAAGCGGACGTTCATGTTTTGAATCGCCTGGCCCGAAGCGCCCTTCACCAGGTTGTCGATCACGCTGGTGACGACGATCCGCCGAGCGCGATGATCGAGACGGGGCGCAAGGTCACAGAAGTTGGTGCCAGCGACGCTCTTGGTGTCGGGGAGCCTCTCCGCGAGCACCCTGACAAAAGGCGATTCCTTATAAAACTCGGTGAAATGGTTGACCAAGTCCTGGGGGCCGATGTCGACCGTCGCCCGGGCGCTCACATGGGTCAAGATCCCCCGGCTCATCGGCACCAGGTGCGGGCTGAAGGTGATGGGCGGCACCTCTTTTCCCAGGAACCGGCTCAAGCCCTGTTCGATCTCGGGCGTATGGCGATGCCCTGGATAACCATAGGCCTGCACGTTTTCGACGCAGTGGGGAAAGTGATACATCGGCTTGGGCGTCGCACCGGCTCCCGACACCCCTGACATCGACGTGACCACCACGGTCTCCAGATCGATCCATCCGGAGGCAGCAAGCGGCGCCAGAGCAAGAAGCGCCGACGTAGGATAACATCCAGGATTGGCGATCAACCTCGCCTCTTTCACTTGATGGCGAAAGAGCTCCACCAACCCGTAGACGGCTTCTTGAGCCAGCTGGGGTCGGGTGTGCTCTTGTTTATACCACGCCTCGTAAACCTGAGGATCCGAAAAACGAAAATCCGAACCGATATCGATCAGGACCACTCCGCCGTCGAGCAACTCCTGGGCCAGCTCCATGGCGACGCCGTGGGGAGTCGCTGTAAAGACCACGTCGCACCGGCGGGCCATCGCCTGGGCATCCACAGGCTCAAAGACGAGGTCGTAAACGCCTTGAAACGCTGGCAACACCTCCGCTACCTTCTCCCCCACTTTGGACGTCGACGCGACATACTCGACAGTGGCCTGGGGGTGCGACGCCAAAAGGCGCAGCAGCTCGCCGCCCGCATACCCTGAAGTGCCGACGATCCCTACCTTCATCAAAGTCTCGTCCTTTCTCCATCTCTTTGCGGCACTTGATCTAGTAATGGATAAATTATAGCCCGGGATGAATAATAATGCAAGGCATCCCGCTTGTTCCTGAGAAAAAATTCATTGTCGCGCGGCAGGCTGTTGAAATCCCAACCCACCCTTGAGAAACCAACACCCTTCTTCTGGCAAGAGGCGTTCGGCGGAAACGCCGGCGACACCTGCCGCGCCTGTCCCAGAGGAAATGCTGCCAAGGCCCTCACAAGCCGGTTACGGCCCCAAAACCGCATGGAGGACCCGGTATCCGCCATCCTTTTCTAGTTCCGCCACGTTGCCGAACACCGACTCGATGTGCGCTCGCAGGCTCTTCGCGCCCTGCTTGGTCTGGGCGACGCACGTCAACGTCCCTCCCGCAAGGAGCCGCTCCCTCGCTCCTTCTACAAGGCCGTAGACGACGCGCTTTCCCGCACGGATAGGCGGATTGGTCACAATGGCGCCAAAGCGCACCTCGGGGGGAAAAGGCGTGTACCCCTCTCCCACGTATACCCGGACGTTGGCCGCGCCGTTGCGCTCGGCGTTTTGCTGCGCTAAACTCGCGGCGCGCCGGTTGGGATCGCTCATGTAGACGACGAGGTGAGGGAGGAGCTTCGCCAAGGTGATCCCGATGGGACCATAGCCGCATCCCAGATCGAGGATGGGGCCCACTTGGGGCAGCGGCACCGTTTCGATCAGGAGCCGGGTGCCAAAATCGATCCTTCCCCGGGAAAAGACCCCCGCGTCGGTCAATAGGGTAAGGGAAACCCCCCGCACCTCCTCCCGTATCTCCCTGAGGGCGTGGCCGGTCTTGGGCTCCTCGGAGTAATAATGGTCGTGTCCCTTGCTACGAGACACCCTCATCCTCCCTTTCCCAAATGCCCCGATCGAACTCGCCGCTCCACAGGGCGTCCAGGAGCTGTGTCAAAGCGAAGAGGTCATGGGCATTGTGCTCAAGGAGCAAAGCGAGGGCTTGTTGGTCTCCGTCCCTGAGGAAACGGTAGTAGAGATCGGGCGCCTGGTCTCCGGTAATGTCTTCCCCGCGGTCGATGCCCAGCACTCCTTGAGCAATGGTGGTCAGGCGGCAATTGGGGAAACGGGTCGAAAACCTCCGCCGGCACGTGTGCAGCAGATCGACGTGCAGGCGAAAGGTCAAGGGGGTCAGGCCGTAAAAGCGAAAGCGCGCCCGGACAAAGGGTTCATCAAAGGCCTTTCCGTTGTACGTAATGCAGACGCTTCGCCTTTCAAGATCCTCCGCTGCTTGCCACAAGATCGCGCCTTCTTGTTCAAAACCTTCAGCGACGTATTGGCAAACTTCCCAATGAGTGGCGCCGGCATAGGCCACGCCGATGAGAAAGACGGGGAGCACTTGAGCGAGGCCCGTCGTCTCGATATCGACGACCACCCACTCCCGGCGCGGAAAGAGGGGAAGCAGCTCCAGATCGCGCGCTCCAAAGTTGATGAGAGCCCGGGCGTCGCGCCGGGCCAAAGCCGCCCAGACCCTCGTCGCGCCGGGGCCAAACCGGGGGTGCCTCGCCAGGTCAACCAGCGTCTCGTAGCCAGCGTCTTTCAGCTTTTGAAAAGTGTGGGGACCCACTCCCCGGACAAGATCGAGGCGGCGGTCCAAAGGGACCTCGTCCTGCGCCAAACTTCCCAGCGATCCAAGGGGAAACCGCCGCAGGACGCGAACCCCTCTTCCCAGCGGGTTTTCAAACTCTTCGCGCACCCCAGAGCTCTCCATGTTCAAAGGCGTCACCCATCCTTTGCCAACGGTCCCAAGCAACGCCTCTCCGTCACGACCCACCGCACGGGATGATCATGCCGATCCACAGGAAGTTGCTCCACTAAGAGCTCCTCGTAGGTCAACCCCACCAGCTCGGCCGACGGTAAAAGAGTCGGCAAGAAGCGATCGTAATAACCCCCGCCGTAACCCAACCGGAATCCACGGGTATCGTAGGCCACGGCCGGGACAAGCACCGTGTGAATTTCTTCGGGTGCGACCGCCGGGCAGGTCGACGCCGGCTCCATAATACCAAAGGCGCCGCGGACAAAATCCTGCGGCGAACGGGTCCGCCGGGCGATCAAACCCTTCCCCTTTTCGACGACGGGAAAAGCCACCTCCAATCCCTGACTCCAGAGGCGGCGGATCCAAGGCAAGGGGTCCACTTCGCCCCGGATGGGCCAGTAAGCCATCACCAGCCCTTCGCCAAAACCGAGGCGGACGAGTTCCCGGCACACGGCGGAAGAGGCCCGCTCCCGCACGGCGCGAGCTATCCTCTCACGGCGGGCGAGAAGCTCGGCGCGGAGCCTCGCTTTAAGCTCTGCGATCTCCCCGGGACGCTCCACTGCCCCGGGCCACCTCCCGTCCTTTGACAAAGGCGTACACGCCCGTCAAGATCAAGATCGCGCCGGTCGCTTGCCAAAAGCCCGGGATTTCGCCAAAGAGCAAGAACGCGAGGATCGAGGCTCCCACCGGCTCTCCCAAGATGCTCACGGAGACCACCGATGGGCCCGTATGTCGCAGCGCCCAGTTGAAGAGCGTATGCCCCATCAACGTGGGAACAACCGCCAAAAGGCCGATGATCACCCACTCGCGCGGGGGGATGGGCCAAAAGGAAAGGCGTTGCAGGCTGCCGTAGAGAAAGACGGTCGCCGCGCCAAAGGCGTTGACCCAGACCAGATACGACGCCAGCGGAAAGCGAGCGCGCACGAGGCTGCCGATCAGGAGGTAGGCGCCCATGGCGCACGCGGCGGCTACAGCCAAGAGGTCGCCGGCGAGGTGAGAGCCGCCCAGGCCCAGATCGCCCAGCCCGATGAGCGCGCTGCCGAGCAAGGCCGCTGCCATGCCCAAAAGGGCCTTGCCGCTTACCCTTTCTCTCCACAAGAGGTAACTCGCGGGCACGATCAACAAGGGGTGGATCGTCACCAGCACCGCTGCGCTGGCGACGGAGGTCTCTTCCAGCGACGCGAACCAAAGCGCGAGATGAGCGCCGAAAAAGACCCCCGATGCGGCGGCCAACCCACGCAGCCGCGGGCTGTTAGGCACGCGTTCGCCACGCGGGATGAAAAGCATCCAGGGCAGAAGCAAGAGAGCGCTGACGGCCAAACGGTATGCCGCCAACACCACGGGTGAGATCGTCGCAAGCCGCGCCAAAATCGCCGACGTCGAAACGGCGAAGACCGCGACGACCAGAGCTCCTGCGAGCAGCGGATGCCCCGCTGGTTGCGGCCGCTCGTGCGAAGACGGAGGTGCGTGGGCCGGCGACTGAGCTCCCACAAGGCGCCTTTTGGCCATCCGCACGCCCCCCCTTACGGCTCCCGGCCGTCGGAATATTCGTCCGGCCGCAAAAAGGGCGCCAGGGCCAAAGCGAGGCACTCTTCAAAAAAGCGCTGCCGATCGATTAACCCCCGGGTCAAATATCCGACCGCCCCTTCCTTGGCGTTGACGTCGCTGCGGCCTACGCGCTCCACCATCAAGTCACCCAAGACCTTTCCCGAGCGGATCGCCTCCGCCAAGGCCACCGGTAAGAGGAGCTTGGCCGATGGAGCCGCTCCCATGCGGCCATCCTTGGCCATTACCACCGCCCAATTGAAAAGGTAGCACTCACCGTCGACAAACTCGACGCCGCCTTCAAGGCCTACCCCAAAGGCATCCTCGGATGAGAGCGCTCCTTTCGCCCGGTGGATGGCGCCGAGCTTCACCTGCTCGCCGACGGGCATCTCCCCGATTTCTGGCGGCATCACCACGGCGACTGGCCGCACCTTTACTTCCCTGACGATCCGTCCAAAAACCTTTTCCACCGCGGCAACCTTCGCGGGGTTGGTCGAACCCACCGCCACCGTCAACCCTGGAGGAAAAAGATCGGTCGTCACCCCACCACACGCCTCCAACCCTTCGCGCGGGCTCCTCGCGCTTTAGAGCAGAATAGAGACTTCGTCCCGGTCCATCCGCTCGATGCAGCGGGAGAGCTTGGCCACAAGGGCTTCATCTTGGCGGGCCGCCTGGCGCACTTGCCGCAAGACGTCGATGGCCCGGCGAAACGCGAAGACGATGTCGCCTTCGTCGACGCCACTGGCGGCCACCACCTCGCTAAACGACGCTCCCTGGCTCCAAAGGGACGCCGCCTCGGCCAGCTGGTCGTAAAAGTCCGTCTGGGAGTAGCCCAGGTACAACCGTTCCATCCTGGAGATCAAGTCGACAGCCCGCATCACGACGCCCACGTCAAATGCGCGGTGCCGGCGGCGCTCCTCCCCTTTGCGAGGCTCGTAATCCATCGAGGCTGCCAGGGCGTTGATCTCATCCTCGCTCCAGTCGTGAAAGACGCCGCGAAAGAAGAGCTCGGTCACCAAGAGCTCGCTGCCGTTGATCTCCGCTGCAAAGATCCCCCGGGCGGTAAGCTCGCCGTCGCGCACGTAGTCGAGGGCCTCAAGCAGCGCCAGCTTCTCTTCAAACTCCCGGATAAACGCGTCGTCGCTGGGCAGCTCGTCCAGGGCGCGCTCCACCCGTTCGATGCGCGCCCGGATCCGGCGGTACTCCTTCGCCACGGGCTGGAATCGGGCCCGCACCCGCTCACTGCACCCGGCGGCCTCGAGCTTTTTGAGCGCCCGCCGGTGGGCGCCGATCTCGCGCCGAAGCTGCTTGATCCCTTTGCGGTCTCCCGCATCTTTCCTCCGTTTCAGCCGGTCGTTGAGGCGAGCGAGGGCCTTCTCTTGCTCCAGGGCTTCCAACGCAAGCTCAGCTTCGCGCAGGCTCAGCTCGCCGAGGAGGGCGGTCCGCGCTTCTTCGAGCCGGGAGAGCTCTGCACGGTACCGCCTTCTTGCCTGCTCCTGCTGGAAGCTCGCAAAATTGCGGCGCAGGATCGACTCGATCTGGGGCCGGTCGTAGCTCTTGACCAAATTGAGGACCGTGTTGTACGACAGGGTAAACCGGCTTTCGATGGGCTCCACTTGGTCCTCGCGCATCGAGGGGAACTCCCTCGGGTTGAAAAAGTTGAAGTCCACCGCGGTAAAGACGTACCCCTTCTCGTCGATGCCCCGGCGCCCCGCTCGGCCCGCCATCTGGAAGTACTCCCGGTTAGTCAGCGCGCGAAACTGCCTGCCGTCCCACTTGGTGACGGAGTCGAAACAGACGGTGCGGCAAGGGAAGTTGAGCCCCACCGCAAAGGTCTCGGTGCAGTAGAGGAGCCGGATCAACCGGCGCTCAAAAAGCTCCTCCACCACGTCCTTGACGATCGGCAAGAGCCCCGCGTGGTGATAAGCGATCCCCCTCTTGAGGAGCGGTTCGATCTCTCTCACGCTCCGCTCGCCCGCCCCGTCGTACCGCTCGATGGCCCGGGCGATCACCTCGTCCACCTCTTGTTGTTCTTGGACCGAGAGCCATTGGCTCTCGTGAGCGGCCTCCCGGGCGTTGATCTCGCACTTTCGGCGTGAGAAGGTGAAAAAGAGGCAGGGCAAAAGGTCGGGAGAGATATGCCGCACCAGCTCCAAATGGTGGGTGGGCTCAAATTCGGCCGCGACGGTTCCCGACTGGGTAGTGCCAAAGCGCGCCGCGTACCTGCGGTACCGCTTTTCCAGCTGCTTATACGTACACTCACCCAACGAGTGTTCGTACAGGTGGTGCTCCAAGGGCACGGCCCGGACGTGGTGGGTGATGACCCGGACCGGACGGCCGTGGATTTCACTGATCCAGCGGGCCAGCTCATCGATGTTGGGAATGGTGGCGGAAAGTCCCAAAAACCGCATCTCGGGCGGCATAAAGATCAGGCTCTCTTCCCAGACGCTCCCCCGGACCGGATCGTCGATATAGTGAATTTCGTCAAAGATGACGTGGCTCGTACCTGCCAGGCGGTCCCGGTCGGTGTGCAAGAGGTTGCGAAAGATCTCCGTCGTCATGATGAGGATGGGCGCCTGCGGATTGATGACCACGTCGCCGGTCAAAATCCCGACGTTTTCCTCGCCCAGGTGTGCCTTGAACTCCTTAAACTTCTGGTTGCTCAGCGCTTTGATCGGCGCCGTATACACCACCTGGCGGCCTGCCTTAAAGGCCATTTCGGTGAGGTAATCGGCGATGAGCGTCTTGCCCGTGCCTGTCGGCGCGGAAACCAAGACCGAATCTCCCGCCTCCAAGGCCCTGATGGCGTCTCGTTGAAAATCGTCGAGCGTGTATCCCCGGTATGTGATGAACTCCTGGCGCAACACGACGGACAGACACTCCTTTAGACGCAGGCCTTTTCCCGACCTACTCCCGCGCGTTGTGGGCGATCCGGGCGCAGGCAGCCGCGACGATGGCCGCCAAGAGGTCGTCGAGGAATGTGTTCACCTGCTGGGCCTCGTCGAGTTCGACCAGGATCTTGGGGCGCTCCACGCCGAGATAGCCAAAATTGGACAGGCTGATCGAACCGTAGATATTGATGATGGAAAAGGCGAGCACCTCATCGATCGCAAAAAGGCGGTCGTTTTCCCTGACAATCTCTCCCAAGGGCTCCTTGAGCGTGCCCTCTTCAGCCATCATGTCGAGGGTGATCCCGGTGATCACGGCGTGCTGGACTTCCCTCTTGGCCAAGACCTGCCTCACGCTCTCCCTGCACTTGTCGAGGGTGAGGGAAGAATCGTAGGGTTTTTGCAGCTCCAACACCAGCTCGGCCAGCGCGTCGAGGTCGACGCCTCGCTGCTCCAGCAACTCAACGGCGATGTTTCTCACGATGGATCCATCTCCTCGGGGACGTCCCGCAAGCGAGACGCTTTGGGCGTCCAGCGGTTTTGATCGCGCCGGCGGTACTTCTCCATCACCGCCCGAAAGGCTTCGCCCAAGTCGATCCCCAGGGAGTTGGCAAAAGCGCAAAGGATGAAGAGGATATCGCCCATCTCCAAAGCCAAGTCGCTTTCAGCCTCGCCCGGCTTCTTGGGCTTTTCGCCGAAGCGGTGGTTCACTTCCCGGGCGAGTTCACCCACCTCTTCGGTGAGGCGGGCGAGCATGGACAGGGGCTTCCAGTACCCTTCTTGAAATTGGGAGATCCACTGGTCGACCTCCCGCTGCATCGATTTGATGTCCATCGCGCTCACAAGCCTTTACCTGTTAGACTACTCACCCAACGCGGCCCCTGATATACTGGGGGCGAGGTGTCACCATGTCCCAAGGCCACCGACTCAAAGATGAGCTGAAATCCTACGCCCGCTCGATCGGCGTGCATCACCTGGCGGTCGGCGAGGCGGCGCCCTTTGGCCGAGAGGCCGAGCTTCTTGAGGCCATGCGCTCTCAAGGAACGTATCCGGCCTTTACCGACACCGACATCGAGCGGCGGACCCGGCCTGGGCGTTGGCTCCCCGACGCCAAGAGCATCATCGCCATCGCCGTGTCGTACCTGACCGACGACGATCACCACCCGCCCCGCCAGGGCGTCCTGCGGGGCATCGTCTCCCGCTATGCCTGGGGCCGGGACTACCATCCGATCCTCCGCGAAAAGCTTGAGGCCATAGCCGCCTTCCTCGCCCAGCGCGTCGATCATCCCGTCCGCTTCGTCCCTTACGTAGACACCGGACCGCCCGTCGACAGGGCTGTGGCAGTTCGCTCGGGGATTGGCTGGTACGGGAAAAACGCTTGTGTCTACACGCCCCGGTACGGCTCGTACATCTTTTTGGCGCAAGTGGTCACCAACGTCGAGTTAGAGCCCGACCCCCCGATCAGCCGCTCGTGCGGCCCCTGCGACCGGTGTATCCGGGCATGTCCCACCGGCGCCATCGAAAGGCCCTTTTGGGTCAATCCCGCGAAGTGCCTTTCCTACATTACCCAAATGCCAGGCATGATCCCCAAAGAGTATCGCAAGGCCATGGGGCGCCGCCTTTGGGGATGCGACGTCTGCCAGATCGTCTGCCCGTGGAACTGGGAGGCCGAAGCGGCCGGCGATGACGCCTTCCGGCCCAGCCCGGAGCTCACCGCCCGCCCTGCGCTGATCCCTCTCCTCACCATGACCAACTCGCAGTTCCGCCGGTGGTTTGGCCCCACCGCCATGAGCTGGCGAGGGAAAAAGATCATCCAACGCAACGCGTGCATCTGCCTTGGCAACATCGGCGACCCCGAAGCCGTCCCCGCTCTAGAGGATCGCCTGTTGCACGACGCGAAGCCCGAAGTCCGGGCCAGCGCCGCTTGGGCCCTAGGCCAAATCAGCGACGACCGCTCCTTGCGTGCCCTCGAGCGGGCCCGCAGGGCCGAAAGCCACCCCATGGTGCTCGAGGAGATCGACGACGCGATGGCAGAAGCGGTCCAAAAGAGCACGCCCTCCCCTTGACTATAAACCCGAGAAGGGCTCGAGGACAAAGACAACCGCGAAGCGGCCCAAGAAATCGTACTCCTCGACCGCTTCCCGGATGCGCCGGGCATCAGCGGCACCGATGATGACGTCGGTGCGGGGAAGACCCCGCGTCCCCTGGGCATCGATGATCAGCGGCAGCCTAAAAGGATAGGCGTCGCTCACCTTGAGCCGGGGATGAGACGTCGCCTCCCTCAGATCGGTGCTGTATGCCACGATGCCCAGGCTGTAAAGCTGTGTCTCTCCCGCTTCAATGCCGGCAAAGACCAACTGCCCATTTTCGTCCCAGATGCGCGGGCTCATCCCCCGCTGGAGGTCGGTCCCCTTCGCGTTGATGACGAGCCCGGTGTAGATGGGACGGCCCGATGCGAGTCGCTCCTCCCACTCCCGCGCGAGGCGCTCTTCGAGCGTGTCGGCCTCATACAGCCCCACGTCGTCCCACACCAACGCGCCCGAGCCCGACAACACCACCTGCCTCCATCCCGGCCGGGAGGGAGCGTCAAAGCGAAACTCGATCTTGACCCAGCCGTCCTCGGGTTCGATGCCCCGAAAGACCCGGGGATGCCCGCCTTCCCAACGGACGCCTACCACGGCCACCGAGCCGGGAGAAAGCGCCTTCACCCACGCCGTCACCGTGTAGCGGACGCCGGGCTCGAGGGTGGGCCCTACCGTCTGCACCAATTCCGCCGACGGGTCGATTTCGGGATACATCACCACGGCCCCGTCGCCGGAGCGGCCGCCCCTTTCAACGAAACGGGTCCCTTCCCCTTTGAGGATCCAGTAGTCGGCGCCCACAAACGACGAGTTGCGGAGAAAATTGAGGGCAGGAGCTCCCGAGAGCACCGCCGTCACGCCGGTGGCTCCGACGCCTGAGGCCGGGAGCACGAGGAGCAGAGCCGCCCAAAGGATAAACACTCCTCGAAATCGCCGATTTACTCCTCGGAACACACCAACCGGACCTCCTCACCCGTCTGCGCCGACCGGTAGATGGCCCGGACCAGTTCGACGGCTCGCATCCCTTCCCGGCCGTCGACCAGGGGGGATCTTCCTTCCCGCACAGCTTGGACAAAATCTTCCAGTTGCCTTTGGTGATTGTCAAAGGAGATCGCCATGGGGTCGCTGGCGGCCCCTGAAAGCTCCTTGGGCCCGTACTTCTCGATCATCTCGGCGCTCAGCTCGCTCTTGCCGCCTTCGTACCACTCGGCGACGGCATCGTCCACCAGCACCACGCCTCCTTTGTCCCCGTGGACCTCGATCCTCTTGGGGTATCCGGGGAAAACCGAGGTGGTGGCTTGGATCACTCCCATGGCGCCTGATGAAAACCTGAGCACGGCAACCAGAGTATCTTCCACTTCAATGCCCGTGTGGGCCAGACAATCGGAGTAGGCATAGACACGCTCGACGGGGCCCATGAGCCATAGGAGAAGATCGACGGCGTGGATGGCCTGGTTCATCAGCGCGCCCCCGCCATCCAGCTCCCACGTGCCGCGCCAAGCGCCGCTGTCGTAATACGATTGCGGGCGGTACCATTTCACGTACGCGTCGCCCATGACAATCCGCCCAAACCTGCCTTCTACCAGAGCTCGCCGGGCCGCCTGATTGGCAGGCGCAAAGCGGCTTTGAAAGATGACCCCCACCTTGACGCCCTTGGCCTCGGCAGCCTCGACGATGCGAAGGCACCGCTCCTCCGTCACCTCCAGGGGCTTTTCGACCACGACGTGCTTGCCCGCCTCGATCGCTGCCAAGGCCGGTTCCATGTGGTAGCCCGACGGGGTGCAGACGATGACACCGTCGACATCATCTCGCGAAACCAGCGACTCCAGCCGCTCCTCCCACTCAACCCCGTACTTTTCGGCCACGGCCTGAGCCCTTTGAGGCGTCCGGCTCCATACCGCAACCAGGCGGGCGTCCTCCATCTTGCGAATACTTTCGATATGCGCCTGGGAGATATTGCCGCATCCGGCAACGGCAAAGCGAAAGGGTGCACGCGACATCCCATGTGACCTCCTCGCCGTACTTTCGCGTTAGGCTTCGACCTGTGCCAAGGCTTGCGCCAGCGACTGGAAAAGCTCGTCCCGGCTCTTCTTTCCCACCCAGCGCTGGATCTCCTTTCCTCCAGCAAACAGGATGAGCGTGGGGATGCTGGTGACTTCGCATTGCTGGGGGGTGGCGAGATTTTCATCGGTGTTGACCCGAAGCCGCCGCAAACGCCCCTGGTACTCGGAGACGGCATCCGCGACCACGGGAGCAAACTTGAGGCACGGCCCGCACCAAGGCGCCCAAAACTCCAACAGCACAGGATAAGGGGCTTTCAGCACGCGCTCCTCAAACTCGTCTTCGCGAAGCTCCAAGAGAGTCATCGCCATCCCGTCCTCCCCAAGGGCGAAACGCTTTCCGGAAGCCTCAGGCCGCTACTCTAATTCCAAAAGCTGCCGCAAAACCCTTGCTCTCCAGGGGGCGCAAAGTCGAAAGGAAAAGGGCGACCCAAAAGAGGTCGCCCCCAACCCGTCGATACTAGTGAAAAGACGGATCTCAGACGGCTTGAACGGCGGTGATGCCGGGGACCTTCCGCTTGATGATCCGCTCGATCCCCGCCTGCAAGGTGACCAGGGACATCGGGCAACCACCGCACGCGCCGACCATGCGGACCTGGGCCACACCGTCTTCGGTGATGTCGACCAGCTCCACATCGCCGCCGTCCATCTGGATCGCCGGCCGGATCTCGTCCAGAGCCTCCTGAACCTTGGCCATCAACTCAACCGTGCTCTCCATCCACAGGCACCTCCATTCTACACGCTCCGGCGCCGCTGTCTGCGTTTAGCGTTGACTGGATCAAGCGTCTCCCAGCGCATTGACTCCATCTCTAAGTGTACGGTGGAACCCTCGGGGCGTCAACCGCCGATCTGCACCATGTTCCTCTGTCCCCGCCAGGCGCCCAGGGCCTCGTGGTGCTCCGGTTTAAACTGGGAAGCGACGCGGAGAAGCTGCAGCAACTCTTCATCGCTGATTCCCGCCCGCAGCGGGCCCAAAATGTCGGTCTCAATCTCCGTCAGCAAGCAGGGCCGTACCTTGCCGTCGGCAGTCAAACGCAAACGGTTACACCCCGCGCAAAAGTGCTCTGTCATGGGTGTGATAAATCCGATGATCCCCTTGGCGCCCGGCAGGCGGAAATTTCTCGAAGCGGAAATGCCGGACCACTCCAGTTCCTCCAGCGCGCCAAAGCTCTGGATCAGCTGCTGCTTCACTTCGCTGGCGGGGACAAACCGTTGCTGATAGAGGTGCTCGTCGCCCCCGATCGGCATGTATTCGATGAAGCGCACATGCCAAGGCCTGGTCAAAGTGAGAGCGGCCAATTGAGCGACTTGATCGTCGTTGAACCCCCGGGTTACCACCACATTGAGCTTGATCGGAACGAGCCCGGCTTCTTGGGCGGCGTCGATCCCTTCCAAAACGTCTTGCAGCCGCCCGCCCCCCGTCATCAAGGAGAAGATATCGGGATCCAGGGTGTCGAGGCTGACGTTGACGCGGTGGAGCCCATTGCGTGCTAAAGCTTCCGCGTGTTTCTTGAGAAGGAGACCGTTGGTCGAGAGCGCAAGGTCCCTAATCCCCGGAACTTGCGCGACCTCCCCAATAAACTCGACCACGCCCGAGCGGACCAAGGGCTCTCCGCCGGTGATGCGCACCTTGTACAGGCCGGCGCCGGCCAACACCCTTACGACCCGCAGCATCTCGTCAAAATCGAGAAATTGATCGCGCCGCTCCTCAAAGCTGAGGTCAGAGGGGCGGCAGTAGACACACCTGAGGTTGCACCGCGTGGTCACCGAAATCCGAAGGTACCCTATGGTCCGCCCGAAAGACGACGCGATTTGGGTCAAAATCGCCGCCCCTTCCTCATTGCTCGCTCGCGACGACGCCCATCGCCTCTTCCGCCTTAAGGCTATAGGTCATGCCGCCACCACTCGACCTCACCCAAAAAGCGGTCGAGAGCTGCGTCACGCTGCTCCTCCTTTTCCCGCACGCCTTCGTTGACGGCAGCGATCTCCTCTTCGTCCAGATACTCTTCCATGATGCTGTTGGCTACATCGATGACGTCGCGGCTGGCTGCCGTAGCACCTGCGTCGGTGAAGATCTCGATCAGGACGGGGATCAGCCTTGGGCGATCAGCTTTGACCAGCGCCCGCAGCGCCGCAGCCTGGACGGACGAGGAGCGATCTTCGATGGCGAGGCGTCGCACCGGGGCTGCCAAGCTCGAAGGATCCTGCAAAAACGGGACCAGCTTGACCGCCACCTCGCGCACCGAAGGGCTTTCGTCCCGCATGAGCTGCCCCAACGTCGCCTGCAGCGCGTCTTGTTTCGCCGACCGGATCAACTGGACCACCGATTGGGCCGTGGGGTGATCGGGAACCAGACGCAAACTGCCCTCGGCTTCAAACAAGAGCACCGTCGCCGCGGCCTTGGACCGCGTCTTGGGATCGATCAACACAAGGCTGACGATATCGCTTGTGGCAGAGAGGAGCATCCGGTCTTGAGCGATGGTGAGCGCGACGCTCCGCACACGGCTGCTCTTGTCTCTCAGCCACTTGATCACCAGTTCTTCAGAGCAGTTTTTGGAGCCCTCCAAGAGAGCGTCCAGGCTCTTTTTCTCCAGCCGATCGAGCTTTTCGCCCACAGGACGGCGGTAAAAGCGCGCCAGCGCCTGCAGGTGCCGGTCGTCGCCCGATTTGCCGATGAGATAGATCGCCAGGCACTGCAGCAAGTACTCCTGCGAGTCGAGAGCCTGCTCAAGGGGCTCCAAGAGCTCCTCAGGCGGAGCCGACAAGACGATGCGGATCAGCTCGCCGGCAAGCCACCCCTCTTCGGTCAGGGCGATGACGCGAAACAGCGCCGGCAAAGCCTCCCGGGTCGCGACCCGCGCCAGGATGGCTTTGGCATGCTCGCGATCGGTGTAAAACATATGCCTGATGTGCCGCTCCAGGTCGCTGGCCTCTTGGTCCGTACGGACGCGCGAAAAGACCAGGCGGTAAAAATGCTCCTGAAGCGCAGGATCGTCTTGCGCCGCCACTGCCCTGAGGAAGTACCGGCTCTTTCGGGGCGTCGCCGCCAGCTGCTCCAGCTCGGCCATAATCATGCGGCTCGTTCCATCTCCATCCGCCGAGCGGAGGCTGTTAAACAAATTCTCCACCTTGAGGCGGAAAGTTTCGTTATCCATACGCATGGACGACAACCTCGCTCTTCTTCTATCAGTATTTCGTCGATACGATCGATACTTCTGAAAGCGGTCACTTATTTTGGAGGCGCAAGGGTACAAGTAGGCACGTAGGCGCCCCCCTTTAGGTGAGGCGCCTTGAGCGTGCCTCGTGTCTCAAGCGAGAGGACATGGATCGGACAGTTAACGCAACCTCATTATATCAGACTTCTCCCAGCGGGGAAAGGGCGGCTCACGGAATTTGGTAGTCCCGATAGATGATGTCGAGGGTGAAACCAAAGGGTGTTGCCCGGGCTTTCTGCCTTGCCAAAAGTTGGTATCCCAAATCGCGTGTGTACTCTTGGCTGACATGGAGCTTGCCCCAGGGGTAGGCCGCCTCGGCTTTTTCGATCACCCACCGCTGGGGGTCGATCCAAAAAGTAGCCTCCCGAGCCCCGCTCCCTTGGTCCTTTAGGCGGGGGCCTTGGAGAACGTAAAGGCCGTCGTCTTGCACCTCGATCAGCCGCAGGTCAAACAAGTAAGGGCTCCGGCCCAGCTCCACGAGTTCGACGGCGAAGGAATCCGGCAAAAACGAGGGAGCGCCCTTGGTCTTCGACGAGACGCGGCCGTCGGGCTCCAGGCGTACCTCCGCTTCAAAGCGCCATGTGGAGAAGAAAGCCCTCAAGACGATTTCCTGGCGAAACCCGATGCCGGGGGGAAGCTCCGTCGCCCGGGTGACCTGCTCTAGGATCTCCGCGACGTCCAGTTCGGCCGGCGCCCGTGCTCGGCCTGGCTCCCCCAGCGCCCAAGGGGCGTGGGCGCCGACTATGAGCAGCACGATCACTGCGCTGAAAACAACAGGTCGCGGCAACTTGAGGGAGACCACGGGGGAGCGCCCCCTTTCCACCAACGTTGAGAAGACTCTGTTTCCGTGCGGGCCAAGAAAGGTATTGACAAATCTGGTGGTATCAGGCCAACTTCGGCGGCGCCCGGGCCGGATCCTTCCCTGGCGGTCTCCTTTCACCGCCAAGGCTCGTGTGTTATGCTTAAATTGCTGGGCAACGAGGGGTGATCGAGTTGCGCGAAGAGATCGTCACACTTACCTTGGAGGACCCGCGAAGCGCCTCGACCTGCATCGTGTGCGACAAGCCTTTAGGCCTAGGGGCTCAAGCCGTCTTTTGCCCCCGCTGCAAGACCCCTCATCACCTCGGCTGCTGGGTCGAAAAAGGCGGCTGCGGCAGGCAAGGTTGCCGGCAAGTCGCCCATCCCGACCTCCTGCCAAAAAAGATCGAAGAGCCAATTCGTCCCTCTAAGACCCCTGCTTGGGTCATCTGGGCCGTCGTGCTGGGTTTGGTCTTCGTCGCCGGAGGACTCACGTGGAGCGCCAAAAACGCTTCGGAGCTGAGGGCGTCCACGATGACCGTCATGGTCCCCTCCCTCGACGACGAAGGGCTCTGGCTTCGAGCCGTCGAGGCGTACAACCAGGACCCCGCCAACACCAAGCGACTCGAGCTCTTGTACACGCCCTACGGCGTCATGGGCAATGCCTACGACCAGAAATTGGTCGTGCTGATCGCCGCGAGAGACGGGCCGGAGGTGGTCGTCCTCGAACCCGACCGCTTCCGGGCGTACGTCGAACAAGGGGCGCTCTTGCCCTTGGACGACCTGGTAGCCGCCCTCCAAAATCAGGGCATCTCCTTTGACGCCGAGCGGCTTGATGCAGCTCGATACGAAGGCCGCATCTACGGGCTCCCCCACCCCGAGCGGGACGCGTATTTGGTAGCCCCTGTGGTCTCCCGTCACGGAGGTGCGGGTGAAGACGTGCTCCGGCACCTGGCTGCCCACCTGTACCAAGACGCGCCCGGCAATTGACGGACCGGGCGCGTTTTGCCTTGCGTGTCCTCTCCTGAGCACAAAAGCTGCGGCAGCTGGACTACACGAGCCTACGGTATGCCCCTTGGAAAAAGATCAGGGGTTTTCCGCCCGGAGCGTCGAGAGCCTCGACTTTCCCCACGATGATCGTGTGGTCGCCGCCATCATAGGTGCGCCAGACGGTGCAATCTAGCCACGCCAAAGACTCCTTGATCACCGGCGTTCCCAAGCCTTCTTCGATAAACGTGACGTCGATCGGAATTTCCCTGGCTCCCGCAAAGTGTCGGGAGACGTTTTCGTGGTCTTCGGCCAAGACGCTCACGCCAAACCTGCCCACTTCCTGGATCAGGGCGTGGGTCCGGTTGCGTTTGTCGATACAGACTAGCACCAGCGGCGGGTCCAAAGAGACCGACGTAAAGGCGTTGGCGGTCATGCCGTGAAGCCCCTCAGGCCCTTTGACCGTGATTACCGTCACTCCCGTGGCAAACTGCCCCAAAGCGTTGCGAAACGCCCGTGAGTCAAAGGTCATGTCGTTCCTCCCCGTACGCAGTCAATATCTCTTTCACCGTACCGAAAGCGGCGGGAGTTTGCAACTCTGTGGTACAATCGGGACGGATAGGCGCGCCGGCTCGAAGCTTAAAGGCCCAGGTCGCGCTCGATGCTTCAGGAGGAGTGCCTATGCTGGAAATCCACGCCCTTTCCATCGGCCCGATCGCGACCAACTGCTACATCGTGCGCCACCCGTCAGGCCGGTGTTTTGTCGTCGACCCCGGTTGCGACTGGCAACCCATCCTCGATGCCGTACAAGGGCTTGAAGTGAGCGATATCCTGATCACCCACGCGCACTGGGATCACATCGGCGGGGTCGGCGCCCTCAAAGAGAAGACCGGCGCCCGCATTTGGGCCCCTGCGAAAGAAGCACACTGGTTGGCTGACCCTACTCTCAACCTCTCGCCAGGACCCCAGTTTTGGCCGCAACCGATCACGGCGCCTCCCGCCGACGAGCTCTTGGAAGGTGGCGAGACGATCCAGCTCTTGGGAGAGGTGATCGAGGTGCGGGCCACACCCGGCCACTCCCCGGGGCACCTCTCCTACGTGATGGGCGACGTCGTCTTTGGCGGAGACGTCCTCTTTGCCGGCTCGGTGGGACGCACCGACCTTCCCGGAGGCGACTGGGAGTTGCTCCTTCGAAGCATCCGCGAACAGCTTTTTACGCTGGATCCCAAGACGACGGTTTTGCCGGGCCACGGTCCGGCGACGACCATCGAGCGGGAGATGCAGACCAATCCGTTCCTCCGGTAAGGTTCGCCCTTTTCTCCCAGAAATGATTGACGGTGGACGAGCCCCTGGGTATAATGATCTCAACTTCTTTGATCGATCCAGCAGAGCCTACGGGAGGTGCACACGGTGCGGGCCGTCATCCAGCGCGAACAGAGCATGGCTTGGGGCTTTTTCGCTTTTGGGTACTGGTACGGCTTTCCGTATCGTGTGCCCTAAAGCGAGTCGCCTCTAGAGAGGACGGGTCGAGGGCACACGAAAGCCCCCGGCCCTATTTTTATACGCATCATGCAGAGAAAATTTCAGGGCCGCGGGCTATAGCACCAGCGGCCCTTTCCTTTTGCAGGCGGCCATCACAAACTGGAGGGATGAAGCATGCCACTAAATCCCAAGGAGTTTGTCGTCATTGCGGGACCGTGCGCCGTCGAAACCTACGAGACCACGCTGCAATGCGCTAAAGGCGTCCGCCAAGCGGGAGCGACCTTCTTCCGGGCGGGAGCCTACAAGCCCAGGACCAACCCCAGGTCCTTTCAAGGCCTGGGCGAAAAGGGTCTGGAGATCCTGGCCGCCGTGCGCAAAGAGACGGGCCTTGCCATCGTCACCGAAGTGATGGAGCCCGCCGCCGTCGAGAAGGTGGCCGCCTACGCCGACGTATTGCAGATCGGCACACGCAACATGAGCAACTTCCCCCTTCTCAAGGAGGTGGGAAAAGCCCGAATTCCCGTGATCCTCAAACGTGGGATGGCGGCCACCCTGGACGAGTTCCTTCACGCGGCGGAATACATACTAGACGGAGGAAACGACCAAGTGATCCTCTGCGAGCGCGGGATCCGGACCTTTGAGACGTACACGCGCAACACCCTTGACCTCAGCGCTGTGCCGGCTCTGAAAGAGCGCGCCGATCTGCCGGTCGTCGTCGATCCGAGCCACGGCACTGGCCGCCGCTCGCTCGTGCCCCCCATGTCGCTCGCCGCCCTCGCCGCCGGCGCCGACGGCTTGCTCATCGAAGTGCATCCCGACCCCGACAACTCGTGGACGTCCGACGGCAAGCAGTCCCTCGACCTGGCAGGTTTTCACCAGCTGATGGCCGACCTCAAGCGGCTCGCACCTCATTTTGGGCGCACGCTCCCTGTACTGCGGGAGCAGGCGGCGGCGCAAGCTGCCCGCCTCTAAACGGCGCGAGAGCGAGAGCCTGAAAGGCCTTTCCCGTCAGGCTCAAAAAGAGATCACGGGCGGTTTACTCGCCCGTGATCTCTTTCACCCGGTCGGCGTCGAGACGGCGAATCACCTCGACCATCAACCGGGCCGTGTTTTCCACGTCGTCGAGGTGCAGGATCCCGGCGTGGCTGTGGATGTAGCGGACCGGCACCGCGATGGCCAACGACGGAACGCCCCTGCCAAAAAGGTGCATCCTGCCCGCGTCGGTCCCTCCGCCTGCCATAGAGTCAAATTGGATAGGTATGCCGCACTCCTCGGCGACGTCGAGGACGAAATCGCGGAGCCTGCGGTGAGGCACCAGCGACGCGTCGTACAAGAGGATCACGGGGCCCTGGCCCAGCTTTTCTTGAGCGTCTTCCTTGCGGATCCCCGGTGTATCCCCGGCGACTCCCGTGTCGAGGGCAAAGGCGATATCGGGTTCGACCGCAAAGGTGCTGGTGGCCGCCCCCCGCAAGCCGACCTCTTCCTGTACCGTAGCCACGCCATAGGCGGTGTTGGGGTGGGGGACCGACTGCAGCCTCTTGATGATCTCGACCACCAGAGCGCATCCGACCCGGTTGTCAAAGGCCTTGGCCATCACGTACTTGGGGTTGGCCAGGGGAGTGTACGGGCAGAGGGGAACGATGGGATCCCCCGGACGCACTCCCTTTTCCATAGCCTCTTCCCGGCTCGCAACCCCGATGTCAACAAACATGTCCTTCTTTTCGACGATCTTCTTCCGCTCTTCGGCCGAGAGGATGTGGGGCGGCTTGGAGCCGATGACGCCCACAAGCTCACCCTTGCGGGTGTGGACCACCACCCGCTGAGCCAACATCACCTGCTCCCACCACCCGCCGAGGGTTTGAAATTTGAGGTACCCCTCGTCGGTGATCTGCGTGACCATAAAGCCGACCTCATCCATATGTCCCGCAAACATGATCCGGGGCGAGTCGGCCGAGCCTTGCTTCCTGGCGATCAGGCTGCCCAACCGGTCGCCGGAAAGCTCGCACAGGCCTTGGAGACGACTTTCCATAATCTTGCGCACCGGCTCTTCAAACCCCGGTACGCCGGGTGCCTCCGTCAGCTCCCTTAGCAGCTCGTTGATCGACTCCGACATCCTCTTTCCCCTTTCCGTGTCATCACTTTTGAAACGATTGGGCCGTCTCAACACCGCGTCAGCCAGCAGGCATTTGCCGTGGCGACTCGAACAGCATCAAGGAATCATGCGAAGCAGACGGGAGGACGTACCTCCATGATCAGGCTCGGCCGCCTACTCTTTCTCCTTCTTGTCATCGCCGGCGTTATCGTAGCGCTGCGCCGCCTCAGCGAGCAGCACGTGCTCTGGAGCGACGTGGCCCTTACTGGACTCTGGTTTGTCGTAGGCTTGCTCGCTTTTTTCCTGCTCTTACTAGGCTTTGGCAAACTCCTGGGGCGTTGGCTATCCAGCGACAAGTCCCAAGAGTGACTCCCTCTTACGCCGGGCGGACGATCCACGCAGCGAACCGGAGCCTTTCCCACACCCAAACGTAGAAAAAACTCCCTAGCCAAAAGCCGACCGGCGCCGGCAAGATCAGCCGGTGGGGAAACCAACCTCTCCAAACGTCGATTCCCACCACAGGACACAAGAGCAAGATGAGCCCGGTCAAGATCACGCTGTACCCCGCCGCGGTGAGCCGGAAGCGGTCCTGCTCGCTCAGCACAGCCAAAGCCAGTCCCCCCGCGCCCGCGGCGAGAAGCACGACGAGCGTGCTCAACCCAAAGGCGACCCAACTGGCCCAGCCGCCCAGAGCTTGAGCGACTTTCACAAAGGTGCCGACAGGCACGACTTCAAAAAGACGGAGGGCGATCAACTCCGGCGGAAAAGGCACAAGCTCCCCTAGACGGGCGATGCCCATCATCGCGAGCGCCGCAGCGCCGGCGCCCACGCCGCGGATGAAAGCCCTGCGCGGCCGGACCACGGCCATCCGTTAAAGCCTCTCCTCACCCGGTTCGGGCGCCTTGCTCCGCATAAAGCGGAACAAAAGCGCGCCGAGGACGGTGACAGCCACGATCACCACCGCTTTCACGACCACCGGCATCAACGTCATGAGCGTCCCGACCACAAAGAGCAAATAGGCGGCGATCAAGCCTCCGTAAAGCAGCGGGTCGACGACGTTGACGGGCTTTTTCGGCACCGGGATAATTCCCAAGATGCGGAGCGGCTGGTCGACGGGATGAGCGTAGCGAAAGTCGAAGTAGGCGCCCGGACAACCCCGAGGGCAGGTGTACTGGCGCACATCCCGGTAAAGGACCATGCCCCGCGGGGTATGGCGGTAGTGCTCGCCTACCTTGTACACCATCTCTTCTCCGCAGACTTGGCACTTGCGAGACATCCCACCACTGCCTCCTAACAGCGACTTACCATCCTAGGGCGTAGCCGTCCCCCCGGGGATCTGCGGCTCCGATCAAGAGGTCGCCATCGATCCAAACGCCTTGAGCATGGCCCATCACATCTTCCCAAGGCCCCACGACAACCACATCGTGGCCCATCTGCCGCAGATCGTGGGCGACCTTTTCCCCAAACCGGGATTCGAGGTACAACCGGGCCCCCGCCCTTTGGGGCCCCACGTCCCCATGAAGCCACCGGGGTGCTTCAATAGCCTCCTGAAGATCCATACCGTGGTCAAACAAGTTGGAAAAGACCTGCATATGGGTCTGAGGCTGCCCGTCGCCCCCCATGGTACCAAAGGCTAGCACGGGGCGATCTCCCTTAAAGACCATCGACGCGATCAGCGTGTGAAAGGGCCGTTTCCCGGGCGCAATCACGTTGGGGTGCGACGGGTCGAGCGAAAAGTAGGACCCGCGGTTGTGCAGCGATATGCCTGTCCCTTCGGGCACTACCAGCGCGCCAAAGCCTTGAAAGAGGCTCTGGACACACGAGACGATGTTGCCGTGACCGTCCACAATGGCAAAGTACGTCGTCCCCCCCGGATGCGGTTGCACTTCCTCAGGATCCACCGCGTGCTCGGGGTCGATCCGGCTCCGCAGCTCGCTCGCGTAACTCTTGGAAAGGAGTCGCTCGAGAGGAGCCTGGTAAAAGGCGGGGTCGGCCACGTGGCGATCACGCTCGGCAAAGGCTAACTTCTTCGCTTCGATCTGCAGGTGGAGCCTTTTTGCGTCCAGCCACTCCCCGCCCATCGCAAACCCTTCCATGATGTTGAGGCCGATGAGAGCGGCGAGGCCTTGAGTGTTGGGTGGCGTCTCAAAAATGGTATACCCCCGATACTCGGTCTGGATCGGCTCGCCCCATTCCGAGGAATGCAGAGCCAGGTCCTCCAGGGTAAACCAGCCTCCCAGCGAATCAGAGAGGTCGACGATCGCCCGGGCAATGGGACCTTTGTAAAACGCGTCGCGCCCTCCTTCGGCGATGAGGGTCAGCGATCGGGCTAGATCCCGCTGGACGAAACGGCTCCCGGCCTTTGGCGCCCGTCCCTGCGGGGCGTAGGTCGCGGTCCACGAAGGATGCGGATCGAGCTTTAACGTCGCGGCAATAGCCGCCGCCATCTTGTCGCTGATGGGAAAACCTTGATCAGCCAGCCGGATCGCGGGCGCGAGCAGCTCGGCGACCGGGAGGCTCCCGTAGGCCTCGTGCATCGTAAACCAAGCATCGACGCAGCCGGGGACGCTCACCGAGCGGATGCCCCGCTGGGGCATCGCGGCCCCCGACTGCAACAACGCCACATCCGTCGCCGCGGGCGTCCTGCCACTGCCGTTGAGAAAACGGACTCGCCCCTCTTTGGCCCAATAGATCAGGGCGAAAAGATCTCCGCCAATGCCGCAAGCACCCGGCTGCGTCACATTGAGAACGGCGTTGACGGCGATCGCGGCGTCGACCGCGTTGCCCCCGCGCCGCAACACGTCGACACCCGCCAGCGACGCCAAAGGATGCGCCGACGCGACCATCCCGTGGTAACCCATGACGAGAGGGCGATGGCGCTTGGGCCGCAATCGGGAAGAGCTCATCGTACGCCTCCGAAAAACCAGCCTTTGTCGGCCTCGATTTTGCCTGGGTCCTGCTAGTAGAGCGGCGTGTTCGCGTCGTAAGATTCGAGACGCCTCTTGACACTGCGCAAAAACCGGCCGGCCACCGCGCCGTCCAGGATCCGGTGATCCAGGCTCATGCAGAGGTTCATCATGCTGCGGATCGCGATCGCGTCACCCACCACCACCGGGCGCTTGGTAATCGTCTCCATGCTGAGGATCGCCGCCTGGGGATAGTTGATGATCGGGGCGGAGAGGATCGAGCCAAACGCGCCCGTGTTGTTGATAGTAAACGTGCCCTCCGAGACGTCATCGGGAGTGAGCTTGCCCGCCCGGGCGCGGGTCGCAAGATCTGCGATCGCCCGAGCGATGCCGACGATGCTCTTTTGATCGGCGTCTTTGATCACCGGAACAATGAGACCGTCCTCGAGGTCGACCGCGATCCCGATGTTGATCCGCCGCTTGATCACGATCCGATCCTCTTCCCAAGTGGAGTTGAGGATGGGATACTCGCGCAGCGCTTCGACCGCAGCTTTGACCACAAAGGCCAAGTAGGTGAGGTTAAACCCTTCCCGCCGGCGGAAATCCTCTTTAATCCGCTCCCTCCACGCCACCAACGACGTGACGTCCACCTCGACCATGGTCCACGCGTGGGGCACGGTGCGGGTACTGTGGAGCATTCGCTCGGCGATGGTCCGCCGCATACGGGTAATCGGGAGCACCTCATCGCCATCGGCCAAGGGTCGATGAGCCGCTGAAAGCGCAGCGGGCTGCGGAACCGCCTGCGTCTCCTCACGGGCCGCGATGGCCCGTTCCATATCTTTCTTGCTCACCCGGCCGCCGACGCCCGTCCCCACCACGGTGGCCGGGTCGATTCCGGTTTCAGCCGCTAGGCGACGCACCGCCGGGGTATAGACGTGGGGCGAACGCGGCGCCCTTTGCCGGCGGTCCGCCAGCGCGGCCACGCCGGCGGCCCCATCATGAGTCCGTTGACTTGTATCGCCGCTTTCATCAGCGTCTTCAACGACCGTCTCACCTTCCAAGCGGATCAGGGCGATCGCCTGGCCGACCGCCACTCTTTCGCCTTCTTTGACCAAGAGGCGATGGACGATGCCTTTGGCCGGCGACGGCACTTCAGCGTTGACTTTGTCGGTATCCACCTCGACCAAAGGCTCGTCCTCTTCGATGGGATCGCCCTCCGCCTTGAGCCACTTGCCGATGACCCCTTCGACGACGCTCTCGCCGAGCTTGGGCATCTTAATCTCTACGGGCATAACGCTCCGCTCCTGTCCTTTACCAAGAAATGCGCCTAGTAGCGGGCGAGCTCACGGATCGCCTCTTTGATTTGCTGCTTGCTGGGCAGCATCGCCCTTTCCAGCGCCGGGTGATACGGCGTCGCCGGAATGTCCGGCGCCGCGATCCGGCGTATGGGCGCATCGAGGTACATCAACGCGTGCTCGGCGACGGTGGCGGCCACTTCGGCGCCCACGCCGCCCGTCAGGTTGTCCTCGTGCGCGATCAAGAGCTTGCCGGTCTTTTTCACCGACTCGATGATCGTCTCGCGGTCCAACGGCAGGAGGGTCCTGAGGTCGATGAGCTCGACTTCGATACCCTCCTCCTGAGCGAGGGCGTCGGCAGCCTCCCAAGCGTAATGCATGGTCATGCCGTAGCTCACGACGGTCACGTCGGTTCCGGCTCGCTTGATGTCGGCGCCGCCGATGGGGATGATGTAATCCCCCTCGGGATACTCTCCTTTGATCGTCCGGTACGACGCCTTATGTTCCAAAAAGATCACGGGATCGGGGTCGGCGATGGCGGCTCGCAAAAGCCCTTTGACGTCGGCGGGCGTCGTCGGCGCGACGATCTTAAGGCCCGGCGTGCTGAAAAAGAGCGCCTCGACACTTTGAGAGTGATACAAACCGCCTGTGATGCCGCCGCCGTAGGGAACCCGGATGACGATAGGACAGCCGAAGTCGTTGTTGGAACGGTAGCGGAGTTTGGCCGCCTCGTTGATGATCTGATCCACGGCGGGGTGAATGAAGTCGGCAAACTGGATCTCCGCGATGGGAAGCAACCCGCCTACAGCCGCGCCGATGGCGATCCCGACAATGCTGGACTCGGCCAAGGGCGTATCGACGACCCGATCTTCCCCAAATTCATCCAGGAGCCCCTGGGTTGCGTTAAAGACACCGCCGTGACGACCCACGTCTTCGCCCAGGATCATCACTCGGGGGTCGCGGCGCATCTCCTCAAACAGGGTGGCACGCACGGATTCCAGGATGTTTTTAACGGCCAACGCCGTCGCTCCCTTCCTCGGCGTAAACAAAGCGCCCGACAGTCGCCGGATCGGGATCAGGCTGCGCTTCGGCCCACGCCGCCGCCTCCCTGACCTCCGCCTCCACCTCCGCTCGCAAGCGGGCGTCCTTCTCGTCGTCGAGCAGTCCCACTCCCTTGAGGTACACGGCCATGCGACGGATGGGATCCTTTTGCTTCCACATTTCCACCTCATCGCGGGAGCGGTAGCGCCGGTCGTCGTCGTTGCTGGTGTGCGGTACAATGCGGTAAGTCCTGGCCTCGATCAACGTAGGACCTTCCCCCGCCAGTGCCCGCTCGACGGCCTCCCGCGTCGCTTGATACACCTCAAAGACGTCGTTGCCGTCGACGCTCACACCCGGCATCCCGTAGGCTGCGGCCCGGTCAGACACCCGCTCGACGGGAGACTGTTTGGAGAACGGAACCGAGATCGCGTAGTAATTGTTCTCACAAAAAAAGATCACCGGCAATTTGTGAATCCCTGCGAAGTTGAGCCCTTCGTGAAAATCGCCCTTGCTTGCGACGCCGTCTCCAAAGGAGACCCAGACGACCCCAGGCTCCTTGTTGACGCGCATCGCCCATGCCAGACCGCAAGCGTGGGGCAACTGCGTGGCTACAGGGCTGGACTGGCTCATGATCTTGAGGCGACGGCATCCCCAGTGCTTGGGCATCTGCCTGCCACCGCTGTTGGGGTCGGCGGCCTTGCCAAATTCCGCAAGCATGATCTCCCGGACGGTCATTCCCAGCATCAGCACGACTCCGATGTCGCGGTAGTAGGGCAGCACCCAATCGCGGCCTGGGGTCAGGCACTTGGCCGCGCCCACCTGAGCCGCCTCATGACCGTGCCCGGTGACAGTGAAGGGGATCTTTCCCTGAGTAAACAAAATCGAGGCGCGATCGTCGAAAGCCCGTGCCAGGAGCATCGTGCGATACATGTGCAACACATCGGCGTCGGTGAGGCCTAGGGGTGTGTGCCGGTCGACGCTCCCCGCCACGCTCTCTTCGATCGGCTCATTTCTCGTGCTCTTCACTCGAGCACCTCCCAGTCGCTTTTACTTTTGCCAGAGAGCGGAAACTTCCTGCCAAAAGCGACTGGGCGCACCCGCACCGGCTCGTGCGCGCATGACGCGTCCTCTGGCCGGTTGAAGTTCCAAAAAATGCACGGCGCTGCCATTTCGTAAAGCGCCATCCTACCTTCTTGTTCCAACCGGCGGATGAGAGCGCGCAGGCCTTGATGCTCTTCCTGGAGCGATCCGAGATCCTCCCTTAAGCCGGCTGACAAAGCGATGGGATGACCTTTCCGTCCCCCGGCGCCGGGCAGCGTCACGGGTTTTCCCATGGTTTCATGAGCGCCCATGAGCCCCTCGAGGACCTCGGCCCGGATGGGTTGGTCCACCGTAAGGAGCAAGAGGTCGGTCGCCTCCGCGGACAACGCGCTGACGCCCGACCTGATAGAAGAGCTCTTTCCTTCGCGCCACTTGGAATTGACGACGATCTCAACCCGCGGTTCCGCTCCCCAAGGCGCGGCCGGTGGTTGACGTACGTGACGCTGCAGCTCGGCAGCGATCTGTTGCGCCTGGGCTCCTAACACCACAACGACCCGGCGCGCCCGGGTCGCGAGAAGTTCCTTCACTTGATGGGCTACCAGCGGCTGCCCCTCCCAAGCCATAAGCGCCTTGTGAATACCCATGCGGGTCGAGGCGCCCGCCGCCAAGACGACGGCCTCCCAGCGCCGCAAGACCCCGCTATCGCTCACGGGGCTCTTCTCCCAGGCCCTTTGGTCCTTGGCCGACCGGCTCAATGAATACCTCCATCCGGCCGCCGCACACTTCTTGTTCATCGCCGAAAAACCCGCTCAAGTCGATGGTGATCAACTTGGCAGCGCCGGTATCCATCACATCCAAGGCGGCTTTGCGCACTTCCGCTTCCCCGCAGCCGCCGCCGATCGTGCCCGACAGCCGGCCGTCCCGGAAAATCAGCATCCGCGCCCCCGCCTCCCGGGGAGTCGAACCTCTCGCCGAGACGACGGTGGCCAGCGCAGCCTGGACCGGCTGCTCCTCCAGCGCCAAGATTTCATCGAGCCAGCGGTGCATCGATGCTTTCCCCCTTTCCTGGGCGCCAACGCAAATGTCCTCCCGTGCCGCCCCGCATCACGCAGATGATCTCCGCCACGATGGCCAGCGCGATCTCCTCGGGCGTCTCCGCACCAATGTCCAAGCCGATGGGCGCATAAATTCGATCGAGAAAATCTTGGGGCGCGCCTCGCTCCTTCAACTGCTCGAGCACGGTCAGCACCCGTCGCCGGCTGCCGATCATCCCCAGGTACCACGGCCGTACATGGAAAAGTGCGGCGAGCACCTCGAGGTCGTGCCGGTGTCCCCGGGTGATCACGACGACAGCGCAGTCATCGTCCACTCCTGCTTGGGCGAGGCCCGGGCCAAAATCGTCGCAGATCACCTGGGCCGCGTGGGGAAAGCGCTCGCGGTTTGCAAAGTCAGGCCGGTCATCGATCACGGTGACCGCAAAGCCCAGGCGGGCGGCAAACCAGTGGGTCGGCTGGGCGATGTGTCCTGCCCCTGCGATGATCAAGCGCGGCGCGGGCGCAAAAAACTCAAAGGCGACGCGAAAGCCGGGATCGTCGCCGGGAGACTGGATGACCACCCGCTGGCGCCCTTGCCCTGGCTTTGCCACGCATCTTTCCTTGGTCCATTCGCACCACTGGGACGGAAAGTCTGCGGTCCACCAAAACGCGCCCGAATCCGCGACCCAAAGAGCCTTGGCGCCTACCTCAATGGCCCTTCTTGAGGCGATCACCGTCGCCATCACCGCCGGGCTGCCCCGCGCGAGGGCCGATTTGAGCTCGCGATAAATCTCGAGTTGCCGGGAGTGCATCGCGTGCCACCTTCACTTTGCCTCACAAAGGGGGTCCAATTTTGGGCGCGCCAGCGGGAGCACGAAAGCCCGCCCGGACCTACTCGTGCTCTCGCTGGCCTTGGGACAGAGCTTGTCTTATGCCGGATCACCCGCCGGAGCCGAGCTCCTCCTCGAGAATCGCGGTGATCTCAGGAACCAGATCGCTCCAGGACGCCTCGTCCGTCTTGTTCACCGTGACGAAGTTGCCGAGCATAAACACGCTGGTCACCCCCGGCAACTCAAAGATGCGCTTGGCCAGGGGCGATTCGGCAGCGGCTTCTTTTGACGTGTACGACTTGCTTCCTTGCTCGATGACTTTCACGCTGAGGTTAAACTTGAGCGCATTGGGATTTGGGGTCGGCTGGACGTCCACGCTTACTGCTGCCATGCTTTCACCTCCCCACGCACCTGGACTTCGTTTCCACGCCTTCCCTTCCTCTTTCGGCCGCGCCGGCTGGGGGTAGCATTCCCTAGCGCCTCACGGCGGAGTTTGCAAGAAACCGCCCCTGAGGCTCGGCAGCAAGCGAACCCTGCCACGATACCAGGCGGCCGCGCACCAGCGTCGCCACCGGGAGGCCCTTGCCCCTCCGGCCCCAAAAGGGCGTGTTCCGGCTTTTCCCTTTCCACCACGTCTCGTCGACGCGCCACTCGGCCTCTGGGTCAACGAGCGCCACATCGGCGTCCGCGCCGGGCAAGAGGGAGCCCTTTTGCGGGTACAGGCCATAGGCGCGGGCCGGATTGGCACTCGTCCAGCGCACCACGTCGGAGACCGTGCACGCGCCTTGTAGCGCCTGGTCGAGGAGAAGAGGGAGCATCGTCTGCACCCCGGCGATGCCAAAGGGCGGCTCCCACACCGCCTCGTGGGCCGAGCGCTCCCGGCGATGGGGCGCATGGTCGGTGGCCACAAGATCGATCGCGCCCTCGAGCAGGCCCTGCCACAACGCTTCCCGGTCGCCGGCCGAGCGGATCGGAGGCAGCGCCTTCATCGCCGGGCCGTGGACCGGATAATCTCCGTCGCTCAAAAGCAGGTATTGCGGGCACGTCTCCGCCGTCACCTGCGCTCCCCAGCGTTTGGCCTGCGCGATGGCCACCACCGCCTCTTTTAGCGCCACGTGGGCGATGTGCACCCGCGCGCCCGTCTCCAGGGCGAGCCGCAGGACACCGTCAGTGGCAAGGAGCTCGCCAAAGCGGGGCCTAAGCTGGAGCAGGCTTTGATAATCGGCAGGGTCCAGACGCCTCCTGCGGGCTCGCGCCCTTTGAATCACGTCGCGGTCTTCACAGTGGAAGGTGAAGACGAGCCCGCTTTTTCCAAAGTGGCGGCAAAGCTCGTAAAGAGCGCCCCATCCGGGAGCCTGAATATCGCCCGTCGTGGGCCCGAGAAACACCTTGATCCCGCACGCTCCCAGGGCCGCCATCGCTTCGACCGCGGCGAGCAAGTCGTCCTCCCTCTCCGCGACCGCTGCGCCAAAGAGCCCGTAGTCGACGTAGGAGCGGCCAGCAACCGCCCGGATCTTTTCGCCCAACGCTCCAGGATCCCCCACGGGCGGCAGCGTGTTGGGCATGTCGAGGACCGTGGTGACCCCGCCCAAGGCGGCCGCGGCAGAGCCGGTGAGGAAATCCTCACTCTCCACCAAACCGGGATCGCGAAAGTGGACGTGAACGTCCACGGCTCCAGGAAGAAGCCATAGCCCTGTGGCGTCGATCACTCCGCCTTCTTCAAGGCGCGGCCCCTTTTCATCGCGAGCCCCAGTATCTTGAGACCCGCGCACTTCTAAAGCTTCGACCTTTCCCTCCGCGTCGAGCACCAAGTCTGCTTGGAGGGGTCCGTCCTCCGACCAGACGGTGCCGCCTATGACCCGTGTGATTTGCTGCATCGCTTGACCGGCTCCCTTAAGGACGACTTGTCGCGCCCCTCAGGCCATGGTGTTGAGTTGCTGCTTGCTCCTCTGCTCGATCGCCTGGTGCCGGGCAGCCCGGGACGTCTCCCGCACCGGGTCGAGCTCCATTTTGCCGCCGGAGAGGAGCGCGGCGACACCCTCTTGCTTGCCCATGGCCTCGCGGCAAAAGCTGCACTTTTCGGGATCGTGGGTGTCACCGTGATCGGGCTCGGGATAAGCCACGATCCTCCCCTCGTAGTTGCGCAACACGATGGCGTGAGGCGACTGCGACACGATGTAGTTGGGACCCACAGGCACTTTCCCGCCGCCGCCAGGAGTGTCGACCACAAAGGTCGGCACCGCATACCCCGAGACGTGCCCCCGCAGGTGTTCGATGATCTCGATTCCCTTGGAGACCGGCGTGCGGAAGTGCTCGATCCCCTCGGAAAGGTCGCACTGGTAGATGTAGTACGGGCGGACGCGGGCCTTGACCAGCTTTTTCACCAGGGCTTTTTGAATGTGCGGGCAGTCGTTGACCCCCCGCAAGAGAACGGTCTGGTTGCCCAAGGGCACACCCGCGTCGGCGAGCCGCCCGCAGGCCGCTACCGCCTCCTCGGTGAGCTCATAGGGGTGGTTGAAATGGGTGTTAATCCAGATAGGATGGTATTTCCTGATCATCTGGCAAAACTCGTCGGTGATCCGGAAGGGATTGGTGACCGGCACACGCGTGCCAAACCGGATCACTTCGACGTGATCGATGGCCCGCAGCCCGGCGAGGATGTACTCCAGCCGCGAATCGCTCAAGGAGAGGGGATCTCCCCCCGAAATGAGGACGTCCCGGATCTCGGGCGTGCCCCGGATGTAGTCCAAAGCCCGGTCGATCGCCGGCGTGGGAATGCTCCCTTCCTTGGAACCGACGAGCCGCCGCCGGGTACAATGCCGGCAGTACATGGGGCACATCTCCGTCACGATAAAGAGCACCCGGTCAGGGTAACGGTGCGTGATGTAGGGCACCGGCGAATCGACATCCTCGTGCAGCGGGTCGTGCATGTCGTGGTGGGAAATGAGCGCCTCGTCGTCAAGGGGCAGCCCCTGCCTGCGGATTGGGCAGTTGGGGTCATCCGGGTCCATCAGGCTGGCGTAATATGGGTTGATCCCGGCGGGAAAGCCGTGCGCCGCGTACCGCATCCCCTCCTCTTCCTCCGGCGTCAAGTTGATGACCTGACGCAGCTCGTCGAGGCTGCGGATGCGGTTGCGCATCTGCCACTTCCAGTCGGTCCACTGCTCTTCGGTCACGTCTTTCCACAACGGGATCTCCCGGTAGTGTCGTCGCCTCACTTGAGCATCAGCTCCTTAAAGAGCATGTAGTGAAAAAACGGCTCCGCGCCTTGCTATCGGACGGCGACCGGAGCCATCACCGCCTCGCTCATGCCGTGGATGATCTTTTTGTCCAAAGACACCGCCGTCGCCAGGATGCCGCCAAGACGCGCCTCGCCGTTGTACACGAAAAAGTAGGGGCACAGGCGGACTCTGGCGGGCATGGATTTGACCTCCCCTGACGCGAAGTCGAAGTATCGCACCTCAAACCTTCTGCCCTTGTGAAACCTCTGGAGGACGTGGGGCGTCGTCTCAAAAGCCTGGAGCGCCTCGTCAATACCCTGCGCCCACTCGTCCTGCGGGAGGTCGTGCCCGATCTTGACGCCCCTGCTCCCCCAAGCCGTTGGACTAAACCCCGACGGCTTGATCACCAGCTCGCGCTCCCGTTGGGTCGCCCCTTTGAGCTGGTTCCAATCGACCACGGGGAGCCCCCCGACCTCAAGACCAGGAATCTGGGCGTGTGGCGGCAGCGGCCGGGCGTCCATCACCCAGCTCATCGGAAAGATGCGCCGCAAGAGCTCGTAGGTCTCTCGCCCCAGCTGCTCCAACCAAAAGGAACGGAGCGACCCGTGGTGCAGCAAGGCCATCCAGAGCTTCTCTTCAAGGTGTGACTTGAGAGGCGGGGTCACCTGGACCAGCTCTTTGCGGATCGCGTACAAGATCAGGTCGATCTTGGGGATGTTTTTGAGGTCAAACAGCTCGAAAAAGCGGTAGAGGACGTCGATGCGAGTCGTTTGTCCCTCGACTTCGGCAAAGAGCCCATCTTCGGTGAAGATAAGCTCCCGGGGGTGCACCGTCACTGCGCGGCGCCCCAGCGCCCGCAGGCGATCGCTCAGCCATTGCATCTCTCCCCGGTACGCATCGGATTCGTCGCTTACGACGATCGCCAAGAAGGGGTCGTCGTCGCCCCGGGCCAGCGCGGAGACCGCCTGCCAAAAGCCTTCGACGATTCCGTTCGCGCCTCCCACCAGATCAAATCCCAACCGAGCATAGGCCTGGGACAGCGCCGCCAAGAGGCCAAAGCCGCCAGGCACCGAGTCGAGCTCCGAGACGATGATGCCGTCGTCGGTAGGAATCACATCCGGCCGGATGATCACCGGAAGATCGGTGCGGAAGCGGCGCATTCTTTGATAGTCCAGCACGGTCTCGCTCTTGCCCCGCTCGAGATAATCCCTCACCCAATCGGGCTGGCTTCCCCTCACGCTCTGCAGGTAGAGCCGGTTGGCCGCTTGGTAAAAGGCGACGAGATGAGGGCCAAGCGCCTCGATTTCTTCGTAGAGCTCGCGATCAATAAAAAAGGGATCGGGAGAGATGCGAAACGGGGTGTTTTGCTCCCCCTCCAACATCATCCCCCGGTGCAGCTCTGTCCCTTCCAAATCTTTATTGATGAGCAACGCGCGATCTTTCTCAGTCAATTTGACGCTTTGCGATTGACAGTTAGCCACGCACTCGCCCCCAAAGTGATCTGTCTCAACCTCTCCATCTTGACGCTACGCTCTCTGTGCCGCGGCAGCCGCATCGACCAAGATTCCCCGAGCCTGGTGCTCGACGAGGCGGGCGTAAAGCCCGTCCTGAGCCATGAGCTCGCGGTGGGTGCCTAGCTCGACGATACGGCCGCCATCGAGGCACACGATCCGGTCGACCGACCGGATGGTGCTCAACCGGTGCGCGATGACAAACGTCGTCTTATCCTTCATCAACCTCTCCAAAGCCTCTTGGATCTGCATCTCGGTCACCGTATCGACCGAGGAAGTCGCTTCATCGAGAATCAAGATCCTTGCCTGCTTTAGGAGGGCCCGGGCGATGGAGATGCGCTGCTTTTGCCCGACGGAGAGCTTGACGCCCCGCTCACCCACCACGGTGTCAAGACCGGCCGGGGCCTTGCGGATAAACTCCTCGGCGTTGGCCAGGCGAACGGCCTCCCACAACTCCTCCTCCGTCGCGTCGGGCCTGCCAAAGAGCAGGTTGTCACGGATCGTCCCGTTAAACAAAAAGGGTTCTTGCGAAACGACGGCGATCTGCGCCCGCAGTTCGGCCAGGGAAAGCTCCCTCACATCGATCCCGTCGATCATCACCCTCCCGCCCGTCACGTCATAAAATCGGGGAATGAGAGAGACCAGGGTCGTCTTTCCAGCGCCCGTCGGTCCCACCAAAGCGATGGCCTCGCCTGGTTTGACCCGGAGGTTGATCTCGCGTAGGACGTCCCACCCTTCGGTGTAAGCAAACGAAACGTTGTCAAAAACCACTTCGCCCCTCACGGGACGCGGCAGGCGCTTTGGACGGGGAGGATCCTTGATCTCCGGCGGCGTGTCCATGATCTCAAACACCCGCTCGCTCGAGGCTAACGCGTCCTGCCATAGGTTGTTGAGCGCATGCAAGCGGTTGACGGGCTCATAAAAAAGATTGAGGTAGAGCAAAAACGCAAAGATATCGCCCAAGCTCGCCCGGCCGCCGATGACAGCGGCGCCCCCCGCAAAGAGAACCAAGAGGCCTCCCAAAGAGCCGAGGAAGTTCATCCCCGGAGAGAAGTAGGCCCAGGTAAACATCACCTTCAATTGGCTCTTGCGATATTCATCGGCCTTTTCGTAAAAGAGCCTCTCTTGTTGCTTTTCCCGGCCAAAGATTTTTACCTGCATCAATCCGGAAAGAGAATCGTGCAACGCCGCGTTCATCTCGGCCGCCTTTTCCCGGGAAAGCCTGTAGAGCCGTCGCATCCTGCGGGTGTACCACAGCGCCCCAGCGATCAACAGGGGAATGGGAACCAGGGCCAAGGTAGCGAGGAACGGGTTGAGGGAAAAGAGGATGCCCGCGACGCCAAACAAGGTGAGCAGGGCCACGATGAGCTGCTCCGTCCCGTCGAGGAGGACCCGTTCCACGTGGTTGACGTCGTCGACCACCCGCGACATCAGCTCTCCCGTGGCGCGATTCGCGTAAAACCCGAGGGAGAGCTGCTGCATCTTGGCGAATACCTCGTTTCGCATGTCGAGGATGACCTGCTGCTCCAGCGTATTGTTGAAACGGATCCGGAGCATGTTGAAAAGGTCCCGCAAGAGGTAAGCCAAGCCGATGGCTGCGACGTACAAGCCCAGGAGCCGGATGCTGCCCGAACTGACGGCGGCATCGATGAGCACTTTGACAAAGTACGGGGGTGCCATGGCGGTCAGCGTGGACAAGACGGCAAAGGCGAGCGTCAGCGCCGCCCGGGCGCGATAGGGCTTAAAGTAGCGTAAAACTCGCCACAGCGGTCTCATACGCGCGGGGCGGCCTCCCGCTCCAGCGCCGCCAAGAGGCGGTCGACATCGAGGCCATACTCGGCTAAGAGCTCGCTGTTGAGGCTACAATAAATCCACTGACCGTCCTTTTCCCCTTTGACCAGGCCGATATCGCGCAAGACTTTAAGATGATGCGATAACGTGGGTTGCGGGATGTTGAGGAACCTTGCGAGATCGCAGACGCAGTACGTCTCCTTCGCCAGCGCCGCAAGGATCCTCAGGCGGTTTTCATCCCCCAGGGCTTTGAAGAGTTTCACCACGTCCGTCACGTAGATCAATCCTTGTCGATATTTGCATACATCGATACACCGATGATAACCGAGGCAGGTTGGTTTGTCAAAATCGACGAGGCGGCGGCCGGAGGGCCGGGGGAGGATTGACCCCCCCGTTCGCCAATAATGGTTAGCGTATGACCATCGACAAGATTGCCCGAGGGGAGTGTCAACGATGGAAGTGATCAAAATCACGCCCCGGGGCTACTGCTACGGTGTGGTCGATGCAATTCAGATGGCAAAACAGGTCGCTCAAGAGCCGGCTTACCCCCGGCCTATCCATATCCTGGGATTGATCGTTCACAACCGCCACGTCGTAGAGAGCCTGGAAAAGGAGTACGGCATCATCTCGCTCGACGGTCCCGACCGGTTGAGCCTGCTGGATCAAATTACCGAAGGGACCGTCATCTTTACCGCCCACGGCGTCTCGCCCGCCGTCAAGGCCAAGGCGAAGGAGAAGGGCCTCGTCTGCATCGACGCCACGTGCCCTGACGTGACTCGCACCCACGAGCTCATCCGCGATCTGGCCGGGAAAGGATACCAGATCATCTACATTGGAAAACGGGGTCACCCCGAGCCCGAAGGGGCGATGGGAGAGGCGCCCGGTCGCGTGCACCTCGTCGAAAACGAGGAAGACGTCGATCGCCTGCAGCTTGGCGATGGGCCGGTCGCGGTGACGACCCAGACCACGCTCAGCCAGTGGGACACCGAGGAGCTGATTGAATACATCCGCTCCCGCTATCCCAACGTCCTGGTCTACAATGAGATCTGCTTTGCCACGCAGGCCCGCCAAGAGGCCGCGGTCACCCAAGCGAAAGACGCGGACTTGGTGCTGGTGGTAGGCGACGTGCGCAGCAACAACTCCAATCGCTTGGTCCAGGTCGTGCGAGAGCGGGCGGGCCGCCCGGCATACCTCATCGACAGCGTGAACGAGATCGACCTTCGCTGGCTGAAGGGAGCCCGCCGGGTCGCGGTGACGTCAGGCTCGTCGACGCCTACGCACCTCACCCGCGAGGTGATCGAGTTTCTCGAGGCGCTCGATCCCGATCAAGTGGACCTGATGGCCGCTAAGGCGTAATCTCTTGGAGGCGCCTTTCCACTTGCTCCCACACCTTTTGCATGACCCGGGGCAGCGGGCGCTCGGCTAGTTCGTCGCGCGAGACCCACTCCGATGCCGGCTGCTCCGGTGCGCGCTCTTCGACGCCTCCAGACCAGGCGCCAAGGTAATACGCGTCGATCTCCCACTCGATATGGCTAAAGCGGTGGATGACCCGCCCAGCATAGACCAGGGTGAGCTCGTCCGTTCCGGAAAGCTCTTGGGCTTTCGCCAGCAACGCTTCCCCCGCTACGTCCGGATCGGTCTCGAGGTTGAGAAACTCCCACATCCCGGCAAGAAGGCCCTCGGGCGGCCTTTTCAACAAGAGAATTTTGCCATCCCGCTCCACGACCCCGACAGCCCGGCGGGAGCGCTCCACCTTTCCTCTCGGTTTTCGCACCGGCAAGCGGGTGGAGTGCCCGTGGGCATGGGCCCAGCAAGCCGCTTGCAAGGGACACGCGCCGCATCCGGGACGCTGAGGCGTACAAACCGTAGCGCCTAGCTCCATCAGGGCCTGGTTGAAGTCGCCGGGCCGCTGGCGCGAGATCGCGCGATCGACGGCTGCTTGGATCTCTCGCTTGACCCGGGCGTCGTCAATGGGCTCCTTGATGCCTAGAAACCGGGCCATCACCCGCAGGACGTTGCCGTCGACCACGCCCTTTGCCTCGCCAAAGGCGATACTGGCTACTGCGGCCGCCGTGTAGTCCCCGATCCCCTTTAAACGCCGCAGCTCTGAAAAGCTCCGGGGAAGGACGCCCCCAAGATCGGAGACGACAGCTTGGGCCAGGGCGTGGAGGCGGCGGGCTCGTTGGTAATAGCCCAATCCTTTCCACGCAGCCAGCACCTCCTCCTGGTCTGCGGCCGCGAGGGCTTCGAGAGTGGGAAAGCGCTCGAGAAAAGGCTCGTAGTATTCGAGCACCGTCTTGACTTGCGTCTGCTGCAGCATCACTTCGGAGACCAAGATCCGGTACGGGTCCCGCGTGTGGCGCCAAGGAAGATCGCGTTTTTCCCGGTCGTACCACCTGAGGAGCTCCTCGGCCGGAAAAGCTTCTACCGCAGGCTGCCGCGCGAGGGAGCCATGCATCATCGCTCGCCCGCTCTCCAACGCTCTTCGATCCGTTTCAGCCCTGCCCGCACCGCGATTTCGGTCGCGTCCACCCGGTAAGCCAGGGGCCGTTCCATGCCCATCTCCGTGGTAAAACAGACGGCGCCAATGCTGCTCGCATAGACACCAAAGGCGTCGGGAGGAAGCCGCCGCTTGGGATTGGCACTGTAGACGCCGGGATAGAGTTCGATGATGGCTTGCTCCGGCAGGTTGAGATAAGGCATCAGTTCCGCTAGCGGCATGATGGGAAAACCCTTGGCGATCACCGTGTCGATCATCGCACGGTAGACGTCGTCCCCGCGGGAGAGGAAGGCGGAGTTGGTGTACATACCAAAACGGTCGCCGAAATTTTCGTGGAGATCAAAGATCCAGTCGGGCCTCTGCTCGAGCGCGAACGATCGGAGCGCCGCCACCTCGACCGGAGGCTTTTCCGCCGCGAAAAACCGGTTGAAGTTGCCCACGCGACCAGTCTCGTCCACATACACGCTGGGGCCGCCTCCCCAGCCGTACACGCTCCGGCCTTCGGCGTGGGCGGGTGATCCGGGCACCAGCAGCGTCCGTCCTTTTAACACGTCCACGAGCTCAGGCTGCTCAGGGATGTACGCCTGGATATACTCGCCCGTATCCCGATTGCCCGGGTGGTCGGGAGCAAAGCTCAAGAAAGCCAAGGGACCGACGATGGCGATCGCCATCCCATTTCGATCCCAAACCACGTCCCCATGCTCCCGGAACAGCCCGACGGCGTGCTCATGGCCTGCGATCTTGAGCTCCGGCTCGCCGATGATCCTGCCGAGGGTGCGCTCAATTCCGTCCCAGCCCAGGGGATCCCGGCAGGGTACAAAGAGCATCCTTCCAGGAAAGCCCGGGCGCTCCGCGATGCGCCATGCGGCGATGACCCCGGCGGCCTCCTCGGCGTGAGCCCCTGCGGCGATCAACACCGGAGGGCGCTCGGGAAACTCAGTCTCGTCTTTCGAAAACGCGACGATCGGGGTGTCGAGGTGGGTGGTTGCCAGTTCAACCTTGCGCAAGCCTAGGCGCTCGTACGCTTCGATGAGCCGGTCGTAACGGGTATACGGATGCTGCTCGTGAAAAGACAAGGATCCTCGCTCCTAAAACCGGGCGGTCAAATGATAACTTTAGGCCAAAAAGGGATTGGACCGCTTTTCCTGGCCCACGGTGGTCAAGGGGCCATGCCCCGGTAAAAGCCAGGTCTCGTCGGGCAGCGACAAGATGGCGCGGGCGGATCTCAAGAGCCGGTCGTAATATTTGGGGCCCTGGTGCGCTCGTCCCAGCGAGCCTGCAAAGAGGGTGTCTCCCACCGCCGCTGCCCCCTCCACCACAAAGGTGAGGCCGTTGGGGGTATGACCCGGGGTGTGGATCACCCGGATCCGGGTCGCCCCGGCGACGAGCTCTTGACTATCGGTCACGGGCACCACTCTGGGGTGGGGACACTCGTTGGGATGGGCATACACGGGCACGTTCCAACGAGCGAGCACTCCATCCAGCCCAGCGATATGGTCGGAGTGGCCATGAGTGATCAGGACGGCGGTCAACCGCCGCCCCAAGCGCTCAAGGGCGCCGTGGATTTCCTCGGGAGAGCCGCCCGGATCGACCAGAAAGGTGTCTTCGTGGTCGCGCCGGCACAGGAGATACCCGTGGGACCCCATCGGCTGAAACGTGAAGCTTTCGACGACCAGGCCCGGCAACTCCCCTTTTACCTCGGGAAGGTACTCGCCGGTCGCGATGCGCCAGAGTGCTTCTTTCTCTAGGCCTAGGGTCTCCGCCAGCCGATCGGACTCGTCGCGCTCTGGAGCCCGTTGATAGGACTCAAACTGGGCCAACACGGAAGGGGAGAGCCCGGTCAACCGGCTGACCGCGTCCAACGCAAGGCCCTTCCCCTCCCTGGCTTTCCGCACGATGTCGCCAAATTCGTCCTCCAGGCCTGCGGAGCCCCCGCTGATCGCAGGCACGATGACGATTTCGGATCCCGCCTGCACCGCTGTGAGGAGCCCATCACCCCGGGCCACATCCACGCCGTCAACAAAAAAGGCGACGTGGGGATGTGGGGCGCCCTCCTCGTCGACGAGGAGGGCTCTCATCCCAGGAAACTTCTCATCGAGGCGGGCGATCACCTCTTTGAGGGTCGACGCCTCGACCTCCACGAGTTCGGCTCCTTGGGTCAGCTCTCGCATCACGCTCGGAATTACGACCTTGACCAACACCGCACCTCCGCTCACGAAGCCTCCTGCTCCACGCGGCTTTGCCGTTGGCTCATCGCCCTCCAAACCCGCTCACTGGTCATCGGCAGCTCGTTCATGCGCACGCCAGTCGCTCGGTAGATCGCATTGGCGATCGCTGCCGGAGGAGGCACGATCGAGACCTCACCCACGCCGCGCACACCGTAGGGACCGTCGGAGGCCGGCACCTCGATGATACAGGTGTCGATCATCGGCAGGTCCAGCGCGGTGGGCAGCCGGTAGTCGAGGAAGGTCGGGTTGAGCATGTGGCCGTCTCTAAAGATGTACTCTTCGTAGAGTGCCCACCCAATACCTTGGGCCGCTCCGCCCTGAAGCTGCCCTTCGACGTAGGAAGGATGAATCGCTTTACCCACGTCTTGAAACTGGGTCCAGCGGAGGATTTCTACCTTGCCGGTTTCGGGGTCGACGGCCAGATCGACCAGGCTCGCGCCAAAGGCAGGCGCCATCTTGAGGCCACCCGAAACGCCCACAGCCTCAAAGTGTCCACCAGTGTGGCGAAGGTTGCGGATGACCTCCCGGATGTTGACCGAGCGATCAGGATGGCCCTTCACCTTGAAGTCGCCCGCCTCAAACACGATCTCCTCGGCGTCGACTTCCAGCATTCTCGCCGCCCGGACCTTAAATTCAGCGATGGCGTTTTGGCACGCTTTCCAAACAGCTACCCCCGTCGAATAGGTGGTGCGGCTCCCGCCGGTGCCGTCGTTGAACCCGACGATCTGGGTATCGCCCACCATAGGCTTTACTTCTTCCATCTCCAACCACAGCTCTTCCGCGACAATCTGGGCCATGGTGGCGCGGGTGCCGCCGATGTCGGTGGACCCCTCGATCAGGTTGACGGTGCCGTCCGTGTTAAAGGTAAGGTGCACCGTCGAGACGCCCGAGCCGTTCATCCAAAAACCGGCGGCAAATCCGCGGCCCACCCATTTGCCCTCGAGAGGAGCGTTGTAGTGCGGGTGCTCCTTGACTGCCGTCAAGAGCTCCCGGAAGCCAATGGACGGGTACGGCACGCCGTTGGTCATCCGGTCGCCCGGACCCACGGCGTTTTTCAGCCTGAGATCGACGGGGTCGATGCCCAGCCTTTCGGCGATCTCGTCGAGCACCGTCTCCACGGCAAAGGCGATCGCCGTCGCGCCGGGGGCGCGGTACGCCTTGACGCGCGGGCGGTTGGTGACGACGTCAAACCCCAGGATCTTAAAGTTGGGAATGTTGTAGGGCGATAGTCCCGTCACCGACGCGCCACCCACCGGCGAGCCCGGAAACGCCCCTGCATCATACACCATAAACGCGTCGGCCGCGACGAGGGTGCCGTCGCGCTTTGCTCCGATCTTGAGGCGGATATAAGTGCCGGAGCTGGGGCCCGTCGCCTGAAACACTTCGGCGCGGGTCATCACCGCCTTGACGGGGCGGCCGGTCTTTTGCGACAGGAGGACGACCACGGGATCGAGGTAAGCGGTGAACTTTCCTCCAAACCCGCCCCCGATCTCCATCGGGATCACGCGGATCATGCCCTCAGGGATCTGTAGAATGGTCGCCACCTGGTTGCGGATGTCCCATGCCCCTTGAGTGCTGGTCCAAATGGTGATCCGGCCGTCGGGAGCGACGTAGGCCGTCGAGTTGGTGGGTTCGATGTACCCTTGGTGGACCATCTGGGTCCGGAACTCCCGCTCAATCACGACATCGGCCTCGGCCATCCCCTTGTCGACGTCGCCTCGCGCATGTTCGACCCGGCCGGCGATGTTGCTCGGCTTCGAACCCTTCCCCGCCAGGGACTCGGTATAGAGGTCGCCGTGGAGCAACGGGGCGTCTTCTTTCATCGCCTCCAAGACGTCATCGACCACAGGCAAGGGTTCATACTCTACCTCGATGAGCGAGAGGGCCTCTTGCGCCGTCGCAAGGCTCGTCGCGGCGACGGCCGCCACGGGTTGCCCCTTGAAGTACACCTTGTCCTGGGCAAGGCACAGGGCCGTCATAAAGCGGGCTTCGATGGTCTCCTCTCCCGAAGAGACCTTTTCCGAGGACTCGATGCGCGGCAGATCATCGCCCGTCACGACGGCCATCACGCCCGGGAGCGCCAAAGCCTTGCTCACATCGATCGCTTTGATGATCGCGTGAGGATGGGGACTGCGCAGCACCTTGCAATAGAGCATTCCGGGCAGGATAACGTCGGCGCCGTATTGGTCTTTGCCCGTCACTTTCCCGTATCCGTCGGGGCGGATCGGCCGGGTGCCGATCACCCGGTACTGGGTGGCGGTGGCCATCTACGCGCTCACCTCCGCGGCTTTTTCACTCTCTTCCCGCAGGACTTGGGCCGCTTTGAGGACGGCTCGCACGATCTTGTCGTAACCGGTGCAGCGGCAGAGGTTGCCAGCCAGGTAGTGGCGGACCTCAGCTTCGGTGGGATCCGGATTGACGTCGAGGAGAGCTTTGGCTGCCATGAGAAAGCCAGGGGTGCAGATGCCGCACTGCAGCGCGGCTTCTTCGAGGAAGACTTGCTGCAACGGATGCAGTTTGGAGCCGCGAGCCAAGCCTTCGACGGTTTCGATGACCGCATCCTGGGCTTGCACCGCCAGCATGAGACAGGAGTTTACCGGCCTGCCGTTGACGATCACGGTGCACGCACCGCAGTTACCGTTTCCACAGCCTTCTTTGGTGCCCGTGAGGTGCAGCTCCTCCCGCAACACCTCAAGCAGCGTCTGGCGGGGATCCGCCAGAAACTCGCACTCTTGCCCATTGAGCACGGCCCGGACGACCACTTTACCCAGCATAGGCCTCTCCTCCCAAGTCTTTCACGTCAACCCCTGCCCGCTCTAACGCGGCCAGCAGAGTGCGGCGCACGAGCACTGACACTAAATGCCTACGATACTCCGCGCTGCCGCGAACGTCCGAGATGGGCCGGGCCGCGTTGACTGCCAAGCGGCTCGCCTCGTCGATCACGTCCCATGAGACCTCTTTCCCAATGAGCGCCGCCTCCGCTTCAGGGGCCCGTACCGGTGTAGGCGCGACGGCTCCCAGCGCGATGCGGGCGTCGGTGATGCGACCGCTTTGCGGCTCCCAACGTATCCACGACCCGACGCCGACCACCGCGATGTCCATTTCATTGCGGGGAATGAAGCGCAGGTACTTGCCCCCCTCATTCTCGCCGGGGGCGGGGACGACGATCTCGACGACTAGCTCGGCGGGCTGCAAAACGGTTTGCCCTGGCCCGGTGCAAAACTCCTCGACCGGCACCACGCGCCGGCCGCTCGGACCCTGGATGACGGCCTGGGCACCAAGGCAAATCAACGTCGGGATCGAATCGCCCGAGGGCGACGCGTTGCACAAGTTGCCGCCGATGCTGGCCCGGCTCTGTACCTGCACGGAGCCGATGATCGACGCCGAATCGACCAGCATGGGAAAAAGTCGTTGGACGTTGAGGTGCGAGTACACATCGACGCACGGAGCGGCAGCTCCCAGCCTCAGCTGCCCTTGCGCATCCACGTCGACTCTTTTCAATTCGGGAATCCTGCCGATATCGACCACCCGGTCGAGGGTGATGCGCCCCTCGTTGAGTTGGACGACGAGATCGGTGCCGCCTGCCAAAGGCTTCGCCGGCCCTTTGCTGCTGGCCAAAGCCTCGACGGCCTCATCGATGGTCCGCGCCGCGACGTACTCAAAAGGTTTCATCGCAAACCTCCTCCCGGGAAACTCCCAACGCCTGGCACCCGATCCGCAACAAACCGAGAACTAATATTCTGTACCCTCCGCGAGTTTCCCTCGTCTAGCCCCGAAAAGGGCGCCACCCTCCTTTTCCACTCCCTTTCACCTCATAGAAGAGGCTCGCGCCGGGCATGACAATCCGCGGAGGCGATGGCGTTGACCGACTTGAGCATCACCATCGGCGGCGACGCGGGCCAAGGTGTCGAGTCCAGCGGCTCCACCTTCAGCTTGGCGTCGCTCCGTTCAGGCTGGAACGTCTTTAGCATTCAAGACTACCGTTCCCGCATCCGGGGTGGGCACAACTTTTACCAGATCCGCGTCGCTTCACGAGAGATCCGCTCCCACAGCGATCCCGTCCACCTCCTCCTGGCGCTCACCAAGGAGAGCATCGACATTCACCTTGCAAACCTCGCTCCCGGCGCAGGCATTTTGCACGACGACAGTTTGCGCCCCGATGAAGAGGCCGCAAGGGCTCATGGCGCGCATTTCTTTCCCATGCCGTTTACCGAGATCGCCACGCGCCATGGCAACCGGGTGATGACCAACACCGCCGCCGTCGGCGCCGGCGCCGGGCTCTTGGGCCTGTCGCTGGATGCGCTGAAAAGCGTCATCGCGGAAAGGTTTTCGGCAAAAGGCGATAAAGTGGTGGAGTCCAACCTGGCGGTAGCCGAGGAAGCGTACAACCTCGCGCTCAAACGTTACCAAGGGACGTTCCAGCACTCGCTGAACGGCCGGGTGCCGCCCCGGAGCGAGAGGCGATCCCGAACTCCTGGACCGATGCTCATCAGCGGCAACGAGGCCTTTGCCCTGGGCGCTGCTCTGGGCGGGTGCCGGTTTGTCTCCGCCTACCCGATGACACCCGCCACCACCATTTTCGAGTGGCTGGTGAAGCGGGAAAAACAGCTCGGCATCGTCACCAAGCACGCCGAAGATGAAATCGCGGCCATCTGCATGGCGATCGGCGCTGGCTACGCCGGCGCCCGGGCCTTGGTGCCCACATCAGGCGGAGGCTTCTCGCTCATGGTGGAGGCGCTGGGAATGGCTGGCATGGTGGAAGTCCCGGTGGTGATCGCTGAAGTGCAGCGGGGCGGTCCTTCTACGGGGCTTCCGACCCGGACCGAACAGGGCGACCTCCTCTTTGCCCTTCACGCCTCGCAAGGCGAGTTCCCCAGGATCGTCCTGGCGCCGGGCACCCACGAGGAATATTTCGAAGCTGGTTGGCGCGCGTTTAACCTCGCGGAAAAGTACCAGTGCCCGGTGATCGTCCTAGCCGACCAGTTTCTCGCTGCTTCACTATCTACCATTGCGTGGGAAGCCCTCTCGTTTCAATCTGTCCGGCGCGACCGCGGCCAGCTCCTCACCGGCCAAGAGCTCGACGCCTTCGACAACGGCGAGTACCGGCGGTTTAAACTTACGCCCACCGGCATCTCGCCCCGCGCGCTGCCCGGCCACCCCAAAGCGGTCTACACGGTGGTCACCGACGAGCACGATGAAGAGGGCCATATCACCGAGGCCATCGACAACCGCGTGGCCCAGATGGACAAACGGATGAGAAAGCTCGAAGAGGCGCGAAAAGAGATGCGCGGGCCCAAGAGGTACGGGCCTAAAGACGCGGAGCTCACCCTGATCTGCTGGGGATCGCTGGCCGGCCCTGCGGTGGAAAGCCTGCCCCTCTTGGAAGCCCAGGGGGTGCGGGCCAACGTCCTGCACTTCAGCGACATCTGGCCCTTTCCAGTCCAAGAGGCTGAAAAGGCCCTGCAAGCCGTGAAAAGAGCGGTCGCCGTGGAGCAAAATTACACGGGCCAGTTCGCCCGCCTGCTGCGCATGTGCACCGGGTTTTCGGTCTCGAGGATCATCCGGAAGTTTGACGGGCGGCCTTTCTCTCCCCAACAGATCGCGACGGCATGTCTCGAGGAGGTGGCGCAGCATGCCAGGAGCTGACGGAACGACGAGCGCAAGCCGAAACGGCCGGAAAGACACACAGGGCCTTACGGTCCGGAGCTTCGCCAACCACGTCAAGCCCACGTGGTGCCCGGGTTGCGGCGATTTCGGCGTCCTGACCGCCCTAAAACAGGCGCTGGTCCAACTGGAGATCTGGCCCCACGAGGCCGCAGTGATCTCGGGGATCGGCTGCGGCTCCAAAATCGTCGACTACATGCGGATCAACGGTTTTATGACTCTCCACGGCAGGCCGCTGGCCGTCGCGACGGGGGTGAAGCTCGCCAACCCCTCTTTGCACGTGATCGTCGTCAACGGCGACGGGGACGGTTACGGCATCGGAGGCAACCACTTTATGCACACGGCCCGGCGCAATCCCGACATCACCCACATCGTGGAGAACAACCAGATCTACGCGCTCACCAAAGGGCAGTACTCGCCGACGTCGGACCGGGGCTTCAAGACGAGCACCTCTCCCGACGGAGCCGCCGAGCTCCCGGTCAATCCCCTGCTGCTGGCCCTGGCGTGTGGTGCGACCTTCGTCGCCCGGGGGTTTGCCGGCGAACCCAAGCACCTCGCCAGCCTCATCGCAGCAGGCATTCGCCACAAGGGGTATGCTCTCATCGACGTGCTGCAGCCCTGTGTCACCTTCAACAAGGTCAACACCTACGAATGGTACGCGGAGCGCATTTATCGCGTTGACGAAGAGACTGGTTACGACCCAGCCGACTTTGACGCCGCGTGGCGCATGGCGCAACAATGGGGAGACCGCATACCGGTCGGTATCATCTACCAGCGGGAAGGGATTCCGTCGTACGAGGAGTTCGTCCCGGCCCTCAAAGAGGGACCGGTAGTGCACCAACCCTTTGCCAAGGTCGACGAAGCCGTCTTTGAGAGGCTCAAACTGGAGTATACCTAGACCCGTCAGATCACAACGTCTCGTGTGTGGAGGGACTGGTGTGAATTTCATCCAGCGCGTCCAAGAAAGGGCTACCGCGTTGAGCGAGGAAGAGGCCGAGGCCCTGGTCCGCCATGTGATGTACAGCCTCTCGCAGGTGATGGATCAAAAAGACCGGGAGCGACTGGCGAAAAAGCTTCCCAAACCCATCGCAGCCTTCCTCCGCTCGGACGTGGAGTTTGCCGATCCGTTCATCGACGAGCAGGTGTTTGTCGGCCCCCTCGTCAATGGCCTCGCCACCGAAGGCCTTTACGATCAAACGCTGGGCGGTTTGGACGTCCTGTCAGTGCATACCGGCGACGAGGCGACCCGGCGGCTGCAAGCCGTCTTTGCCGCCTTAAAAGAGTGCTTGGACGAAACTGAAAGAAGACGCCTCCAGGATGTGCTCCCGGGAGACGTCTCCCAATGGTACCAAGACGCGTGAGACGGCCCATGTTTTCGGGTGCCATCCGCGTCTAGCGAAGCCACTGGCGAGGATCGACAGCCTCCCCGTTGACACGCACTTCAAAGTGGAGGTGTGGACCCGTCGAGCGCCCTGTCGAACCCACCTGCGCGATGATCTGGCCAGCCTTTACCTTGTCGCCGGGCTTCACCGCAAGCCGCGAGTTGTGCGCGTAACGGGTCTCGATGCCGCCCCCATGGTCGATCTTGACCAAAAGGCCGTAACTGCCCGCCCAGTCGGCGTAGCTGACCGTTCCGGCGGCCACGGCTCGCACCGGCGTGCCGTGGGGAGCGGCGATATCGATTCCCTCGTGCATCCTGCCGCTGCGAAGCCCAAATTCGGACGACACCGTGCCCTGGACCGGCCAAAGATCAAAGCGGCGCCTCAGGCCTTGAGCGCCCCTGGGCGCCAGCGCCTCGACCGCGCCGCCGCCTGTGGGCGGGATGATGAGGGTTTGCCCAACGAAAATGCGGTCGGGGTGGACCAGATTGTTGACCGCCACGAGGCTTTGCACCGTCACGCCATACTTTTGGGCAATGATCGTGACGTTTTCTCCGGCCCGGACCCGGTGCTCGATCGAGCCCGCGGAGACGATCAACTCCTGGCCCGGTCGCAGCCGACTGGGATCCGCCACACCATTCCACGCGATCAACTGCTCGACCGTCACGCCGTAGGTACGGGCGATGTCCCATAATGTATCGCCCCGCTGGACGAGATGGATCGTGGGCGTCGTTGAAACCAGGAGGCGTTGACCGACACGCAACCGGTTGGGATCGTCAATCTGGTTGAGAGCGACCAACAACTCGACGGTGGTCCCGTAGTCTCGTGCGATATGATACAGCGTCTCTCCGGGCCGAACCACGTGGACGACCGATGCTGTTGCAGTGCCGCGAACCACTGCCAACCAAGTCCAGATCGCAGCGAGGATCACGACGGCAAGGCCCCGCGGTTGCCGTAAGATCGAGGTCATTCCGATCCGCCCGGCCGCATGATCCAGATCCCCAACTCGCCTGCGCCTCATTGCACTCCTCCTCACCGCTACCAGCCGCGAAGCGAGGCGAATCATCCCGGCTGGACATCGCGCCTTCCCCGACCCCATGTGGACGATCAACCCCAGCTGATTCGCCCCGTCAGCCATATTACCACAACCTGGGGCCGCATCCACTCCTAAATCGTGATCTTTTTCGCAGGTCGGCACGATGGAGAGCAGCGCCCTAGCTCGCGTAATCGACACCGCAGCCGGAAAGCCTAGTCACAAAGCCCGTCGCGGGTTGTTTGAGGAGTGTCCAAGGCCATGACCACCAGCCGCCGCAACCTGCTGCTTTTGGGGACAGGGGCGATCCTCGGGGGCGCCGGCCTCGTCGCCGCCGGCCGGTACTTGATCGCCCACATCGCCGACCGGGCGGTCTCGATCATCACGCGGGATCCTTACCGGGAAAACCTGTTTGAACTCTATTCGTCGGCGCGGCGAGCCGGACTGCAGACGATTGTCGAGACCGATCTGCGGGCCCAAGACCCTCGGCTGCTTCTCCGCCCATTAGGAAGCCCGAAATCCTTTCCTCACCTAGGCTCGTTGATGTTTAACCCGGCCCAGCTCTACCGGCTGCCGACGCCCTTCGATCGCCCGGTGGCCATGAACGCCGTCCTGGGCGTCCGGGCAAAAAGGCCGCTCGAAGTCGACATCCCGATCCTGGTCAGCGGTATGGGATACGGCGTGGGATTGAGCAAAGCGGCGAAGATCGCGATTGCCCGGGGGGCGTCCCTAGCCGGCACAGCGACCAACACCGGCGAAGGTCCTGTCCTCGAGGAAGAAAGGGAGGAAGCACGCAAGCTCGTCGTCCAGTACCACCGGGGTAACTGGATGGACGAGCGATGGCTCCAGCGCGCGGACATGGTGGAAATCCACCTGGGGCAAGGTGCGAGCGCGAGCGGGGGAGGCGTTCTCCCACCCGAAAAAACGAGTCCCCGCCTCAAACGCGCCATGGGTCTTCGGCGCGATCAAAAAGCCTACATTCGCTCCACCTTTCCTGAGCTGGAGCGGGGAGAGCCCCTTTCTACGTTGGTGGAGCGCGCCCGGAAGCTTTCGGGCGGCGTCCCCGTGGCGGTGAAACTCGCGGCCTCCCATTGGCTCGAGCACGATCTCGATCTTTGCGTCGAAGCAGGTGTGGACGGCGTGGTCATCGACGGCGCCCAGGCGGGCACCGCCCAATCTCCCACCATCACCGAGGATGACTTCGGCATCCCCACGCTCTATGCCCTGGTTCGCGCCCGCCGCCACTTGGATCGCATCGATCCGGGCCGGGAGATATTTCTTATCGTCTCTGGGGGGCTGTTTACACCCGGCGATTTCCTGAAATGCATCGCGCTAGGAGCCGACGCGGTTTACGTGGGGAGCGCCATCATCTTTGCGGCGATGGCTGGCCAACAGCAGCGAGCGACGCCCTGGGAGCCTCCTACCGAAGTCTTGCTCTTTCAAGGGAAAAGGAAAGGCCGCTTCTCCATCGAACAGGGCGCCCGCAATGTCGCCCGCTTTCTTAAGTCCGCCGCCGACGAGATGGCCCACGCGGTGCGCATGATTGGGAAAGAGGACGTTTACGACGTGGGCCCAGAGGACATGTGCGCTCTCGATGAGGAAACCGCGCGCATCACGGGCGTCGAACTCGCTTTTCCTTCTCATCACAGTTGAAGATGAAGTTGCAACGGGGGCTTGGAGGTCGCCGGGGAGGCGGGCAACGCCGTTGCCGCCGGCCTGCGCTGGGCGGCTTCACCCCTTGCGCCGCGTTCGCTCGTTCGCGGAGGCTCCAACTTCGACAGGCGGGAGTCGATGCGGTGAGCGTACTCTTCGGGGGCGTAGACGCCCGGATACATGCGCCCGTACATTGAAAGCAACCGGGGCGCAAAGTCCTCCAGAAAACTGTAAAATACCTCTTTGACGCCCTCGTCGAGGCGCAAGACGCCCCACTGGACAAACCGGGCGCCACGGCGGAAAGCTTCGTCGACCAGGCGCTCGAGTTGGGGGCCGTCGGTAAGCCCCGGCAGGATCGGCGCCACCATGACGCCGGCGTGGATCCCGGCCTCCACGAGCCGGGATAGAGCCGCAAGCCTTTTTTCCGGAGGAGGCGTATCGGGCTCCAGCCTCTGGGCCAGCGCCTTGTCTAACGTGGTGATGCTCAAAAACACCTTGCAGCCCGGCCCGCGGCCAAGCTCGGACAGGAGATCGATATCGCGGAGGAGCATCGTGTTTTTGGTGATGATAGAGCAAGGTGTCCAGTAGTCGAGGAGCGCCTTGAGTATCGCTCGGGTGAGCCGGTATTTTCCTTCGACGGGCTGGTACGGGTCGACCGCGGTGCCGATCGCGACGTGCTCCCGCTGCCAGCTCTTTCTCGAAAGCTCCTGCCGGAGCACCTGAGGCGCATTGACCTTGACAAAGATCTTGTTTTCAAAGTCCGCTCCAGGATTGAGGTCAAAGAAGGTGTGGTACCGCCTCGCGTAGCAGTAGACGCACTTATGCTCGCATCCCCTGTAGGGATTGACCGACCACTTGAAGGGCATTTTCTGCGAGACCACCCGGTTGAGCACGCTCTTGCACTCGATCTCGATAATCTCTCGCTCAGGCCGCTGCGTCATGCCGCACCTCCAGAGATTTGGGTCATGGCGTCTTGGTTCGCCCAAAACCAAACACTTGTTCGCCCAGGGGTATCCTAAGCATAAAAAAAGCCGCCCCCGCTGTCAAGAGTTTCTGACAACGAGGGCGTGCCAAATCGCCTGCGGATCGGTAGGATCTGCCAGGGGCCGTCAGAGAAGTTTGGCGGCCTCCCGGTCGAGCAAGACGATCACATTGGGATGCGTTTGCAACACCGAGGCGGGCACCTCGGGAGTGGGCGTTTCCTTGAGCGTGCGGCGGATCGCCTCGGCTTTGGAGGCGCCCTTCGCTAACAGGATGATCTCGCGCGCGGCCATGATGTTGCGAATGCCCAAAGTGATCGCGTACCTGGGAACGGCTTCGGGGGAGCCAAACGCGGGCGCGTTGGCGATGCGGGTTGCTTCTGCAAGCTCGACCACATGGGTCACCGAATCAAAGGGGGTCCCAGGCTCGTTAAAACCGATGTGGCCGTTGGAGCCGATCCCCAACACTTGCGCATCGACGGGCCCGATCTCCCAATAAAGCTTTTCATACCGCTCCGCCTCTTGGACCGGATCGGGCGCTGCGCCGTTGGGTATGTGCCGATCCTCTGGCGCAATGTCGACCCAACGAAAGAGGTGCTCCTCCATAAAGGCCGCAAAACTCTCCGGGTGCTCCCGGCTCAGGCCCACGTACTCGTCAAGGTTGATGGCGCGCACACCGGCGAAGCTGATCTGGCCGCGCCGGTGCATCGCCGCGAGCTCTCGATACATGCCGATGGGAGTATTCCCGGTCGCTAAGCCCAAGACCGCCCCGGGGCGCACCCGGGCGGCGAGCCACTCCGCGGCCTTACGGTCCAGTTCTTGTTCCGATTCGAAAATCTGTACATCAATCGCCATGGCGTCCCTCCCGTCACATTCCCACAGCGTGGTAGCCAGCGTCGACGTGGAGCACCTCGCCGGTGACCCCCGAGGCGAGATCCGAGAGCAGGAAGAGCGCCGCTTTACCCACCTCTTCCTGCGTCACGTTGCGCCGGAGCGGGGCGCGCTCCGCGTGGAGCTTGAGCATTCCGGTAAAGCCCGACACTCCTCGCGCCGCGACCGTGTTGATCGGCCCGGCGGAAATGGCGTTGACCCGTATGCCCTCGGGGCCGAGGTCGCTGGCCAAGTACCGCACCGCGGACTCCAAAGCCGACTTGGCGACGCCCATGACGTTGTAATTCGGCACGGCCTTTTCCGCGCCGTAATAGGTCATCGCCACGATGCTGCCGCCGCCTTGCATCAGGGGACGCGCTCCCCGGGCCAGGGCGACCAATGAGTAAACACTCACGTCCTGCGCAATGCGATAAGCCTCGCGCGCGGTGTTGACAAACTCCCCTTCCAGCGCTTCCTTGGGGGCAAAAGCGATGCTGTGCACCAAAAAGTCGAGCCGGCCAAACTCCTTTTCCAGCGTGCGAAAGAGCTCGTCGATCTGGCCGTCATCGGACACATCGCACGGGAGCACCAGGGGGTTGTCCAACTCGGCGGCGAGGGAGCGTACGCTTTCTTCGAACCGCTCGCCCTGGTAGGTCAAAGCCACCCTTGCTCCGGCTTGGCACACAACTTGGGTGATGCCCCAGGCGATGCTCCGCTTGTTGGCGACGCCCAGGATAACACCCTTCTTTCCTTCCATCAATCCCGTCAAAGCGACTGCCTCCCAACGGCCTCGAGTCTTAAGCCGTCAACCCGAGGTCATTTGCACGTTTGACACCACCCGATTCGTTGCTTCGCATAGGATTCCCTGCCCCCGACCTCGAAGCGTCCTTTCTATGTGTACTCTTGATCGGGTGGGATCCGCGCATGCAGATTGCCTACATCGTCAATCCAATCGCTGGTTCCGGCCGGGCCCAAAGGGTCTGGGCCAAGCTCGCGGCAAGACATCCCCACGTCGCCGAACATGCGCATTTCACCCGTGGTCCAGGCCACGGGGAAGAGATCGCTGCCCAGTTGGCGGAGGAGGGATGCGAAGCCGTGGTCGCGGTGGGCGGTGATGGCACCCTCCACGAGGTGCTCAACGGGGTGCTCCGGGCCACGTCGAAGCCCTGCGTTGGGGTCATTCCCGCCGGGACCGGCAACGACTTCGCCCGCAGCGTCTCGCTTCCGAGAGATCCCGAAAAAGCGCTCGAGGTCTGCCAGCGCGGCCAAGCGGAGCCCATTGACGTCGGCTTGGTCAACGGCAGGGCGTACATCAACGTCGCCGGGTTTGGCTTTGACGCCGCCGTCGCCGAAGAAGTGGCGAGCCGGTCCAACAAAGGAGCGACGGGCCCCATACCCTATTTGATGGCTGTCTTTCACCAGCTCGTCACTTTTCGCCCCCGCCAGCTTTCGATCCACATGGACGATCAAGTGATCGAGGCGCCGGTCCTCTTTGGCGCGGTAGGAAACGGCTCGACCTACGGCGGGGGCATGAAAATCTGCCCGCGCGCCCGGGTGGACGACGGCCTCCTCGACCTGTGCGTCGCAGGCGACTTTGGACCTTTCGAAACCCTGGTCAACCTCCTCAAAGTGTTTCGCGGGTCGCACGTGACCCATCCCAAGTGTCAATACTTCCGGGCGCAGCGGGTCGTCGTCGACGGCGACCCTTCGGTGCGGGTCCACGCGGACGGGCAGCTCTTGGGCGGCTTGCCCGTCACATTTGAAATCCTCCCGCAAGCCGTCCGTTTCTTGATGGGCCCCGCATTCCAGCGGAGCCAAGAGGAGACTCGAAAAGAGTCAGAAAGGGATTTCCGGCTCCACGCCTAGTCGCTCTAAGCTCGCCTCAAGGCATGCGACGTACTCCGGCGAGAGCAGCCCCCGAGCGCCGTCCAAGATCAACCCGGCATACTCGTCGGAAGGACGAATATCCTTCGGCGCTTTGTTGACCACCGTGTACGTCAGCACGGGTTCGAAGCGCACCCCCAGCGCTTCGACGTTGACCCATTCCCGCTGGTAGTGGCCGAGTGAGACGCCTTCCCGCTCGTCGAGCTCAGGCAGGTGGGCCCTGGAGATGCGATAGAGGATTCCCCTCACTTCGCCGCCCTGTTCAGGGACGATATCGGCCACGCCGCCTCCCCGGACCGCCGACCGGTGCGTAAAGCCGAGCCGGTAACCTTTGAGCACCGCTTCGCCGATGAGTTCAAATTTGGGAATCGTCTCCCGAAAGCTCGGCCGCGACATGCACGAACCGTAAGAAAAATACAGGAGGGTGCGCGGCCTCAGCCGCCTTTGCAGCGGGACGAGCTTGCCATCGCGGGTCAGCCTCCAAAGCAGCTCGACGGCGGACTCCCACTCGAGGCCAAACTCAACGCTCAAACGCAACGCCATCTCCGCGAGCGTGCGTTCGCCGTCCGCCAAGGCGAAAAGGCGCTCTGAAAGCCCTCGCGAAAGCCCCGCAAGCCGCGGCCAAGCGCACGGCTGCTCCCGGCTGGTCATCGCCACGTAGTAGGCGTTGGGCAGGAACGATCGCCGTTCACCCAAAGGGGGAGGCCAGCGCCACGCACCGCCGGCTCTCAACCGGTCGCCGATCTCCCCAAACCTCCCGATTGCAGGGGGATTCACCTGCCGCCAGGCCGCCTCCAACTCCCGGCACCAGCCTGCGACCTCCTCCTCGGCGTCCGCGCCGGCGCCGAGAAGGCTCGCCAGCGGCCACAGACCTTGCAGAAAGGCTTCGACGACCATCGACTCGACTGCCTCTTTCGCCAGCACGTCCGTAAGGGGATGCGCCTCGCTCTTTTTCCGGAGAAGGCCGGGAGCAGAGTGGAGGAACCAGCCGAGGATGGCAACGACCCCATCGATACCGGCGAAGCGCCACCAAAGCGCGGCCGCAAGCAACACCTCAGCCGCCGCGAGCTCCCCCCTCGATCCAGCACAGGCGACGCGCACCCTTCCGAGCGGTGGCACCCATTGCGCTTTGGCATCCGCGGTGCGCTGGGCAAAAAAAGCGAGGACGGGAGCGAGGATGCCCCCGGTTTCTAAGTGCACCCCGCCCTCCTTTGGAAAAGATACCTCCACCCTCTGCGCGTGAGAGAGGTTGTACCACCCTGGGGGGAAACGCGGCGAGATTGGCTCTTCTTCGCCGAGGAGAAACCGGACGGACCGGCGGGGACGGGCTCCCGGATCCTTGGGGCGAGCAATCCGGTGAAAAGCGCTTGCCACCTTGAGCCACCAACGGAGCCCCAAAGCGGCCGTCCGGCGGGTGTGAAAGGGCACAGAAATCGAGGCGATCAAGTCGCTGAAGGACGCGGGCAGGAGCCACCGGGCTTCAAGCCAAAGGCGCGGGACCGCCCGGTCGCGCCGGAACCCGCCTCCAGCCCACACCGTCTTTCGAATCGGGAGGCTCCTCTCCCGGCATCGGTCGACCAATTGACAAAACGCTTCGCTCACCGGCGCGCCGCCCTCCAGCGAGAAGACCTCCTCGTGTTGCGCTTGGGCGAGCGACGATACGGCGTGGGCCAGGAAGTCCAGGGTGCACACCCCCCAAGGGATACCTCTACTCTTTGCTATGTCCCAAGGGGGGCGCGCGTTCTATTCGAGGCTAGCTCTAGAGAGGGAGTTCGATAGGACGGCCTTCTTGATGGGATCGGGTCGCAGCTTCCATCAGCTCGGTCAGATCCCGGCCGTCTTGCAAAGAGATCTTGGGAGGCACACCCTCCTCGATCGCCGCAAGCCACTGGGAAAGAGGCGACGGATCCGCCTCAGGCAGCCGTGCAGGACGGATCCAGCCGTCGATCTTGCCTTGACCTGCCCGCGTGCGCACCCATACCCCGTCGTCGGGTCCGCCGACGAGGATCGCCCCTTCAGTCCCGTACACTTCCAGCGCAAAGGGGCTGTAGGTCGACACGAAGGAACTCTCGACGACCCCGAGCACCCCGCTTTCAAACTCGATGATGACCACTGAGTTATCATCGACCTCGTACCGGTCGAAAAAGCGGGTAAAGCGGGCCGTCACCTTTTTGGGCTTACCGCCGATCCAGCGGGCCAAGTACATGGGATGGCATCCCAAGTCGATCATCGCGCCCCCGCCGCAAGCGACGGGGTCGAAGAAGTGAGGCGGCAGCCACCCATCGGATGCGCCGTTGTGGGCCATGCGGGTGCGCACCGACGTGACCTGGCCGATCAGGCCCTCGTCCGCCGCTTGCTTGGCATATTTGAAGCGCGGCTGTCCCCGAAAGGGAAACGATACGACAAAGTGGACACCCGCCTCCGCCGCCGCCCGTCCGATGCGGTCCACCTCTTCCACCGTCAGCGCGACGACTTTCTCCGTAAAGACGTGCCGGCGAGCGCGCAAAGCCGCCAGGATCACTTCGGTGTGCATCCGCGTCGGAGCGTCGACCACCACACCGTCGACGTCATCCCGAGAGACGGCCTTTTCCAAATCGGGCTCAAAAGGGACGCCCAGTTTTTCGGCCCATTCCCGGCCCCGCGCCTCGTCCTCGTCCCAGACCACCGTGATCCGGGCGTTGGGGTGCGACTGGACTTCCCTGGCGTATCCCGGGGCGTGGACGTGCCAAAAGCTCAACATCGCGACGTTGACCATGCTGTTCACCTCATTTCAAAATCGATCAGCCCGAAGAGTCCTCTACCGGCTTGATAATATGGATCCAATACTTTCCGTCAAAGTGGTCATATCTGATATGAAATCCCGTGTACTCGCTGATGTAGGAAGCCGATTCTTTCCAACCTTCCCGCACTTCCTCTTGGGTGAGACCCCATCGCTCCACCTCTTCTTTAAAGAGCTCTTCGATGGGGACGGCTACCAAGCTCACGCCTCGCTCATCAGCGAACACCCGGAATTCGTCGTCGAGCATGGGAGTATGCTGCTGAAAATTGAGGACAAACGCCTGAAAAACCCGCTCAATGTCGCCTTTCAGCTTTTCCCACTCGGTTTGGCGCTCCATGAAAAACCGGACAAACTCGCCCGGATCCCTGCCGATGGACTTGGCATAACCCATCGCCGCGATGATGGTTTCAAAGAGATACGTCGGCCTTTGCGTCGCGAGCTCACGCAGCGACCGCTTTCGGATCTCAAACATCAGCTCCCCGCCCTACTCTGCCGCGCCTCGAGGAGAGCCAAACTCGCTGCGCAAGCGGCCGTGAATCTCTTCGAGCTTGTCCAACATCGCAGCGCACACATCGGCCAGCTGCTCCCACCAAGGCTCTTCGGAGATCATGGGCGCCGAGGTGTTGATCTCAAAGCGAAGGCACTCGAGCCGGGCGTCCGCCGACGTCATGCTCACCTCGGCGACGACCCCTCCGTCATCGCCGAAAAAGGCCTCGGCGTGCCGCTTGATTTCAGCCGCCACCCCGCTCATCGCCTCGGTCGAGATGGAAAGGGTGGCAAAATGCAGGTGAAAGGCGGCGTTCATCATCACTTCAGCATCGGGATCTAGAGGCATGTCGGGATCGTAAACGTCGCCCTGCTCATGAATTTCTTCAAAGAGGGCCTGGTTTGCCGCCACCCACTCGAAGCTCACTTTCCCCCAGACCTCTCCTGGCTCGTCGTCATGGTGGATCAACAGCTCGCAGCCGCGGGAGTTTGTCCCCAAAAAGACAGCTTCATCAATCGAGACTTGGAGCCCCTTGGACGTAATCGCGTCCACAAGGGTGTCTCGAAAACCTGCATAATCCAGCACATGCACGGTCTTGACACTCCCATCTCATCCGAAACAGTTGCCACGTGAGAGTTCCCCTCCTGGCCTTTGACTCCTGCGATCTGTATCGCGGGAGCGGCTGCAAATCGTCGCCAATGCCTGGGCCAGCGCCCTGGGCGCGCTGATGACCCCCTTGCCCTGAGCCTCCGGCAAGAGGCCGCGGAGGGGCTCGGCGCCTCGGAGAAGTGCCTCCCGCAACCACGCGCCGGCACGGTCCCCAGAAAAACGGGCTGCAGCCAGCAACAGCGCCGCCACGCCGGCAACATGCGGAGCCGCCATCGAGGTTCCGTCGAGCCGCCGGTAACCGTCGCGAAGCCAAGTCGAATAGATATCTTTCCCAGGCGCAACGACGTCCAGTCCTGCACCGCGGCTCGAAAACGAAGCGACACCGCCGGACGGATCGCACGCGCCCACCGCCAGCGCGCTCTCGTAAGCAGCGGGATACTCCAGCGTTTGGGGGCTCGGGCCTGAGTTGCCCGCGGCAGCCACCACCAGGACACCCGCGGCCGCCGCTTGATCGACGGCCTTTTTGAGCAGAGGATGAGGCACGGGCGTTCCCAGGCTGAGGTTGGCGATGGGTGCGCCCTTTTTGACGCACCAGTCGAGCCCATCAATGATGTCAGACAGGCGGCCGGAACCGTCGTCGCCTAGCACTTTCACCGCCAAGAGGGAGGCCTTCGGAGCCACTCCGTAAACTCCGCCCGGAACACCGCACCCTGCGACGATACCCGCCACGTGGGTACCGTGACCGTTGTGGTCCTCATCGCTGCCTCCCACCGCGTTATACACAGCGCGAAGCCTCGGCGCAAGATCAGGGTGATCGAAGCTGATCCCCGTATCAAGAATCGCGACCGCCACGTCTTCACCCCGGGTGAGCCGCCAGATCTGGGGCGCCCCGATCCGCCGCACACCCCAGGGGACGACACCGCAACACTGCTCGACGCGCAAGGGCCTCCAAGGCCGTGCGACGACCGCGCCAATGGCCCGGACGGGAATGTCGTCCTCGATCCCTTCCACGCCATGGCGACGCCCGAGCAGCGAGCACCGCTCTTGATCCAATCCCTCCACGACGAGGGCGCGGATCAGCGACAGCCTCTTGACCACCCGGCCGCCCAAGCGGACGACGGCCCTGCAACACTCCTCCTCGACTGCTTCCGGCGCGAGGATGACAAGGTTCCTTTGCGGCCTCACGTCGCACCCCTCCTCGATCCTTCCGGTGACGGCTATGCAGCAAGATACGGAAGGAGCTCCTACGGGGTGCCGATCACGCGGTCCGCGACGGCCGCGTTTTAATCCGTAGAGGTGCTTTGCTCCTTTTGGGCTTCGGCCGCCGAACGGGCCAACCGGTCGCAGCGCTCGTTAAACTCGTGGCCCGCGTGCCCTTTCACCTTCGTCCACGTAATTTGGTGAATCTTCGAAAGCTCCAGGAGCCGCTCCCAAAGATCGCGATTTTCTACGTCCTTTTTATCGCTCCGGCGCCATCCCGTCGCTTGCCACCGGTCAAACCAGCGTTCCCGGAAAGCGTTGATCAAATAGGCGCTGTCGGAGTAGAGCGTCACCTTGCACGGACGCTTGAGCGCCTCAAGGCCCTTGATCGCCGCCGTGAGCTCCATCCGCTGATTGGTCGTCTGCGGCTCTCCTCCCGAGAGCTCCTTTTCGTGGTTGCCATAGCGCAAGATCGCGCCCCATCCGCCGGGGCCGGGATTGCCCAGGCAGGCGCCGTCGGTGTAGATCTCGACGTGAGGTTGACCGGAACCATTCAATACCATGGATGCCTCCGTCACAACGCTGATTACGCCAGGGTGATGCGGCTGCCGCTCAAGGTCTGGACCACAGAAGCGGCGTTGCCGTCTTTCAAAGCGATTTCCAAGGTGCCGTAAGAGTTTTCAATCAAGAAAAGCACACCCTCGGGGGCGTCCTGATAGCGGGCGAAAAAGGGGAGACGATCGGGCAGGCGGCCCACCTCGATCCGGGCCATGTACTCCTTTTTTCCTGGCACCGGAGGCAAATTGGTGAGGCAGTTGCCAAAGCGGTCGATACGGACGATCTCTCCTTCCCGGCCCTCCCGGTGAAAGCGCAGGGAAACGAGGTCGGACACAGCTGGTCCAAGGGCCTCAAGGGGCCGGCCGTTTGCCAACTGGGCCGCTGCGGGGGCAAACACGTCGCGCCCGTGAAAGGTGCGGGACGCTCCGGGAGGAGGCGTGAGCTCAACCGCCTGGACGACCCCATCTCGAGTGGCGCACGGGTAAAGCAGGCCGTTGTCGGGGCCGACAAAGAAGTAATTTTCGCTCTGGATCGCGACCGCCCGCCTCTCGCTGCCGACGCCCGGATCGACGACGCAGAGAAAGACCGATCCCCGAGGGAACCACCGGTACGTCTCGGCCAGGAGCCAAGCCCCCTCCCGGATCCCTTGGGGGCTGACGTCGTGGCACAAATCGATCACCCTGGCCTCGGGCGCATGGGTTGCGAGGACGCCTTTCATCACCCCGACGTACTCGGAAAAGCCGAAATCCGTGAGGAGCACGATGCTCGCTGGCACGGCCTAAAGCTCCCCCCGGACCAGGGCCTTGGCCAGCTCCCGGTAGGCCTCGGCGCCCGGGATGTTTTGGGCATAGGTAAAGATCGACTCCCCGCTCGCGGCAGCCTCGGCAAAACGGATGCTCCGGTAGACGATGGTGTTGAGCACCCGGACCTTGGGTTCAAACTCCTTTTTCAGTTGGTCGAAGGTCTCCTGCGCATGCCGGGTCCTCTTGTCAAACATCGTCGGCAACAGGCCGATCACCTTGAGCTGGCTGTTGGCCTGGCCTTGCACTTTCTTGATAAACGTAAGAATGCCCTTGACCGCCCGCATCGCAAGATACTCGCAGGCCACTGGGATCAAGACGCCGTCGGCGACGACCATCGCGTTGAGCGTCAACAAGCCCAAGGAAGGCTGGCAATCGATGATGATCGTGTCGTACTGGTCGCGTATTCCGGCCAGCACCGCGGCCAGCCGCCGCTCGCGGGCAAACAGGTTGACCAGCTCGATCTCGGCCAGAGCCAAATCGACGTTGGCCGGAATGAGATCCGCCCCAAAGCTGGTCTTGTGCAAAAGGGCCCCGATCTCATACCCCTTCATCAGCCCGTCGTACACGGTCTTTTCCAGGGCGTCGGGCTCAAGGCCGCTCGCGAGCGTCAGGCCTCCCTGGGGATCGAGGTCGACCACCAGCACCCGTTTGCCCATCGCTGCCAGCGACGCGGCCAGGTTGACGACCGTCGTCGTCTTGCCGACACCACCCTTTTGACTTGCCACCGCAATGCACTCGTACAAGGACCTCTCCCCACTTCCGCCGCTCCGTAAGCCAGCCACACGCGAGCCGCGATGGGCGCGCTCGACGCTGGCGACTGCTTTTCGCTCGCTTTAGCGCTCGTCCGCGTTTTCTCCCTCGCGATCTCCAGGCTCTGCGTCTTTGCCCGTGCCCCATGCGCGCGCCATCTGGAGCAAGGCTTCCCGGGTGTTTTTGGCCGGATCCTCGAGCACCGCCTCGTGAAGGCGGGAAAGGATCTCGCCGACGCGCGGTCCGGGGCCGATGCCGAGTTCCCGCATGACATCGTGACCATCGATCGCGAGCCGGCGGACCGGCAGGGCCTCGCCCCTTCGGTGGATCTCCTCCACCTCTTGTTGGACGCGGTCGAGATAAGGAATCTCCCCTTGCCAGCCGCTGGCCCAGGCATCGGCGCGGCAAAGGTGCACGAGATCGATCAGCCATTCCTTGTCCCACGCCAGCATCCAGCGCCGGAGCGTCTTCGCGCTGATCGACGGATCGACTGACATGTGCCTTTCGATCCACCCGGCCATCCGCTCGATCTCCCGCTTGGAGAGCCGAAGCCGCGTCCCGATGCGCCGGGCAAGCTCCGCCCCGGCGCGGGCGTGGCCGTGGTAGGTGACCCTCCCGTCAGCCCGGATGGCGCGGGTGCTGATTTTGCCCAAATCGTGCAAGAGCCCTGCGAATCGCAGCAATGGATCAGGCGGGCATCCCGCCGCCGTCAGGATCAGGTGATCGAGGAGCGTTGGCTGACCCGGCTTGAAGCTGGCGACCCGGTCCGCCTCCTTGAGCTCAGGAAGGATCTCGAAGAGGAGGCCGCTTTCCCGCAGCATTCCTAGGGCCCTTTGAACATCGTCTACTTCCAGGATCTTAAAGAGTTCGTCCCGCACCCGTTCGGCGCTGAGCCGGCGCACTCCTTGAGCCTCTGTCTCCAACGCCCGCCAGGTATCGAGCTCAATGTCGAAGGAAAGCCTTGCCGCAAGGCGGACGGCCCGTAAAGTCCGCAAAGCGTCTTCCCGAAAGCGCTCCACCGGATCGCCCACGGCGCGGATCAGGCAAGCCTCCAAATCGTCCAGGCCCCCGTGGGGGTCGGCCAAGCGGCCGCTCGCCATGTCCCAGGCGATCGCGTTGACCGTAAAATCCCGCCGCGCCAAATCGTCTTCGATCGCATCGGCGTACTCGACGCGGCTTGGCCGGCGGCCGTCGACGTAATCGTGCTCCTTGCGAAACGTCGTCACGTCGACAAATCCGCCTTCGATCTCCACGAGAACCGAGCCAAACGCGGCTCCCACCGGGATCGTGTGAGGGAAAAGCGCCGCGACTTCCCAAGGGCGGGCATCGGTGGCGATGTCAAAATCGTTGGGCGCGTCGCCTAGGAGCATGTCTCGTACCGAACCGCCGACAAGGTACGCTTGAAAGCCGTGGGAAGCGAGGACCTCTCCCACCTTGCGCACCGGCGGCGGAATCTTTTGTGGATCCAATCGCCTCGTCATCCAAACTGCACCCGCACGACACCGCGGTCAATGGTCGCTGCTGCTTCCCTTAGCCGGGCGCTGACCCGCTCCTTTTGCGCGGCCGCCCGGGCCATCTGCGAGAGGAGGTCGATGCTCTGCCGGCACAGCGTCACCACGTCCCCGGGCTCAGCGCCCAGCTCCCGTTGGAGCTCTCCGAGGCCCCACCCCGAGCACCACCTTGCCACTACCGCCGCCCTCCACGAGGAAGGCCGCACATCAAGCTGGTCGTCAAAGGCTCCCAGGCGGCGTAGCCGCTCTGCCACCATCTCGACCTCCGTCGTCCACTTCGGTGCCGGCCAGGCTTTGGAAAGCGCCGGTGAAAGCGGCTCGTCCCCCTCGTCGACAAAGGCCGCCGCCAGCCCCGCAAGCTCAGGCAAGGCCCAGGTTTCAAGATCGGCCGTCCAAAGGAGCTCGGCGAAGAGGAGTTCGTGAATAAAAAGCTCCGACAGCGCCCGGCCCTTCTCGGTCACAACTCCCCCCTGGATGTAACCCAGTCGCTCCAGCACCCCGCGCCTTTGGAAAAACTCATCCAAAAGCCGGGCGACCGCCGTCTCCTCGTCTTCCGCCTGATGGGCCCGGAAGGTCGTGGAAAACAAAGCGCGAATCCGGTCTTCGTCAAACTGGCGGATCAGGTTGATCACCGTGTTGTAAGTAAGGGAAAACGAACTCTGGACCTTTTGCAGGCCGGCCTCTTCCCACCGGGGCGGCGGCTCTTTGAGCGGCTTTGAAAAGGGGAGCAAGACGATGACGACGCCCCTGCGGTCAAGTCCCCGTCGCCCCGCCCGGCCCGCCATTTGAAAGTACTCGTTGGCCGTCAGCCGCCGGTACGAGCGACCGTCAAATTTCTCCATCGAGTCGAAGCAAACCGAGCGGACCGGCATGTTGACACCGACGGCAAAGGTCTCGGTCGCGTACACCACCCGCAGCGTCCGCCGCTCAAGGAGCAGCTCGGTCACCCGGCGAACGGCGGGCAGCAAGCCCGCATGATGGAGCCCGATACCCCGGTACCAGAGACGCTCAATCCGGTCGAGCCCCGGGATCTCCTCCTTGTCGACGCCCATCTCGGCCAAGGTCCGCTTCAGCGTCACCCGGACGCTCTCGCGCTCCTTTTCTGGCAAAACGCGCGACCGCTTGGCGAGCGCTTCAGCCTTAGCAGCGGCCCCGCGGCGGCTGAAGTCGAAGTAAAGGCAAGGAAAGAGCCTTTCTTGGGCCACGTACTCGATGACGTCCAGGTGGGATGAGTCGTCCCGGATGCGATGTCTTCCACCAAGCTCTCTAAAGCTTTGCCGCCAGTCCTCCTCTTCCCAGTGGCCACCCTTGGGATCGATCTCGTCCTCCTCCCAGTGATACGATTGGAGGTAGGCGGCGACCCAAGCGTCGCGGGAGACTGCCTTGCACTCCCGGTTGAAGTAGTAGTGCTCCAAAGGGACTGCCCGCTCGTGGCTGGTGACCAGGTGGATCGGTTCGCCTCGCGCCTTTTCAAGCCACGCCGCAAGCTCGGAGGCATTGGGAATGGTGGCGGAGAGCCCAAGGACGCGGACGTGCTGAGGCAAGAGCAAGAGGGCCTGTTCCCACACGGCGCCGCGCTCCGCGTGGCCGATGTAGTGGATCTCGTCAAAGACGACCCAATCGACGTCATCGAAGGCGGCGTTCCCGCGCAAAAGCATATTCCGCAAGATCTCGGTGGTCATCACGACCACGCAAGCCCCTGGCTGCACGGTGACGTCGCCTGTAACGATCCCCACCCGGTCCGTTCCAAAGAGGCTTGCAAACTCCCGGTATTTTTGCGCGATCAAGGCCTTGATCGGGCCCGTGTAGATCACGCGCTTTCCTTTTTCCAGGGTCTTTTCTACAAGAAAGTCGGCAATGAGGGTCTTTCCCGTGCCCGTGGGCGCGCTCACCAAGGTCGACATCGACTGCATGAGGCCAATCAGCGCCTCCTGCTGAAACGGGTCCAGGCTCTTTCCCCGGTACTCGTAGGGAACGGAAAACACCCGCCGATTAGGCTTTGACGCGTCGCCCTTGACTGTTTGCCCCATCGGCCCTCACTCCATTTTAACTGCCTGGCCGGTTTCCAAAAACACGAGGTACGGCTCGACGTGGGCTCCGGGTGCGCTCCGGGACACAAACTCGCGGTAAAGCCGCACTTGCCAGTGGTACCTCTTTGCCGCCTCCGCCTCTCGGCCCGGCTCAACACGATCGGTTTTGTAGTCGATGAGAAGAAAGCGGTCGTCCTCTCGCACTAAACAGTCGATGGCTCCCTGAACTACCACCACATCGTGTCCAGGCTCGCCCGGATCGCGGATTTCCTGGTCCCAAAACGCCCTCGCCGGTAGGCGCATCGTAAACGCCAGCTCCCGCCAAAACCTGGACGCCGCGCCGTTGTCTTGCGATGCCCGGACGATCCTCTCTCCCAAAGGCGTGGCAAAAAAGCGAGCCAGGGACGAAAAGTCGATGGCCTCGAGCTCTGCTTGAGAAAGGATCCCCCGTTGGCAGAGCCTTTCAGCTTGCGCCCGCAGCCCGCCAAGGGATACGTCTCCGAAATCGAGGCGGGCCAAGAAAGTGTGAACCGCCGTTCCCCGCTCCGCGGCGGACAAAGGCTGCCTCCTTGCGCCCAGCGAGGGGCGCAAGAGCGAAGGCCGCCGGTAAAGGAGCTCCTCCACCTCGTCCTCGCCGGCCTCAAAACGCCGGGCCGTCTCGGTCACGCTTACTTTGGCCGGTGTCTCCAGCAAGCCGGCGTGGGGATAGTCTGCGGCCACGATCTGATCGAGCTTCTCCCGCAGCTGTGGGTCGACTTCCATCGTCACGGGAGTTCGGCGGGCCATGGCTTCCCACGGGAGGAGGTCTTTAGTATCACCCCGCGGAGCGATGTCGATCGCGTCCACCGTGTCTTGGGTCCAAAGGTGGACGCTCCAGCGAGCTTGAGCCTCAAACACCTCGGGATCGGCAGGGGCGTAAAACGCTTCCCCAAGATCACCCGCGCCGTGCGCCCGCAAAGGCTGTCCGTCCCGGTGACGAGCGATGGCGGGCAGGAGCCAATCCAGCCACGACCGCGCTTTTAACACCGTGCTGGCGGGGAGCCGCCACCCCCTGTGCCGGGCAGCTTCCGCCGCTTGGGCTGCCCGGGCCTCAAGATCGCGCGCCGTGCTGACCAAAATTAACTTCTCCTTGGCCCGTGTGAGCGCAACGTACAGGAGGCGCATCTCCTCGGCCAAGCTTTCGCCGTCGAGACGGGCCCGGACGGCCCGGTGTGCGAGCGACGGGTAGCTCACCTTTCTTTCCCGGTCAACCACCCGCGCTCCCAGGCCCAGCTCGCGGTGAAAGATCAAGTGCCGCTGGCTGTCAGCGAGATTAAATGACCTGTCGAGGTCGATCACAAAGACAACCGGAAACTCCAGCCCCTTGCTTTGGTGGACGCTCATCACCCGGACGACGTCTTCGCCCTCGCCCAAAGCGGGCGGCGGCGCCGCGTCCTCGCCGGCCTCGGCCAAGCCGTCGACGTGCCGGATAAACCGATCGAGGCCGCTGGTGGCAAACGCGTCAAATTGGCGGGCCCGGCGCCAGAGCGCAAGGAGGTTGGCTTCTCGCTGGCGGCCACGGGGCAGCGCCGCGACGAAGTCGAGATAACGGGTCTCGTCGTAGATCAAGCTGAGAAGCCGGGAAAGGGGCATGCGCCGCGCCTTGGTCCGCCAGGCGTCGAGCTGAGCGAGAAACGCCCTCACCCGCGAGGCCAGCTCGCTCTCGTTTTCGGCAAAAGCCCTCACGGCCGCGTGAAACGGCCCCCGCGGCTGCCGGGCGCGGATTTCGGCCAAATCCCGCTCGTCAAGGCCCACGATGGGACTCCGGAGCACCGCGGCGAGGGGGATGTCCTGAAGGGGATTGTCGAGGAGGCGGAGCAGCGCCATGACCACTTGCACTTCAACGGCGGTAAAAAACCCCGAGCCCGCGCTGGAGTGGGCTGGGATTCCCATCGCCTCCAGCACTTCTATTAGCCGGTTGACCTTGCCTTTGGGCGAACGCATCAGCACCGCGATATCCCGGTAGGAGTACCTGCCGTCGCGCCCGTCCACGCCCTCGTGAACGAGGCGCCGGATCAGGCGGCCTACCACAGCCGCCTCCCGCTCGACGGCTGCAAGGCTCGCCGTCTCCAGATCTCCTTCGCCCGCACCGGGCTCCTTTTCCCTTAGCCGCTCGATGAGGTGCACCTCCACGCACGCCGGTTCAAGAGGCTCGCCGGGTTCTTCTCTGCCGGGCCTGAGCTCGGCTGCCTCATCGTAATCGATTTCGGCCGTCTCAGGGTACATGATCTGGCGAAAGAGAAAGTTGACGGCCTCGAGAATCTCGGGACGGCTGCGGAAGTTGGCTTGCAGATCGATCCGGACGCTCAAGGGGTCGGCTGGATCGGCAAAAGTCCGGTGCTTCTCTTGAAAAATGCGGGGATCGGCCAGGCGAAAACGGTAGATGCTCTGCTTGACGTCTCCTACCAAGAAGCGGTTGCCCGCGCCCTCCTCCCGCCGGCTGACCAGGGTGATCAAGCGGTCTTGCACGGGGTTGATATCCTGGTACTCGTCGACCAAAACCTCTACGAAGCGGCGGCGGCACTCGGCGAGCGCCCTGCCGCTCGAGTGGGTGAGCGCTTTAAGCGCCAGCCGCTCAAGGTCAGCGAAGTCGACGCCGCCCGCTTCGTCTTTGCGGCGCTGATAGCGCTGGCCGTACGCACGCACCAGCCGGCAGAGGCCCGTTACCACCGGCTCAAGGCGCGAGAGGTCCTCGTGATAGGACGCCAAACTCCTGCCGAAAAGCCCCTTGTTGAGGTCATTGACGATCTCCTTGGCCGCGTCTCTTGCCTTTCTTGCCTCCTCGCGCAGCACAGGATCCGACCCGCCCCGCGCCGGGAGCCTGGGAAAGTCGACGGACGCGAGGGCGAGGGCAGCCTCGTCCCACCCGCCCTGGGCCAGGAGATCGCGCGCGTGTTGCAAGCTGCCGAGAGTCGTCTGAAAGGACTCGAGATACTCCTCTGGCCCCGCCGGTAACCGGGCGATATCGATCGCCCGCGCGAGCGAAAAGAGCGCGCGCTCAACTTCCGCTCGGGCTTCGGCGAGCAGCGCCTCCCGCCACCTTTGGAAGGCGCTCGCGCTCTCGGGCTCCCTTGGGTCGTACGAGCGGGCGGCCCGGTCCAGCCACGCCTCGGGATCGGGTAAACTCTCGACGTACTCGAAGAGTGCAAGGACCAGCGCGCGCAGTTCGCGGTCGTCTCTTTTCCCCGCGTAGTGCTCGAGCAGCGGCGCATACTCCTCAGGATCTTGATGGAGGCTCTCAAAGAGCTCGTCCATCGCCTCCACTTTCAGCAAGCCCGCCTCTTCCGGATCGAGCACCCGAAAGCGGGGATCGATGTCCACAAGGTACGCGTGCCGCCTTACCAGCTGCAGGCAAAAGCTGTGGAGCGTCGAGATCGAAGCCTTGCCCAAGAGGAGGAGCTGTCCCTTGGCCCGGGGATTTCCCGCATCCGCCGCTTGGGAGAGGGCAAGATGCAGGCGCTCCCGCATCTCACTCGCCGCGGCCTCAGTGAAGGTGACCACCAGCAGGCGGTCGACGTCGACCGGGTCGTCCGGGTCTAACAGGCGGCGCAGGATCCGCTCCACCAGCACCGACGTCTTGCCCGAGCCGGCGGCGGCGGAGACCAGCACGTCCTTACCCCGTACGGCGATGGCCCGCTCTTGGCTGGGCGTCCAGCGGGCGGCTCGATCCGTTGTCTTAGCTCTTGCAGTCGGTTCAACCGGCGGGCGCTTCATGCCGTTCCTCCACCCTCCTCGCGATCATCTCCCAGGCTGCGGACATTTCCAAACGCGCGAGCCTGCGGTACCGGTTGCCGGCCAAGGCCGGATCAAACTGGCACACCGGCTTAAAGGCACAGTAGTCGCACGCCGTTTCGCTGGAAAGCTCGTAAGGAGAGACGGCCGTTTCACCGCTCGCGATTCGCTCCGCCAGTTCGCCGGCTCGCGCAAGGGAAAACTCCAGCAAGAGGCGCATCTCCTCGGGCGAAGCCACCGACGACCGGCCTCCTACCGATCCACTTTTCACGAACTGGACGGGAATGAGCTCCGAATAGCCGGTGGCCTGCTCGTCCATGAGGCGAGGGACGACCCCGTCGTCGACGATCAAGCCCTGGGTTTTGAGCTCTCTCCGCCAGGTCTCGTCGCCGGGATGCGGCGGCGCGTCCCGTGATACCAGGGGATCAAACACGGGTTGATACAAAAAGCCTGCTGGTTCGGCTGCGAAGCTCAGGTCTCGCACGGCGACCGCGAGATAGAGTGGAAGCTGCAGGTCAAGACCGTGGACAACGCGGTCGAGGCGGAAGACGCGGGCGCTGGACTTATAATCGATGATCCGCACGTACCGCTTTGGACCCTCGGCCACATCGACCCGGTCGATACGGCCCTGTATCACCGCCTGCTTCCCCGGCGCGAACGCGACGACGAGGGGCGGCAGCTCCCCTCTCGGGCCGAAGGTCACCTCTACCCGCACGGGGCGAAACCGGCCCCTGCGCGCGTGCTCGCCCAGAGCCCAAACCACCGCTTGCAAGGCCTTTTTCAGCCTGCGGACGGCAAACCGTTCTGCGAAACTCAATTGGCCCGGATCGCCAGCCACTTCCGCCAGCGACGCGTCGACCAGCCGGTCGACAAGGGCGTCGGCCTCGTCGCGTGGCAGCGACGCCCAATCGCGCCCCTCGCGCTGGAGGAACTGGACAAACCGGGTTAAGGCGCCGTGACTGATCTGCCCCATCTCCCGGAGGTCCAGCCGGTAGGGCATGCGCTCTTCGAGGCGTAAACCGCTGCTGGCGAAAAAGCTGAAGGGACAGGCCGCAAAGGCCTCCAGCCCCGACGGGCTGAGGAGGAGAGGCTCGCCGTAAAGCGCTTCGACCAGCTCCTGCGTCAAGGGAACAGCCCGGTTTTCATAGGCCAGAGCGGCCAAGGGATCAGCGGCAAACCTCATGCGCTGCGTGTTTTCCGGCTCCCCGCCGGAATGCTCGAGGACCCATTGATACGCCGCCACAAGGCGCTCCGGTTCGACACCGGGGAGCGGCACGCCTTCCTTGATACGGGCCAAGTGACGGGAAAGCCAGCGGAGCACGCCGCCGCGGTGTTCGGGCCACGGTGCGGGCAAACCCCTGGCAGGCAAAATCGTCCGCCGCGCTCCGGGCAGGTGGCTGACGAGGGTCATCACAAACGCGGCGGGCTTGCGCGGCCGGCCGTCTTCGTCAGCCCGGGCGTAAAGAACCACGAGCCGTCGCGAAGCCCGGGTCAAAGCGATGTAGACGAAGTACTGCTCGTGCAGGAGCTGCATCTTGCTGTCAGGCCCGAGCCGCAGGCCGGCCCCGTCGAGAAGCGCCCGCTCCTCGTCAGCAAAGAGCGCGTCTTCTCCCGGGATCTGCGGAAACACACCCTCGTTCGCGCCGAGGATGATCGCGATCGCCAGTTCCGGCTGGCGTGATCGTTCGATCGATCCGACGACAACCTGGTCGACCCGGGGCGGTACACGACCGATGCGAAGCCGTTTGAGCCCTGCCGCCACCACGTCGGCAAACTCTTGGGGCGTCGCTTCGAAGTCGCCTAACACCATTTCGAGCTCTTCAAAGAGGCGGACGATGCCGTTCCACACCTGCGCGTGTTCGTCCGCGAGGAGCCGATCGCCCCCGTCCCGCGCCGCCTCGATCCAAGCGCTCATCGTCCGCTCAACTTCGTTGGCCTCAAGGAGCTGCCAGAGCAGCTCGAGGTAAGCCGCTACGGGAGAGCGCCCCTCGCCGAGCCCTTGATTTCCCTGCCCCTCTTGGGAAGAAGCGGCCAGCTTACGGACTCCTTTCACAAACGCGACAAGCGGTGCAAGTCGCGGCTCTTGGGACCACGCATCCTGTTGGCCTGGCTGCTTCAGGGCGTCGTTTTCCAGGGTGTCAACCTCATCCCGCGACAGGGGGGTGAGATCGGTCTTGAGATAGCGAAAGACCCGCTCTCTTTCAAAGCCATGGACGGCTATCTCCAACGCGGCCCGGATCAAAACGACGAGAGGGTGGTGATGCGCGGGCTCCTTGTAGTCGAGGAAGTAGGGAATCTGCCACTGGCGGAAGGTCGCCTCGATCAGCTCACGATAGGGCTCGAGCTCGCGGGTGATCACGGCGATCTCGCCATAGCGCACACCGTCCTCCCGCACAGCCCGGGCGATCTCCCGCGCCGCCGCTTCCACCTCCGCCCTGGGATCTGCCGCTTCGATCACCTCGATAGCGGCGGGGTTTTCGCCTTCGACATCGGAAACGGTGGGCGCCACAGCGAGGGTCGCCTCCGACGACGGGCGCTCCGCTGGCTTTCCGCGAGCTTGCGGCCGGCGTCCCACGGCCCACAACCTTTCCAGTTCACCCAAAAGAGGACTTTCTCGAAACCGCGGCGCTCCGTCTCCGTCTAAGAGGGTAGGAGGTTCAACGGACGCCCCCGCACGGCGCGCCAGCTCCCGGAGGCGCACCAGGCTCTCCCGCGTCGGGTGAAAAAGATCGCCCGGGGAGCCTTCGGTCCACGACTCCAAGTCGTCGCCGTCCAGTACGCTGGGCTCGATGCACAGCGCGATGGTGACCCGGCGAGCCACGGAAAGGAGCGACTCCAGCACCGCATACTCTTGAGGCGTAAATCCCGCAAAGCCGTCGACCCAAACTTCGGCGCCCCGCACGACCGGGGCCTTGAGGATCGCCTCCGAAGCCAGATCGAGCGCGCTGTCAGGATCGCGAAACCTCTCGCTGATAAACTGTTGGTACGCCTCGTAGAGGAGGGCGATGTCGTGCAGTTTGGCGGAAATCACCTCGTCACCCTCGAAAAACTCCTGCACCGCCCGCAGGCTCTGTGGCGTTTGACGATGAGCCCGGAGTTCGGAAAAGACCTTGGCCAGCTGCTCCAAAAAACCCTCGGTTTTTGAAATCCCTTGAAAGAGCTTTAACTGGCCCGCAAGCCGCGAGACCACGGCCTGCAGGGCTAAGAGCTTCCCCGTCTCGTCGAGGTATGGGCGGTCGGCACGGCCTTCGTCCTGCAAGACGAGAGACGCGAGGCGCTTAAAGCTCACCACCCGGGCCCGGGCCGCGGCGTTGACCTCCACGCGGTGCGCAAGAAGCGCCCGCTCCATCTGGTACGTCGCCTGCTCCGGGACGAGAAAGTAGAGCGGAGGGCCCGTGAGAGGATCCCGAACCAGCTCGCGGCAAATCTCGTCCAAGCATGCGTGCGTCTTTCCCGATCCGGCCGGCCCCAGCAAAAAGCGAAGGCTCAATCTGTCTTCCCTCCTTGAGCGCCTTGCTTGAGCACGATCGCTTCGCCCCACTCGGCCAGGTCCCTGCGATGGGTGAAGAGGAGGATCTGCCGCTCGCGGGCGAGCTCGACGAGGCTTGTGCGAATCGCTTCGAGGCGTTCTTCGTCGCAGTTGACAAAGGGATCGTCCAAAAGGTAAGGCGCAATGTACTCGCCCGATAGGAGGTCGCCCACCGCAAAGCGCAGGCTCAGATAGAGCTGATCCCGCGCCCCCTGGCTCAGCTGCGCCGGCAAGACGCGCTTGCCGTCGGGCTCCAGCGCGATGACGCGCAGATCGCCGTCCAAGGAGACCCTGCGGCCTGTGCGCTTAGAGACCGCCCGGAAGTAGTGGCTCGCGCGCTCCTCGAGCCGGCCGAGGTGGCTGTCGTAAAACTCCGCCGCCGCCTGAGCGAGTTCGTGATAGGCAAGGCAAATGGCCTCCAACTCCAGCCGGAGCCGCTCGTGTCGGTCACAAAGGGACTGCAGCGTCAATTCTGCGGCGGCGATGTTCATCGGCGTCGCGCCTTGCAATTCCGCTTGACGGAGTGTCAGCTGCGTCAACTCATCTTCGAGGGCGTCGATCTCCTGCTCAAGACTCCTCTCCTCCTGGACCAAGCCGGCCAGCCGCTCGTCGATCTTGGCGTTTGCGCCCTGGTCTTCGGGCGAAGGCAGGCTGGGAAACTCTTCTGCCAAGCGCCGCATGGCCTGGAGCTCGTTTTTCAACCGCGCTTCTGCCACGATGAAGCGGCTTTCCAATTGGGCAAAGTCGCGGCAATCGTAGGCCTTAAGGATGGAGGCCATCTCCCGCTCTGCGTTTTGCGCCGCCTCTTCCAGTTCGCGATACGCCTGCCAGCGGCGCCGGGCGCCGTCGACGCCGCCCCCTGCCGCAAGCGCGTCGCGAAAGAGCGGCGGAAGGCGCTCCAAAAACGCCTCGGGTGAAAAGTTCTCCTCCGGTTGTTGGGCGCTCCGTGCCATCCCCTCCCACACCTTCTCCCAATCGCCCCCAAACTGGCCGGCCAGACCCTGGCACAAATCTCGGGCGCGGTCGAGGTGGCGGCGGATCACCCCGGACGCTCCGGGAGCCAGAAGGAGATTCCGCTCGCTTTCGAGGCGGGCGATCTCTTCCATGAGACGGTCGTGCTCCCGCGCCCTTTCAAAAAGCGTCTCCGCCGTCTCCAAAGCCCACGCCGCTCCGGCGGCAAGGTCACCAAAGCGTTGGATGGATCCCGGCTTTACCCCGGTAAGCGCCCGTGAATCCAGCAAGAGGGGAAGCTCTTTCAAGAGCCTCTGCCATACGCCTTTGAGCTCGAAGCGATTTTCGGTCCCCTCTCCTCGTAGCGGGGCTTGTTCCACGTCCTGGGGCGCGACGCTTGGCAGGCCCCACGCGGCCAACATCCGTTCCAGCGCCGCTTCGACCCCTTCCTTTTCCTCCCGAAGCTCTTGCCACGCGCGGTACGCCGCTTGAAAATCGTCAAAGGCGGCTTTGGGAGCAGAGACCGCGTCTTCGAGGCCCTGCATTCGCTCGCGGATCGCCGCGAGCGCCTCTTCCATGCGGCGGCGCTCCTCGGGCGCGGGCACCTTCTCTTCCAAGGGCCGGATCAACTCGAGACTCTCGCTAAACTGGCGGATCTCGTCGCGGAGCGCCTCCAGCTCCTCGGTGGAAAATCCGGCGAGCTCTGCCGCTTCGCCCGCGATTTCTACCCGGCGCTCCTCGAGCGCACCCAGCTGCTGGTCACAAGAGGCGATGGCTGCCTCCAAACGGCGGGCGGCCGGAAGAACCCGGGCCAGCAGGGCACTGGCGATCATCGCCAGTCCCAGGGCCCAAAAGGGAACCCACTCCCCAAGGATGCCGATCACGCCTAAGACGGCCCCCATCCATGCAGCCGCTTTCGTCCACAAATCCGTGCGCCTCCTGCGGGCTCGAAGCTCCTCCGAGCGGCCCTTGATCTCGTCCGCTCGCTTGGAAAGCTCGATCAGCGTCGCGATCGTCTCGCGCTGCGCCGCGTGCCTTGCAGCCCCAGGATAACGCGCTTCGAGCCTCTCGCGGGCTGCCTCGGCCTCCCTTGCGGCCTCGTCGGCCCTTTTCAGCTCGCTCTCGAGGCGCTCGAGCTCAGCCTGCCAGCGGGCCAACTCGTCGTAGGACTCGACCGCTGCCAAAACCGCCGGCGCCGCCTCCTCAAATACCGCATACTCCTGGTCCAGCCGGTTCTCAATCGCCTTGAGACGCCCGCGCAGGCTCTGAAATTCATCCCAAACCTGCGTGGCCTCTTGCAGGTCCCGCGCAAGAGCCCGGGCCCACGAGACGGCGTTCTCGCCCCGGGGGATGGGAAGGGCTAAAGCACGAACTTCCTCCTGGAGCGAGCCGCACCTGACCGCGAGCCGCTCAGCTTCTTTTGCCAAACGATCTACTTCGCGTTCCAGTGCGAAAAGCTCTTCGAGCCGGGCCAGACCGTCGCCAAACTCGGCGGGAGCGTCTAGCAGCTCCGGGTAGACGCGCCTTTGCTCCTGCCTGGCTCGCTCGAGCTCCGTCTCAAGTCGCGCGTACGCCTCCTTGCTCCGGGAAAGGCGCCGGATCTCGTCCGCGAGCCGCTGGACGTTTTGGGCGTGTTCCCGCCAGGTTTGATACGCCTGGACGCTTTTTCGCACTCGGTGGAGCTTTTCCCGGCGCTCATCCAGCGTCCCGTTGAGCTCGGCGATGCGGGCTGCCACCTCTTGCAAGCCAGAGACGGTTTGACCGCTGGCTTCGATCGCCTCCTTTAACGCCTCGATCTCAAGCGCCAGTTGATCGAGCTCTCCCGGGGTGCGCCCGTCTCGAGGCGTGAGGCCCAGGCTTTTGGTCTCCATGGTCAACGCTCTTGCAGCCTTGACCAGGTGGTCCAGGGCCGGCTCGTGTCCCCCACCGCCCGCGCCCGCAAGCAGCGCCTTTAGCTCGGCGTCGAGCTTCTCCGCGTGCGGTATGGGCTGGACAACGCAGAAGGTGCTTTGAAAAAGCTCTCTCGAGGTATGGTGAAAGAGGGAGAAAAGCCAATCGGTGTACGCGCGGTTGGGCTTGCGGCCCACCGGATTGTG
>PKEU01000137.1 GCA_002919195.1 bacterium
TTTGGCTACACCGCTTCAACTGGGCGAAAGCGGTGGCGGGACTTTAACCCGCTGGTCTGCTGCGCTGCGAGGCGCACCGCAAAAAGGCGTACCCAAGCGTGCGGGTACGCCTTTGATCGCCTCTTTTGGCGATACGTAAAGAACCCTCAAAACGGCGAATCGGGGAAGTAGTACTCCGCCGCATTTTCGGGCGTGACCAGCGGCGCATCCAGGATGTAACGGCCCAAGACAGGCGCGTCGCTCACAAACTTGAGCGCCGTCACCTCCATCGCCGTGGCGATCATGCCCGGCGGGTAGAGCACGTCGACAGGAACCAGTGAATCGCCCTGCATCACCCGGGCGATCATCTCCTTCATGCCCGCGCCGCCGACGATAAAGAGCTCATCTTGGCGCCCGGACTGCATCACCGCTTCGATGACGCCCAGGGCGATGTCGTCGTCTTGGGCCCAGACCGCGTCGATCTGGGGGAAGCGGACCAAAAAGTCCTGCATCACCTCAAACCCGTCGTCGCGGTTCCAATAGGCATACGCCCAATCGAGCACCTCGATATCGGTCTTCTCGATGACCTCCATAAAGGCATCGAAACGTTCGTTGTCGATCACCGTGGGGATGCCGCGGAGGATGACGATCTTTCCTTTTCCGCCGAGCCTTTCGGCGATGTACTCCGCGGAGACCCGCCCCAGGGCGGCATTGTTACCCGCGACGTAGACGTCTTCAATCCCTTCTTTTGCCAAGCCCCGGTCGACGACGGTGACAAAGATCCCCTGCTCTTTCACAAACTCGACGGGCCCCGTCAGGGGATCCGACTCGAAGGGGAGGATCACCAGCGCGTCGATTTGATGAATCGCCACCAGGTCCTCCAAGTCGTTGACCTGCTCCGCGGCGCTGCTGGCCGTGACGACGATGACTTCGAGGTTGGGATAAGTCGCCATGAGCCGTTTCGCGGTCACGTCTGCCCAGTAGTTGACACCGCCCGTCCACCCGTGGGTCGCCGCGGGAATCGAGACGCCGATCTTGATCTTTTCTTGGGCCAAGACGCTGGAGCCCGCGAAGAGGAGACTCAAGAGGACGACGGCAATACCGATCCAAAGGGCCTGCTTTCGCATGGGTCACACTCCCTCCGTACGATGTTTCCGGCGATACAAGGAAACAGAAGGCGGACGCGTCAACATGCCGGTCACTCCCCTTTTCTCACCCCCCGCTGCATCAAGACGGCGGCGATGATGATGATGCCTTGTACTGCCCCATTGAGGTATTGGCTGATCGCGCTGGTCAAATTGAGGATGTTGCCGATCATGCTCAAGATGATGGCACCCACGACGGTGCTCCAGATCCGGCCCGACCCGCCTTTGAGCGCCGTCCCGCCGATGATCACGGAAGCGATGGCCTCGAGCTCCCACAAAAGCCCCGTGGTGCCTGACGCCGACCCCAGCCGGGGGACGTAAAGGATCGTGGCAATGCCCACGCAGAGCCCTTGAAAGACGTAGGTGAGCGTCTTGATACGGTCGACGGGGATCGCGGAATACCTCGCCACCGTCTCGTTGGAGCCAATCGCTAGGCAATACCGGCCAAAACGGGTGTAGTTGAGCAAGAGGCCGCCCAGCAACGCGACGCCGATAAGGACCAGCACGGGGATGGGTATTCCAAGAAGGGCCCCGTAAAACACCGGCCGGTAGGTCGCGCGGACCCCAAAGTTGAGCGACAAGGTGCCCCCGTCCGCAAAGTAGGTTACGAGCGACCGGAAGATCCCCATGGTCCCCAGTGTCACGATGAAGGCGTCGATCTTTCCCCGAGTGGAGACCAGGCCGTTGACGAGGCCCGCCGCCATGCCGAGGAGCAGCCCCACCGCCATGCCGATGAGAATGGTGATCCAACCGGTCCCCGTGGCCGGGACGAGCCGGTTCATGATAATGATCATCGACCCTGCGATCCAGGCCGCCATCGAACCGACGGAAAGGTCGATGCCGCCCGCGATGATGACGAGCGTCGCGCCGACGGCGATGATCCCGATAAACGCGGTGCGGCTCAAGACGTTGGTCAGGTTGGCGACCGAGAGGAATGTCGGATTGATGGCAGCGCCGAGAGCGATCAAGGCGATGAGCGCGATCAACGGACCGAGCGCAGTCAACCGGCCCCACATCAGGTGGGCAGTTCGAGGAGTTTCCTGGGCCATAGGTGTCGATCTCACGGTCTATGCGGCTCCTTTCACTCCGGTGGCGTAGAGCATGATCTCTTCCTCCGTGATGTCGTCGCCGCTCAGGACGCCTGCGATGCGGCCGGAGCGCATCACGACGACGCGGTGGCAAAGGCCGATGATCTCTTGCATCTCCGACGAAATGACGACGACGGATTTGCCAGTGGCGGCAAGGTCGTGGATAAACTGGTAAATCTGCTGCTTGGTCCCCACGTCGATCCCCCGAGTAGGCTCGTCCAGCACGATCACCTGGGGATCGATGGCCATCACCTTAGCCAAGGCCAGCTTTTGCTGGTTGCCGCCGCTGAGCTCGGCGACCAGCGAACGCAGGCTCGGGGCTTTGATGTCGTACTCGCCAATGGCCCGCTCCAGCTCTTGAAGCTCCTCCCTGCGCCGCAGCCAAAACCCAGCCTCTCGCACCGAGGACATCAGCGTCAGGTTGGGCGCGAGTTCCATCAAGGTGATCAGCCCTTTGCCCTTGCGGTCCTCGCTGAGATAGACCATGCCGCAGTTGATCGCGTCTTTGAGGCTGTAGATCTCGACCGGCCGACCGGCACGCTCGACGAAGCCGCCAGCCCTTGGGCGCAGGCCGAAGATCCCCTCAAAGAGCTCGGTCCGCCCGGCGCCGATCAACCCGGCAAAGCCCAAGATCTCGCCCCGGTAGAGCTCAAAGCTGCAGTGGTACGCGAACCCGGGAACCGTCACATCGCGAACGGTTAAGACGGGTTGAACCTCGGGAGGAGGCGTCTTGGGCAAAAACATGTCTTCGAGAGAGCGGCCGACCATGCGCACCGCCATCTCATCGGCAGAGAGAGCCTCCGTGGGCTCGGTGGCGATGCGGTGGCCGTCGCGCAGGATGGTCACCCGCTGGGAGATCTCCTTAACCTCATCGAGTTTGTGGGAGATGTAGACGATGGAAACCCCGCTTTGCACGAGGCGGCGGATCACCTTGAAAAGGATTTCGACCTCGTGCGAGGTGAGGACGGCGGTCGGCTCGTCCATGATGATAACGTCGGCTTTGCGGGAAATGGCCTTCGCGATTTCGACCATCTGCTTTTGACTCACGCTGAGGTCGCGCACGCGCGCCGTCGGGTCGATGTCGGTCTCGAGTTCGGCCAGGATTTCCCGGGAGAGCCTTCGCATTGCCCGCCGGTCGAGGAGCCATCCTTTTCGCAGTTCCCGTCCGAGAAAGATGTTTTCTTCGACCGTGAGGTCTTCGGCAAGGTTAAACTCCTGGTGGATCATCACCACGCCCTGGCGCTCGGCCTCGCTGACGCCCAGGGGCCGCCAGGGCTGCCCTTTATATGTCAACTCCCCTTGGGTCTGAGGGATGAGCCCGCACAGGATCTTGACCAAGGTCGACTTGCCGGCGCCGTTTTCGCCGATCAGCGCGTGGACCTCGCCTCGCCGCAAGGAGAAGTCGACGTCAAAGAGAACCCTGACAGGACCATAGTCTTTACAAATGCCTCTAGCCTCAAGGAGCACGTCCGAAGAGTCCAACAGTTCCCCCGCCCCATGGTTTTCTGTATTTTTGAGGAGTTTTTAGACGGTAGTCATCTTTTTCCTCCTTTTGGGGTGCGCAAAGGGCACGGAGCGGCGGGGGGCTGCATAACCTGGGGCCGCTAGACGCTCGATTGAAACGCTTTGAGCCCTGCCGAAGCCTAAGGGCTGCGTTGGCGTGGCGCACGGCCGCGCCGGAAGAGGTGTTGGAACTTGAACCGTGCGCGTCACTTTTTCCCTGGCAGCAATACGCCACAAGGGTTTTTCTCGTATTACGACCACATCTTGCCCCACGAAAAAGCCGAGCGGATCATCATCCTCAAGGGCGGCCCGGGCACCGGGAAATCGACACTGATGAAGCGCCTGGCCGACGACTGGGAAAGGCGCGGTCTAACGGTCGAGCATCACCACTGCTCGGCTGATCCCGGCTCTCTGGACGCGGTGGCGCTTCCGGAGGCGGGCGTCGCCGTCGTCGACGGCACGCGGCCGCACACCATCGATCCCCGATTTCCCGGAGCCGTCGACGAGATCGTCCACCTGGGCGAATACTGGGACGAAGAAGGCATCCGCCGCCACCGCGACGAGATCGCGGCTTTGAGCGCCCTTTCGAGCCAGGCCTACCAGCGGGCTTACCGGTACCTGGCCGCCTCCCGCCTCGTCTACGAAGAGGTGGTGGCCATCCATTCCCGGGCCTTGGACCTGGGCCGCCTCAACCAGATGGCGCAAGCGCTCATCGCCCGGTGCCTCTCGACGCGGCCCGCCGCGGCAGTACCCGGCCCCGTCCGGCGACTCTTTGCCAGCGCGATCACGCCCCGCGGGCACGTCCACTTCGTCGACCGCCTGGCCGCCGGTGCGAGCCGCGTGGTCGTGATCCAAGGTCCGCCGGGCACGGGGAAGTCCACCCTCGTCGAAAAGCTCGCGCAAGAAGCGAGTCGTCAGGGGATCGCTGTCGAGTGCTTTCACTCCCCGTACGATCCCGTCCGGGTCGACCACCTCGTGGCGCCTGAGCTCGACCTCGCCGTCATCACTTCCGCTCCTCCCTACCTTTGGGCGGGAAGCGCTGAAGAGGTGGTCGACACGCGCGAAGCGCTCTTGGAAGAAAGGCTGCAGCCCCACCGGGAGGAACTGAAAGAGGCGGAGCAACAGGCGCTCCGCCTCCTGGAGATAGCGATCCGCTCGCTCGCGCAGGCCAAGGCGTACCACGACCAGCTCGAGCAATACTACGTACCCCACATGGATTTTCCCGCCATGGAAGAACTCTACCAGCGGTTGCGGCGCAAGCTGGAGGCGCACCTCGACAGGCTCGTCACGCCGTAGCCTCAGGCGGCGTGTAGACCACGGTGCTGTTGCGCGGGATGATGAGCCGCTCCGGCCGGTCGCTGGGGAACGCTGCCGACCATTCGTGAGGATCGTAGTTGCGCTTGACAAAGCAGTCGTAGTGAGCGGGCACGGCCGTGACGAGCCCGATCTTGGTGGCCATAGCCACGGAGCCGTCGAAAAACGGGAACTCGCCTTCCGTCGGGTGAGTCGTCAAAAAGCCGATGTGAGGTTTGAGCTCCGCGATGGGCCGGATAAGATCGTCCCGCTCGGCGAAGGTGTTGATGGGATCTCCCGAGACGTACACCCGCACGCCGCCCGCGTCGATCACGTAACCCAGGTGGGTGACGTCCGGAGGCGCGATGCCTCGTTCCGGGTCCCCTTCCGGGGGTTTGGCGTACACCGCGGCGACCTGGAGCCCGTCCAGCTCCAGCCGGTCGCCTGCGCGTACCGTGATCGTCCTCTCTTGGGGGATCCCCGCCTCCACCATCGCTTGCACGCTTTCGACGGGCCCGGCAAAGCGCGCCTTGGGCCAGGCGTCGCGAATCCGGAGCAAGGACTCGATGCAGGTGTGGTCGCTGTGGTTGTGGGTGAGCAGCACCCAGTCGGTCCGCACCTCCGCCTCGTCCACCGGCGGCTCGGCATGAATGTATTTCTCGGGCGGCCGCTGGCGGGGAAAGTACGGGTCGATCATCACGATGGTCCCCTTCGCGTCTTTGAGCGCGTAGGAACTCTGCTCAAACCAGTGAATCGCGACGGAACCCGGGTTGACCGTCGCGGCTTCGATGGCGTGCATCGGCATCATCCTCCTCGACGTTGATCTGCTGCCGGCTCAAGACTTTAGACCGTCACGGGCAGCCTCCTGCCAAAAGAGCGCGACCGCCTCCCGGGCGACGCGGAAGGTCTCGACGCTGAAGCGCTCGTTAGGCGCGTGGGCATTGCTGTCAGGGTCGGCAAAGCCCATGAGGACGCACGGGACGCGAAGGAGCCGGTCGAAGCTTTCGACCACAGGGATCGAGCCCCCCGTGGGCGCGAGGGCCACGTCCTTTCCAAAGGTCCTTTGCAGGGCCCGGATCGCGGCCTGGAGAGCCGGGTGCTCGAGGTCGGCCTTCCAAGGCCGGGCACCATGCCCCGGCGTCACTTCGACGCGGGCGTAGGGCGGGCAAAGGCGCTGGAAGTGGGCGGTCAAGAGGCGGACCACCTCCTCGGGGTCTTGGCCGGCCACCAAGCGGCACGTGATCTTCGCGTGGGCCTCGCGGGGGATCACGGTCTTGGACCCCTCGCCCAAAAAGCCGCCCCACATGCCGTTGACCTCAAAGGTGGGCCGGACGGTCATCCGCTCAAAAGGCGTGTAGCCCGGCTCCCCGTCCCACCCGCCGAGCTCGAGCCGCTCAAGGAGCTCCTTTTCATTAAACGGCAGAGCGGCGTAGGCTTGCCGTTCCCGGGGCGTCGGCTCGATCACCCGGTCGTAAAAGCCGGGCACTGCGACGCGCCCCTGATCGTCCTTGCTCGCCGCGATCAACTGGGCCAGGACCTGCAGCGCATTGGGTGCAGCCCCGCCGTAGAGCCCTGAGTGGAGATCGGTCGCCGCCGTCGTCACGTGAAGCTCCACCGCGGCGATCCCCCTCAGCCCGGTGCACAAGGTGGGAAGGCCCGGTGCAAACATCGATGTGTCGGAGATAACGACAAAATCGGCCGAAACCAAGTCGGGCCGCTCCTGCAAGAACGGCTCGAGGCTGGGCGAGCCCACCTCCTCTTCCCCTTCGATCAACACCCGCACGTTGACGGGAAGTTCCCCGTAGCAAGCGAGCAGCGCTCCCAAGGCGGCAAGATGCACCATCACCTGCCCCTTGTCGTCGCTAGCTCCCCGCGCGTAGATCCGCCCCTGCCGGACCTCGGGTTCGAAAGGCGGCGACTCCCAAAGATCGAGCGGGTCGACAGGCTGGACGTCGTAGTGGCCGTAGATCAGCGCCGTAGGCTTGTTGGCGTCTCGAATCCAATCGGCGTAGACAATCGGATGCCCAGGTGTCTCGATGACTTGGACATTTTCCAATCCCACCCGGCGCATGGCCGCGGCCAGCCACTCCGCCGCCCGGTGCATGTCCGCCCGGTGCTCCCTCAACGCACTGACGCTCGGGATGCGAAGAAACTCGATGAGGTCCGAAAGATCTTGCTCAAAGCGAGAGGCGAGTTGCTCTTGGAGTGAAGACATCGGTCTACCTGCCTTCCATCTCAGCGTCTTTCCACCGTTTCACCGATGACAAGCACGACGGCAACCTTAGGTGCTTATTCCCGCTCAGCAGGGAGAGGCCTGCCGGCGTGTAATGTGAGGGATAATGCGATCGATCAACCTGGGAAAGGGACTTGTGTCGATGCCATTTCTTGGAATCGTCTTCGACTTCGACGGGACCATCGTCGACACCGAGCGAGTGATCTACGATTGCTGGCGTGAAGTGTTTCGCAAATACGGGCACGATCTCCCTCTCGAGGCGTGGGTCCAATACGTCGGGGCGGCGACCGGCGCCATCGATCCATACCAGATGCTGGAAGTGAAGCTAGGAAGGCCGGTCGATCGCGTCGAGGTCGACGTTTACCGGCGCCCCTTGGAAAAAGAGATGCTGGCCAAGGAACCGATGCGCCCCGGCGTTTCCGAGCTGATTGAGGACGCGAGGCGGAAGGGTTTGAGGCTCGCTGTGGCCTCTAATTCCCAGGAACCGTGGGTGACCCGGGGGCTTGAGGCGCTGGGCATCGCCCATCACTTTGAAGCGGTGTGTACCCCCGACGACGGGGTCGATCCCAAACCCTCCCCCGCCCTGTACCTTTTGGCTGTCGAACGGCTTGGCATCCCGCCCGGCCGCGCCCTGGCCATCGAGGATTCTCCCCTAGGCGCCCAGTCCGCCGTGGCGGCCGGCCTCGCTTGTGTTGTGGTCCCCAGCGCGCTGACGAAGCACGAGAGCTTCCCGCCGCAGTGCGTGGTTTTGGATACCCTCGAGGGTCTTGACATCGACCAGCTGGTCGACCTGGGACAGAGGTCATGATGTCATAGGCCTCCCACCAATTCACCGGCAAAGGAGCGATGCTGCCGTGCAACTGACTACCGTGCACCAAAGCATTACGGACGTCGCCGCCGACGCGATCGTCGTCAACCTCTTTGAAGGCGTCACGCATCCAGGCGGCGCGACCGGCGCTGTCGACAGAGTCACCGGAGGCTTGATCCGCAAGCTGATCGAGAGCGGCGGCTTCAAAGGGAAAAAGGGCGAGTGCGCAACGCTCCATTTCCCCCCGGGCCTCTCCCAGCGAAGCGTCATCATCGTCGGTCTAGGTCCAGCCAATGACTTTTCCCTCGACCGGGTGCGGGAAGTGACCGCGGCTTCCCTCAAGGAAGCGGCCCGCATCGGCGCCCGCCGCGTGGCCACCATCGTCCACGGCGCGGGGATCGGAGGTCTTGAGACGGGCGCTGCCGCCCAGGCGGTGGCCGAAGGGGCTTTGCTTGGGACCTACCGGTATACCCGGTTTAAACAGGAGCCCGACGAAAAACGCGTCGAAGAGCTGATCATCGCCGAGATGGCCGCGGAAAAGATCGAAGCCGTTCGCCAAGGCGTCGCCAAGGGGAGAATCCTCGCGGAGAGCACAAATTTCGCGCGGGACCTCGTCAACACCCCCAGCAACCACTTGACGCCGGCGATGCTCGCGGAGGCTGCCGCCGAAATGGCCCGGGAGGTCGGACTCTCCTGCACGGTCATCGAGCGGGAGGAGATGGAGCGGCTGGGCATGGGCGCGCTGCTGGGCGTGGCCAAGGGCAGCGCTGAGCCTCCCAAGCTCATCGTCCTCCGAAATGAAAAAAGGAGCGGCGGCCCCTTGACCGCCCTCGTCGGCAAAGGCGTCACCTTTGACACCGGGGGGATCTCCCTCAAACCCGCCCAGGGGATGGAAGAGATGAAGAGCGACATGGCCGGCGCCGCTGCGGTGCTCGGGGCCCTGCGCGCCATCGCGCAGCTGAAACCGGAGGCCGACGTCATGGGCGTGATCCCCGCGGTGGAAAACATGCCGTCGGGCACGGCGCTCAAGCCGGGCGACATCGTCAGGGCCATGACGGGCAAGACCATCGAGGTTGACAACACCGACGCCGAAGGCCGGCTGATCTTGGCGGACGCCGTCGCCTATGCCGCCTCGCAGGGCGCCGAGAGGATTGTCGACGTCGCCACCTTGACCGGGGCGTGCGTGGTGGCCCTAGGACGGGTGTACACGGGTCTTGTGGCCAACGACGATCAGCTGGTGGCCGAGCTGCTCGAGGCGGCCCAAGAGGCGGGCGAGAAGTTGTGGCGCCTGCCCGCCGATCCCGACTACAAAGAGCAGTATAAGAGCGACGTGGCTGATATGAAAAACACCGGCGGCCGGGAGGCGGGCGCCATCACCGGCGCTTTGATCATCGGTGAGTTTGTCGGCACGGCCAAGTGGGCCCACCTCGACATCGCCGGCACGAGCTTCTCCCGCTCCGAGAAGGGGTACCACCCCAAAGGCGCGACGGGCGTGGCCGTCCGCACACTGGCTCAGTGGGTGGCCGGAAACTAACGTACGGGCGGCACGGCTGAGATAGAGAACAAACGAGGGGGCGTTTTGCCCCCTCCCCAGCTCACGCCAACCCCGCGGCCGTCCAGACTTTCTCGACGGCCGCGGCGGTCACGCGCACAGCTTCCTCCGGCGGGAGCGTGTAGAGCCGCGCGCTAAAGGGCTCAGGCGTCACCGGGCCGTCATACCCGATCTCCCGCAGCGATTGCAAAAAGACCGTGATGGGGATCACGCCCGTCTCGCCCGGCAGGCAGCGGACGTTGTCTATTTGCTCATCGACGGGGATGCCCTCCGGTGCGTCGTTGATATGCACATCGACGACGTCCTGCTTTCTCAAGGCTTTGAGCTGATTTTCGTCGCCCCCTGACGTGTACCAGTGCCAGGCGTCAAGGAGCAGGCCCACGTTGCCCGTGCCGATGGCTTCGCAAAGCTCGAGCATCCCCTCGAGGGTGTGGATGAACTCGTAAGGTTTCCCGTGCCGGAGCGTCTTAGGCCCCAAAAACTCCAGCCCCAGGGCGATGCCTTGGTCAGCGAGGATCTGCGCGGCCGGCCGCAAACGGTCCCGGTGAAACTGGAAGTTCTCTTTGAAATCCAAAGTCTCGCTCCACGACAAGATGTAGGTCGAGCAGCGGGTGCATCCGGTTTGCCGCGCCGCCTTGGCCTTCTCCTCCAATTGGTTTAAACTCTCTTGATACTCTTTCTCTCCCTCTCGAAACGCGACGGGAAGGCCAAAAGACCCGGGTCTCAGCCCCAGCTGGTCGAGGAGGTCTCGTGCCTTTTGGGGTCCCTCTTTGACGACAAAATCCAGGTCGAGTTGAATTCCTTGAAACCCGTGGGCCGCGGCGAGCCGCGCTGCTTCGGAAAAGGGCACGCCGACGCCGATCGCGCCCGGGCTCAAACACGTGTACATGCCGTTCTCCCCTTCCTTGGCGATGGCTCCCACCGTTCGATTCTTCCCGCCGCCAGGGATTTCCTCGCGGGAGGGGCCTCAGCTCGATTTTCCCCGGAGGATCTTCCCAACACGGCAGGAGTGTAACGGGCTGCGAGAGAAACATCGGGGCACATTGGTGAAACGGGGTGTCCTATGCGCCTGCTTTGGCTCGGACTTCCGTTGGTTATCGTGGGCTCCATCGTCTTGCCGGCGATGGTGGGAGGAGCCTACAGTCCCACTCGCTCCCGCGCCGTCAGAAAGATGCTGGAGCACGCCCGTATCCAGCCGGGAGACGTCCTGGTCGACCTGGGCGCGGGCGACGGCCGGATCCTCCTCCACGCGGCGCGGCAGTACCGGATCCCCGTCGTCGGCATTGAAATCGACCCGTTGCGCTGGTGTTACTGCCGGCTGCGTTTGAGCTTGAGCGGCGTCCGCCATCTGGCGACGGTCCGGCTCGCCAACTTCTTTGACGTCGACCTCTCCTTTGCGACGGTCGTCACTTTCTATCTCTCGCAGGCGGCCGCCGACAAACTCAAGGCCAAGTTTGAGGCTGAGCTTCCCGACGGCGCCCGGGTCGTCTCTTACCGCCGCCCGATCCGGGGATGGATCCCAACGCTCCACGACCCGGAGGACGACGTGTATGTCTACACCATCACCCGGACGAGCCGGGGAGGCTCGTCGGGGGACGACCGGCCCGGGCCTTCCCCAGGGGAGGAGTCGCGCTGAGACTTTTCCGGTCTATCACCATCGTGTGTGCCGTCGCGTCCTTGGGAGGCTTGGTCTTGCTCGCCCGGGCGACCGGCGCGCTTGAGCTCTTGTCCCAAGACAACGTCGAGGCGGTCGCAGCGAGCCTGCGCGCGTACGCCCCTTGGACCCCTTTGGTGAGCCTAGCGCTGTTGATCTTGGAGACCGTCATCCCTCCCTTGCCCGCCTGGCCGATCTTGGTCGCGAACGCCGCGATCTACGGCATTTGGGGCGGCATCGCGCTCTCGTGGCTCGGCGGCCTCTTGGGCGCGGTGGCCGCCTTTTGGCTCGCACGCTCCTTTGGGCGCTCGTACGTGGAGCGATGGATCCGAAGCGAACACTGGGAGACAATCGACAAGATCAGCCGGGAAAAGGGGTTTTACATCCTCTTGATCGCCCGCGTCTTTCCCGTCACCTCGGTCGACGTCTTGAGCTTCCTTGCCGGCCTCAGCGCGATCAGCTTTGGGCGGTTTCTCCTGGCCACCGCCCTGGGCCTATTCCCCGGAGTCGCCCTCTACACCCTCTTCGCGCATGACCTCGTCGTGACCCGGACGGTGACCGCCCGGCTGGCCTTGAGCCTCTTGGCCGCGCTTTTGGTGTATGCCGCCTATCGGCTCCTAAGGCGCAGGGCCTTAGGGAAGGCCACATGAACAAGCACGGCTCTCCCTCCCGCCTGAACCCAGCATGCTCCTCGTTCGCCCCGGAAAAGCCCTCGCCTTCAGTACCGCGCTTTCCGGGGGACGATGCTCAAGCCGGGGAGAGCGTTGAAGTCCCTGCCTGGTTCCCAAGAGAAGGGAGCGGCCTCCATCGTGAGGAACTCTTCGCACGAGACGATAGACCTATGATGGAGGCGTGTGCAGTGGCTCAAAACGTCGGCGTCCAGTTGTACACCGTGCGGGAGTTTACCAACACAGCGGAAGGCCTTGTGGAATCGCTTAAGAAGATCCGCCAGATCGGGTATACAGCGGTGGAAATGTCGCCCTTTGGTCCCCTGGAGCGGGAGGAACTGAAAAAGGTGCTCGACGGCGAGGGGCTCTCGTTCCCTTCGACCCATCTCGGCGTCGACCAGATTCTCAACGATTTTGACCGCGTCAGTGAGACGCTGCTCTTTTTTGACTGCCGCCACGTGGCAAGCAGCGGCCGGGCAAGCGACGCCGACGGCTATAAAAAGCTTGCGGCTGACTTGTCCCAGGCCGCCGAGAAGCTGGAGAAAGTGGGCATCGCTTTGAGCTACCACAACCACCACTGGGAGTTTCAAAAATACGGCGATCGCACGGGACTGCAGATCCTCGTCGATGAGACCGATCCCAAGGTCAACTTCCAGCTCGACACCTACTGGGTGCAAGAAGGCGGCGGCGATCCCATCGATTGGATCCGCTCGGTGTCGGGCCGCATTCCCTACCTCCACCTCAAAGACATGACGATCATCGACGCCAAGGTGCACATGGCTGAAGTGGGCGAGGGCAACCTCAACTGGCCTGGCATCTTCGCCGCCGCCAAAGAGGCGGGCACCCAGTGGTACATCGTCGAGCAAGATCATTGCCAGCGGGATCCCTTTGAAAGCATCGCCATCAGCTTGCGCAACCTGAAAGCTTGGGGGATCGCAGGCTGAGGCCCCACCATCTCGGGCTGTCGCGTTGTTTCTTGACGCCGGCCTTGCCCGGCTTCTTAGCCCCGGCCGGATCGCCTGCGGCGGTCCGGCCTGCTTTTCCCCATGGCAGCTTCCTTCCAGGAGGGTAAAAACCGCGTTGATCGACACCAACGACGGGGCTTTCTTAAGTTTCGAGGTGACCGAAGAGCAGGAAGGGATGCCGCTTGTGAGCTACCTCCGCTCCGCCTTTGGCATGTCGCGGGCGATGATCCGGCGGCTCCGAAAGGACGCTTCGGTGAAGGCCGACGGGATCCCCGTTCCCATGCGGCACCGGCTACGCCGAGGAGAGCGGATCACGCTCCATGTGCCGCCGGGGCTTATGAGCAATGTGGAGCCGGAGCCCCTGCCCCTGGCCATCTACTACGAAGATCCCCATCTCTTGGTGGTGGAAAAGCCCGCGGGCCAGCTCGTCCACCCGGCTCACAGCGAGTTTAGGGGGACGCTCGCCAACGGGGTGGCGTACCACCTCTTAGCTCAAGGCGAACCCAGCACCGCGGGGCCGGTCACACGCCTTGACCGCAATACGTCGGGTCTCGTCCTTTTCGCCAAGCACCCTCACGCCCACCACCGGCTCAACCAGGCCATCGCCAGAGGAGGGCTCGACCGGCACTACCTCGGCATCGTCGAGGGTCAGCCTGAGCGCGATGAGGGGACCATCGACGCCCCCATCGTCAAGGCGGGCGAGACCTCCAGCGAAAGGCGGGTAGCCCCCGAAGGGCAGCGGGCGATCACCCACTACCGGGTCGTGCGCCGCTTTGCCCCGAGCGACGCCTGCCAAGACGGCGCGGCGTTGGTTGAGTTTTCCCTCGTCACAGGGCGCACCCACCAGATCCGGGTGCACGCGGCGCACTTAGGGCATCCCCTTATCGGCGATCCTCTGTACGGCAACCCCCGGGAGGACCTTATTGGCCGCCAAGCCCTCCACGCGCACCGCCTCGACTTGACCCATCCCATCGACGGTACACCCTTGACGGTGGAAAGCCCGCTCCCGGACGATCTTTCCCGTCTTGTCGAGCGCCTTGCGGGCGAGCAGCCCCGTCATGGCCGCCGGTGTTGAAGGTACCGCCGGGCCTCGGCGGCGTATTTGCCAAAGACTTGCTCAGCCAGAGAAGCGAGGAGCTTCCCTGCCTCCTCTTTCCTCCCGGCTTGGTCGAGGGCGATCCCCAGGTAAAACCGGAACCGGTCGCGCTCTTCGCCGGGGTCTATGATGCTCTCAAGCCGCGCCAGCGCGCCCGCCAGTTGCCAAGATTGGCCCGGAGCGTGCTCGATGTGGGGTTCAGCTCAAACGCCCCGAGGTACAGCCGTCCGGCCTCGTCAAGATTCCCCTCCTGCGCATACAAGAAGCCGAGGTTGTTATGGGCTGTCGGATTGTCTGGATTACCACGAGTTGAAAGCTGGCCCAGGAGGAGTCACTCAGCCCGGGCAAACGTGACGTTGGGCCACGACCTCCAGTCCCCAGCGGGCCTTCGCATAGGCCGCGTTGCAGGTGGGAACACCATCAGGGATGGGTTCTTTTCTTCAAATCACGCGATGCCAAGCGAGGTGTCGTGCCCTGGAGAGGCGGATGCTCCTTCCCTTTGCCATCCTCGCGATGGTCCCCTTTATCATGGTGCTGGGCAACTCGATGCTCATTCCCGTCTTTCCCCTCTTGGAAGAGGAGCTCAAGCTCAGCCAGTTCCAAGTGGGCCTGCTCGTCACTGCCTTCTCCCTGCCCGCGGGCATCGTGATCCCTTTTGCCGGGGCGCTCTCGGATCACGTGGGACGAAAAACCGTTATGGCCCCCGCCCTCCTCCTCTACGGGGCGGGCGGGCTGATCGCCGGCTTTGCTTCGCTGTGGCTCTCCCGGCCCTTCGGCTGGATCCTGGCGGGGCGCATCCTCCAGGGCGTCGGCGCGGGCGGCACCTATCAGATCGCCCTAGCCCTCACGGGGGACCTCTTTCAGGGGCCGGAGCGGGCCAAGGCAGTGGGCATTCTCGAGGCCGCCAACGGGTTGGGCAAGATGGCAAGTCCCATCGCCGGCGCCGCCTTGGGGCTGATCATCTGGTTTGCGCCTTTTTTCGCGTATGGGATCCTCGCGATCCCCATCGCGCTCTTGGTCTGGTTTCTGGTCCAGGAGCCGGCGAAACGACGAAACCAGCAGAGCGCCAAGGAGTACCTCGCCTCTTTGAGCGGCATCTTCAAAAAGAAGGCCGCGCCGCTCCTTGCTTGCTACCTCGCCGGGGCGGTAGGTCTTTTTCTCCTCTTTGGCCTCCTGAGCTTTATCTCCGATGAGCTTGAAGCCAGCTACCGCATCACCGGGGTGATGAAAGGGCTGGTGCTGGCCATTCCCGTCACGGCGATGACGATCACCTCGTACACGAGCGGGCTCGCCTTGCAGCAGCGGGACGAGTGGCTCAAGCCGGCCGTCGCCGCCGGCCTCGTCGCCGTCGGCGCGGGGCTTGCCGCGTTGGGCTTGACGACCGGCCTCCGTGCGCTCCTGGCCTGGGCTTCGTTTATGGGTATCGGTGTGGGCGTCATGTTGCCCGCCCTCAACACGCTGATCACCGGCGCGACAGACGCCCAAGAGAGGGGATTGATCACCGCCCTCTACGGAACCGTCCGCTTCTTCGGTGTTGCGCTGGGCCCACCGGCCTTTGGGCTGGTGCAAGGCGGAAGCCGCCTCGCGATGTTTCTCATCGGAGCGGCCATTGCCGGCGTCGCCTTGCTCGCCGTGCTCTGGCTGGTCAAACCCGCCCGGTTGATGACGGCCTCGAGCGGCGCGAGAAAGAAGGTTTCGTCCCTCGAGGCCCCCACACACGCCCCGGGCGCCGGCGTCGACGAGCGGCCGGGAGCCTCTTCCGACCCGTCTTTCGACTACTGGCCTTTTTGACCGGGACATGCCGTGTTTTCCCTTTTGAAAAGCGATGGCGTGGACGACTCCGCATCAACTCTGGTGTATAATGGAGGGCGAAGAGTGCAGAGGCAGTCAAGGAGGCATTCGGATGAAGAGCGCGCGCAAAGACATCTACGGCGCCCGGTCGACCCTGGAGTTTGGAGCGGGCAAAGCAGTGATCTACCGCCTCGACGCGCTGGAAGACGCGGGATTGGTCAACGTCGCCAAACTGCCTTTTTCGATTCGCGTCCTCCTGGAAAACGTCCTGCGCAAGTGCGACGGCTATCTGGTGACGGAGGAGCACGTCAAGACCGTCGCCGGGTGGACCAAAGACTCGCCTGGCGGCGAAGAGATCCCCTTTATGCCCTCCCGGGTGATCTTGCAGGACTTTACAGGTGTTCCCGCCGTCGCCGACCTCGCGGCGATGCGGGCCGCGATGAAGGCACAAGGTGGCGACCCGGCGCAGATCAACCCGCTGATCCCGTCGGATCTCGTCATCGACCACTCAGTCCAAGTTGACTTCTTTGGCAGCGTGGACGCCTTTCTCCTCAACGTGCAAAGAGAGTTTGAGCGCAACGAAGAGCGCTACCAGTTCCTCAAGTGGGCGCAAAAGGCCTTCCGCAACTTTACGGTTGTGCCGCCGGGCACCGGGATCGTGCACCAGGTCAACTTGGAGTACCTGGCGAAGGTCGTGCAGCTTGTCGAGGAAGACGGCGAAAAGACGGCCTTCCCCGACACGCTGGTGGGGACCGACTCGCACACCACGATGGTCAACGGCCTCGGCGTCTTGGGCTGGGGCGTCGGCGGCATCGAGGCGGAGGCGGTCATGCTGGGACAGCCCTATTATATGGGCTTGCCCCAGGTGGTCGGCTTTAAGCTCACGGGGGAGCTGCCCGAAGGAGCGACGGCCACCGACCTGGTGCTGACCGTCACGCAGATGTTGCGCGAGAAGGGCGTCGTCAACAAGTTTGTCGAGTTTTACGGCCCAGGATTGAGCAATCTTTCCCTGCCCGACCGGGCGACCCTGGCCAACATGGCTCCCGAATACGGGGCCACGACGGGCTTTTTCCCCGTCGACCAGGAGACGCTCAATTACTTGCGAGGCACCGGGCGTGACGAGGAGCTCATCGACCTCGTGGAGCGGTACTGCAAGGAGCAGCAGCTTTTCCGCACCGATGAGACGCCCGATCCCGAGTACAGTGACACCCTGGAGCTCGATATGGGCGATGTCGAGCCCAGCGTGGCAGGCCCGCGGCTTCCTCAAGCGCGCCTTTTCCTGGGTGATGTGAAGCAGAGCTTCCGCAAGACCTTAAACGAAACCCACAAGATCAGCGAGCCCCCTGCGCCGGCTGATCAGCTAGGGCACGGCTCCGTAGTTATCGCGGCGATCACCAGCTGCACTAACACGTCCAACCCGTCGGTGATGATCGGCGCGGGGCTCTTGGCGAAAAAGGCCGTCGAGCGGGGGCTGTCGGTCAAACCGCACGTCAAGACCAGCCTGGCGCCGGGTTCGCGCGTCGTCACCGATTACCTGAGGGACGCCGGCCTCCTTTCTTACCTAGAGGCGCTTCGCTTCCACGTGGTGGGCTATGGGTGCACCACGTGCATCGGCAACAGCGGCCTTTTGCCCGAGGACGTCGCGCAAAAGGTCGAGGAGGACGACTTGGTCGTGGCGGCGGTGCTCTCGGGCAACCGCAACTTCGAGGGGAGGATCAACCCGCTGGTCCGGGCTAACTACCTCGCCTCGCCCATGCTCGTGGTGGCCTACGCGCTGGCCGGCACCGTCGACATCGACCTCCTGAGCGAGCCCCTGGGCCACGATGCCGACGGTCATCCCGTTTACCTCAAGGATATTTGGCCGTCGCAGCAAGAGATCAAGGAGACCATCGAGCGCTCGCTCAATCCGGAGATGTTTAAAAATCAGTACGCCCGGGTCTTTGACGGCGACGAGCGCTGGGCGCGGCTTTCGGTGCCCGAAGGCGACCTGTACGAATGGGATGAGGCTTCCACTTACATCCAGGAGCCGCCCTTCTTCGTCAACATGTCGCGGGAGCCGGGGACGATCCAAGAGATCAAAGGCGCGCGCCTCCTCGCCCTGCTGGGCGACAACGTGACCACCGACCACATCTCGCCTGCGGGCGCCATTGCCAAGGACAGCCCTGCGGGCCGCTACTTGCAAGAGCGCGGCGTCAAACCGGTGGACTTCAACACCTACGGTTCCCGCAGGGGCAATCACGAAGTGATGATGCGGGGGACTTTTGCCAACATCCGGCTGCGCAACGAGATGGTGCCGGGCGTCGAGGGCGGCTTTACCAAGCACTATCCCAGCGGCGAGCAAATGTCCATCTACGATGCCGCAATGCGCTACAAGGAGGAAGGGGTGCCGCTCGTCGTCATCGCCGGGAAAGAGTACGGCACGGGAAGCTCACGCGACTGGGCGGCGAAGGGCACCCACCTCTTGGGCGTCAAGGCCGTCATCGCCGAGAGTTTTGAGCGGATCCACCGGAGCAACCTGGTGGGGATGGGCGTGCTTCCCCTGGTGTTTAAGCCCGGAGAGAACCGCAAGACCTTTGGCTTTGACGGCTCGGAGGTCATCGACATCCTCGGCCTTTCCGACGACCTTGTGCCCCGCCAGGAAGTGACGGTCCGGGCCCGCAAGGCGGACGGCAGCGAAGTTACGTTCCAGGCCATCGTCCGCCTGGATAGCCCCGTCGAGGTCGATTACTACCGCCACGGCGGCATCTTGCAGAGCGTGCTGCGCCGGTTGCTGGCGGCCTCGCGGGTCTAAAGCGAAGGGAACCGTTGCAACGGGAAAAGCAATTGTGGACAAAGGGACAAGAAGCGGCCGCTCCGGCATCGTCTGGGGCGGCCTTTTTCGGCGAGCCTTTCCCGGAGCAGGGCAAAGGCTCTCGGGGACGAAGGATTTTACTGGAATAACTAGGCCGGCCAGGAGCGCCTTGGGCCAGGGGCTCGAGAGGGCGCGCATGCAAGGAGGTCATCATCGATGAAAGCGCTGATCGTCTGGGGCGGTTGGGAAGGCCACGAACCGGACAAGGTCGCCGAAATTTTCCGGCGGGAGATCACCGCGATGGGAGGCCAGGCGGACGTCTTTAACACCCTCGACGCCTTTGTCGAGCAGGACTTGATGCGCTACGACTTGATCATCCCCATCTGGACGATGGGCGAGATCACCCAAGAGCAGGTCAGCGCGGTCACCTCCGCGGTGGCAGCAGGCGTCGGCCTTGCGGGCTGCCACGGAGGGATGTGCGACGCCTTTCGCAACTCCGTTGAATGGCAGTTTATGACCGGAGGCCAGTGGGTCGCCCATCCGGGAAATGACGGCGTCGAATACACGGTCAACATCGTCAAAGGCTCGCACCCGATCGTCGAAGGGCTCGAGGACTTCCAGGTCAAGAGTGAGCAGTACTACATGCACGTAGACCCGGCCGTCAAGGTGCTGGCAACCACCCGTTTCCCGGTGGTCGATGGCCCCCACGTGCCCAACGGGCCCGTCGATATGCCGGTGGTCTGGATCAAATACTGGGGCAAAGGGCGGGTCTTTTACTGCTCGCTCGGCCACCAGGCCGACATCGTCGAAATGCCCGAAACCTTAGAGATCATGCGCCGCGGCTTTCGCTGGGCTGCTGAAGGGAAAAAACTCGCGTCGGGCGTTGCTTAAAAGACCTTTTCGGAGGCTCCGGCGCCCTGGCGGTATTCGCTGCTGCCCCCCGAAGGCATCGCGACGCTCAGGGCGCCATCGACTCCATACACGGAGCCCGAGACGTACGCCGCCGCGTCCGACGCCAAAAACAGCACGACGCGGCCCACTTCTTCCGGCGTTCCCAAACGGCCCCAGGGCAAGAGCGCTCCCTGGCGCATGATCTCCTCTTCGCTCATCCACTTGCGCTCGCCGGGCGTGTCGATCCAACCCGGCACGACCAAATTGACCCGGATGCGATGGTGCGCGAGCTCGTTGGCCATGGTCATCGTCATGTGGTGGAGGGCGGCCTTGGCCACGTTGTAATCAAAGGCCAGCGGCAACGGGTAGACCGCATGGAGCGAGCCGATCACCGTAATGCTTCCGTGAAGCTTGGCTTCCACCATGCGCCGGGCGGCCAGCTGGCAGACGTGAAAATTCCCAAAAAGCGCCACATCCAGCGTGCGCTTCAACGATGCGACGTCGGTCTCGAGAAAGCTTTTCCGGGAGCTGGTGACCGCATTGGCGACGACAATCTCCACGGGGCCCAAATGTTCAAAGGCCCCTTGGATCATCGCCTCGACGGCGGCCCGGTCGGCGATGTCGGCCTGCCAGGCCATTGCCCGGCCGCCCTCTTTTTCGATGGCAGCGACCACTTCCTCGGCCGCTTCCCGTTGCCTTAAATAATTGACGAGGACTTTAGCTCCCGCTCGTCCGAGGGCGAGAGCGCATCCCCTCCCGATTCCCCTGGAGGCGCCTGTGACCAGCGCCACTTTCCCGTCGACTCGGATCTCCAACGCGCTGACCTCCTCCCGCCGGCGTTGGAAAACGCGCTGTCCCGTCCATCAAGGGGTATTTCCAGCCGGCTCCCCAAACTTTCGTCGCCAAGCCTCCGCGAGCTCCAACAATAGGGCGTCGCGGCCAAAGGAACCCGCTTTCGTCACCACGCAGGCTCCCTCGGAGCGGCCACCGCGGATACGGCTGACTACGACGCCGGGAGCGTGCTCCCCCACGATTTCCAACGCGCCAGCCCCGAGAGCTTTCAGCACGCTGGCGGCCGTCTCTCCACCCGTCAAGAGGAGCGTATCCGGCGGCGCCACCTCTTCCACGTGCTGCACGACCTCCGCCAACCGAAAAGTGATGGTCTCGGGCTTAAGCCCCTCACCCGCTCCCTTGACGCCGATCGCTGCGGCGCCGCAGTGCCGCAAAGCCGCGGCGGCTTTCCTCGCCACCTCCTGGACCGCCCGCGCTGCTCCTTGTGAGCTTTCCTGGAGTTGCTCAAGCTCGACATCCACGCGGGCGACCCATGGAGCTTGAGCGTGCAGCACGTCAAGCTGCGCCCGAGCCCGGGAGCTCTTGCTGCCGACGACAAAAAGGAACCCACGCCGCGACGAACCATGGGGTGTGCGGCATGGACGAGCCCCACCGTCTCCCGGCCGCCGCTCGCCCATGGCGGGATCGTGTGTCCCGCGCACCCCGTCTCGCCTCCGGTCGCTCCGCCGCTCCAACTGCCGGGCGAGCGCAGCGGCCAACCCCGCCGTCCCGCAGAGGAGAAGCGCAGGGTCGCCAAGCGCTGCCTCGGCGAGGATCTCCAGATGCCCGTCGGTTTCGGCATCGGCGGCCAGCGCCCGGACGGCAGGCTCGAGGGTCGAAAGCCACTCTGCCACCGCGGCGGCTCCCCGGCGGACGTGAGCCAGAGGGAGATAGGCCACCTTCCCGGGCCATTGGTGCTCGAGGAGCGCAGGAATGGACGAGATCCGGACCGGCGAGACGGGATCGCGGGCCATTTCGGTCAGGTGCACGGGCTCGCCATCGATCCTCTGTTGGCCCCCCACCGTGGTCCGCCCCATCGCAGGAAAAGCAGGGGCAACCAACACCCGCCGGAAGCGGCCGCAAGCCTCCATCAAGGCGCCGAGCTCCGCGGCAATTGGGCCGCGGAGCGCCGAATCGATCTTTTTATAGACGATGTCGTGGGGGCCGGGATGAAACGTCTCAAACAGCCGGGAGACGGCACGCCCCGCCTCCGAGGTTGAAAGGCCCCGGCTCTCGGTGGAGAGCGCCACCACCTCGTAGCCCAGCGCACGAAGGCAGGTCGCCTCCTGCAGCCTCAAGAGGGTCGCCGCCCTGAAACCATGCCGGACGAAGGCCGCCGCCGTGTCGTTAGCCCCCGTCAGGTCGTCCGCGACGATGACGATCGGCACCGCCCGCTCCCCTCATCCCGGGATATAGGTCGAGCGGCAGCGGTCGAGCACTTCCAATTGCAGCCGCACGCTCTCGGGAGTGACCATGAGCGGTTCGCCGTGGCGGATCGAACGGTACAGGTTCTCGTAGACCACCGCAGTCGGCGACTCGCCGCTGGGGTGGATCTCCTGGACTTGCCAGGGCACCTTTTCACCGGTGCCATACCGCCTCCCCGGCGCCGCGCCGGGATCGGCCTCGATCGGCGGCAAAGCTCCCTCTTCGACCCACTGCACGGTGAGGGGGTTTCCACCCTGCAGCATCCCCCGCTCACCGATCACCACCCACGTCGGCCCGGGCACCATCGGGCAGGCGCTAAAGATCTCCACGTCGACCACCATCTCGCTCCTCTTGAGCGTCACCTTGACGTGGTCTTCGGCGTCACCCGCCGAAACCGTCCGCCGCAGATCGCAAAAGAGCTCGTCGTATTGCCCGCCCAGGAGGATGAGGGCCTGGTCGATGCGGTGCGCGCCCCAGTTGTTGAGCATGCCTCCGCCCAGCCGCGTCAGCGTCTGCCAGTCGCGGCGGCGGTCATAGCGGTAGTTGCCGACGCGGACGAAAAAGACGCGGCCAAGGAGCCCGCTTTCAATGATCCGCTTCACTTCCAGGAAGTCCGGGTCGGCTCGCCGGTTTTGAAAACACGTAACGAGCCTGCCTACGGCCTTGGCCTTGGCGATCATCTCATCGGCCTCAGCAGCGTTGAGGGCGAAGGGCTTTTCCACCTGGACGTGCTTGCCCGCCTCCAAAGCCTTGATCGCCAATTCCTTGTGGGTGTGCGATGGAGTCGCGATCACCACCAACTCGACCTCGTCGTCCGCGAAAAGCTCCTCGGGCGTCGCGTAGGCGCGGCGCACGCCCCGGGTCTCAACGGCCTCGTCCCTCCGCTCTTTGAGCGGATCGGCGACGGCCACCAGCTCAAAGCGATCCGACGCTGCCAAATAGGCGCAGTGGATGTCCCATCCGCTGCGGCCCAGTCCTACGACGCCTGCTTTGACGGGAGTTAAATCGTGGCTTGCCATCGGAAAAAGCAGCTCCTCTCAGATCGTCTCTGCCAGTCTCCAGATGCTAAACTCCTTGTGCCCAAAAAGCTCGGCTGCAGCCGGCTTTCCGTTCGCCACCGCGAGGACCTGGTCGAAGATCTCCCGGCCGACGCTCTCCAGGGTGCCTTTTCCTTCGAGGATCACGCCCGCGTCCACATCGATGTGCTGCGGCATGCGCCGGTAGATCCGGGAGTTGGTGCTCACCTTGATCACCGGGGCGATGGGCGAGCCGGTGGGCGAGCCTCTCCCTGTCGTAAAGACCACGATTTGGGCCCCGCCGGCCGTCATCCCGGTGACCGAATCCACGTCGTAACCGGGCGTGTCCATAAAGACGAGCCCCCGCTCTTTCGGCCGGTCGGCGTACCGCACGACCTCCATCAGGGGCGTGCTGCCTCCCTTTTTGATGCACCCCAGGCTCTTCTCGTCCAGGGTCGTGAGCCCACCTTTCACGTTGCCGGGAGACGGGTTTGCCGAGCGGATGTCGGTGCCGGTCGCGAGCATCCGGTTTTCGTAGGCGGCGATGATGTCCAGGAAAGCCTTGGCCACCTGGGGGCTGATGGCCCGCGCCGCCAAGATGTGCTCGGCGCCGATGGCCTCCGTGGTCTCCGAAAGGATGACGGTCCCGCCGTACCCGACGATGATGTCCGAGGCGACTCCCAGAGCCGGGTTGGCCGTCACCCCGGACCATGCGTCGGAACCGCCGCACTCAAGGCCGACGATCAGCTCCGACACCTTGGCGGGCATCCGGGGGATGGACTCGGCCTCCGCAAGCTGCCGCCGCAGCCACGCAGCCGCCTCCTCGACAAACGCCGCGACGCTGGGCGCCTCTTCCAGGATCAAGGCGTGGGCGGTGCGCCCCCGGGCCCTCACCCTTTCGGCCAGCTCCAGCGCGGTCTCTTGCTCGCCCCCAAGGCCGACAAAGAGCGCCGCCGCGACATTGGGATTCGCGGCGTTACCAGCCAGCGTCCGGAGCGTCTGTTCCCTATCTTCGGGAAACTGCGCATAGCCGTGGTGATGCACCACGGGGACGACGCCCGCCGCCGCGTCCGCAATCCGCTGCACGATGGTCGCCGCCTCGGCGACGCTGTTCATCACCACCACGTGGTTGCGCACGCCCACGGTCCCGTCAGCGCGCCGGTACCCCATAAACTCAGGCTCAGCCATTGACCGCCACCCCTCGCTCCTCGGGCTTGAGGCCCCGCACATTGTGGACGTGAACATGCTCACCCGGCTCGATGTCGGCCGTCGCGATCCCCATCCGCTCGCCGTACTTGATCACCGGCTCCCCCGCTCGGATCGGCCGGAGAGCGACTTTGTGCCCGTACGGAATGGCCTGCCGCGCCAGCGTCACCGGCTCCTCGCCTTCGGCTAAAAGCACCGGATCCCCGGGAGCAAGGTCCCGGACCAACACGGCCACCGAGTCGTCCGGGTGCATCCGCAAAGCGTTCATCGACAACTCCCCTTTTCTTGGAGCGCTGCGTCAAAACGACGTCCAAAGCTGCGAGATGGCAAACTGACCGAGCCTCTCCCGCTCAGCGACGCAAAGCTCGCCGGACGCCACATCCAGGAGCCTCCGCAAGATGCGCTCTGCTTCCAGAGAGGTATCCTCGCTTTCCACCCGGTGGTCGACAAACTCGTCCAGCGCGCTCGTCCGCTCCGCCGCCGGCGCCACCACCACGCTGGGTGAGGCGATGCTCCCTGCGAAAAGACCGCGGCTTGCGGCGACGAGGATGATGTTGGCTCCTCCCGCGACCAGCCCGGTCATGGCTTCCACCGGATTTTGAGAGACTGTCATGAGGTGGAGCCCTGGGCCGCTGGGGCGCTCGGCGTACGCGACGACGCTCGCCACCGGGGCCGAACCGCTCAAAGGCAGCTCCTTCTCCGCGCGGGCCCGTTCCTGATCGGAGTAGGGGCGGACCACTCGATCGCTCTGGCTTGCTTCAAGCCACGCCTTTCGGGTCAACCCTTCCGCGAGCTGGGCAAGGCGCTTTTGGGCATCGCCGGTCACGGCCCGGTCGATCAGGGCATCGGCCCGAGGGGCCATGGCCCCTGAGACGCCTAAGATGACCCGGGCGCCCGCGGCGACGAGCCGGTCGATCACCGCGCCCACCGCGGGATAGACCGCACGGTACGCTCTCTCGTCGGCTTCGACACCCAGCACACCGACGCAGAGGCCCTCCGCCCCCTGGAGCGTTCGGCTTTCGGCCTCCCGGTCTTTGGCAAACCTCTCGACGATCTCAATCCCCAAACGGCGCACGACATCGCTGCCGCCAGCTTCTTGAATCCCTAGCACCTCGATGGGCTTTCGCGCCGGGATATGTTGGGCCAAAACATCCGCTTGGTTGGTTTCGCACCCCAGTCCTACGAGCAAAACGGCGCCGATGTTGGGATTTGCTGCGACCCCTGCCAGGGTTCGTCGGGTCTGACTCAAGTCGTCCCCGACCTGCGATCACCCAAAGGGATGGACAAGCGCGACGGCTTGAGGCACTTCATGGGCGATCTCCTTGACCGGCGTCGTGGAGCAGATCACCGAGGCCATCACGCCGACGAAGTTTCGCGTTCCCACTTCTCCGTTTTCGCGCAGGAATCCCCAAAACTCTAATTTCATTGCGCACACCTTTCTTTTCCGGGGCGACCGTCCTTTGTCTTCCTCAAGAGCTTATTGATCCTCGCCAAGGGCCGGTGCATCGTCAAACTCGCGGCCTGCGGCCACCTCGTCGACCAGCGCCGGCGGCTCGGCGTCCACCTCCTCCACGCTGCTCACCAGTTGATCGATGCGACGGAGAAACTCCTCGGCAGCCCTCCCCACCGCCGCGCGAAACTCCTGGGCGTCCCGGCGGAGCCGCGCCGTGCGGACCGAGGCCTCTCGAGCCTCTCGCCGGACGTCTTCGAGAAGCTCCTGGGCCTTTGCGCGCGCCTCCTTCAACGTCGCCTCGGCTTCCTTTCGCGCCGCTTCCTTGAGGTCGTCCGCCGTCCGTTGGGCCAGCGCCAGGGTCTCTTCGATCTGGCGCTCGGTGCGGGAGTACTCGTCGATCCTTGCCTCGAGTTCCTTGATCCTTTCCCGCAGTCGCTCATTTTCACGATAAAGGGTTTCATACTCCCCGACGACCCGGTGCAAAAAGGCGTCGACCTCATCGGGGTTGTACCCTTTCCATACCCGCTTAAACTCTGCCTGGAGTATATCCCTGGGCGTGAGCACCGCCATCCCCCTCAGACGTAACGCTTGAGTAACAGGCTGATCCTTCCCTTGCGCGTGGTCCCCTGGACCTCTTCGACCACGACCCGGCCCCTGCCCCGGATCGAGAGGGTATCGCCTTGAGCGACGCTGTGGGCAGGGTCCCGCACAGTCTTCCAGTTGAGCTTGACCCTCTCCCCTTTGATCTCGCGCGCCATGCGGGTCCGGGAGACGCCGAACCCTAAGCTTGCAACGGCGTCGAGCCGCAGAGAAGCGACGGTCGCCCGGATCTCTTTGACCCGTTCCGGCGGGACTTCGAGCCGCTCCGGATCGATCCGCTCCACCGTGACCGGTATTTTCCCGACGTGGGTCAGGTGAGTCAAAAGAAAATCGGCGACCTCCACAGCGACGACCGCCTGGAAGCCCCGGCTCGTGACGATGATATCGCCCACCTTGTCCCGCTCGAGGCCCGTGCCCAGGATCGCGCCCAAGCAGTCCCGGTGACCGGCCCCGTCAAACTTGCTTTCCAGCGTAAGATCAAGCGCCGCGATCGGCTCATCAAACTCCTCATGGGAGTCATATTCGGGAAAGATCAAAAGGCGCCTCCGCTCAGCCTTGGGATAGCCGCCGTACGCCCTATAGGAGACTTCAGGAATCGACCCTAAAATGGACTGGGCAATCTTTTGCCCTAGAGGATCGAGGAAATCGCTCGCCAGTGGACGATCGTCGCGGAGGGCCCGCTCGGCAAGGTCGACCAGGCGAGCTCCGATGGCCCGCTCCTCTGCGCCTTGGAGGTGTAAGAGAAGCCGCTCCCTATCCATCGTCCTCACAGCCCCACCCCGATCAAGAGCCGGACCACGAAGTTGCCGACGATGCGCAACACGATAAAGACGATGATCGGGGAGAAATCGAGCCCGCCCGCCGGCGGGATCAGCTGCCGGGCCGGCCGGAGCACCGGTTCGGTCACCCGGTAGAGAAAGGAGATGATCGGGTGATCGACGTCAATGCGAAGCCACGAAAGGATCAGCCGGGCAAAGATCACCCATCCATACAACTCAAACAAGGTCCTCACTAAAGGCGAGAGCAGCACGTCAGGACGTCCCCTCTCCGAGTTGTCGTGAGCGCCGGGCCGCTTGGCGCACCGCTTCCCGCAAGGCGCCGCGCACCCCGCTGGTTTCGAGGACGCCCATCCCCTCCGCGGTAGTCCCCGCAGGGGAGATCACGCGATCTCGCAACACCGCCGGGTGCTCTCCCGTCTCCAGCATGAGCTTGGCCGCTCCCAGCACGGTCTGCGCCGCCAGCTCCAGCGCCACGGCCCGGGGCAGCCCCTCGGCCACCCCACCGTCGGCAAGGCTTTCGATGACCGTCAGCACGTAGGCCGGGCCGCTGCCCGAAAGGCCCGTGACTGCGTCCATCAACGCTTCGTCCACAAAGACGACGCGCCCCGTGGCCTCGAGGATCGCCGCCGCCTCTTGGGCGTGCTCCCGGGTGGCGTGCCGCCCCTGGCAGACGGCGGCCGCGCCGGCGCCCACCACACAGGGTAGGTTGGGCATCACCCGGACCACGGGCACGCCCGCGGGCAAAAACGACTCGATCGTCGCCGTCGAGACGCCAGCCATGATCGAGACGACGGTTTTCCCGGCGTCCAGCTGGCCGCCGATCTCGCCCAAGACGTCCGCCGCGTGCTGCGGCTTCACCGCGAGCACCAGCACGTCGGCGAAGGCGACGACCTGCCGGTTGTCGTGCGTGACCCGGATGTGGTGTTTCTTGGCAACCGCCTCCCGCCGGGCTTCGCTCACGTCGGACGCGATCAACCGCTCCGCGGTCACCAGCCCAGAGCCAAGGACACCGGCGATGAGGGCTTCAGCCATCATGCCGGCGCCGATAAAGCCTATGCGCCGCTCCATCAGGAAAAGATCTCCTCCTCGTGCCACGAACGGGCGGTTTCGGCGTCGATGGTGACGTTGACCGGGGCAAAGAGGAAGATCTCCTCCCCGATGCGGTGCACTTTCCCGTCCAGCGCGTACGTCGTGCCGCTCATAAAGTCGATGATTCGCCGGCAAAGGGGTTTGTCGACCCCTTCCAGGGAGAGGATCACCGGCTGGCGTTCTTTCAAGTGGTCGGCGATCTGCTGCACTTCCTCGTACGACCGGGGCCGGATCACCGAGACGCGAAACTGCCCGCCGGCCCGGTTGGGACCGGGGAGGCTGACCAACCGCCCCCGTTTCGGCGACTCGGAGGACGCGGCTTGAGCGCGGGGGGGTTCAATCGGTTCGGGGAGCGGCTTTTCCGGCTCCTCAGCCACTTGTTCTTCTTGGATTCCCATAAACTGTAGGATCCTGTCCAAGAACCGGCGTTGCTGTTGTGACACCTCGTGCGCCCTCCTTGAAACCGGCGAGGATCCGGCGGCCAAAGGCGCTGGCCTCGCCGGCGCGGCGGATGTTCCCCCGGATCAGCGCGCCAAGATCACGTGCGCGGCCCAAAGATGGCGCTCCCCACCCGGATCATGGTGGCGCCCTCTTCGATCGCGATGGGGAAGTCGTTGCTCATCCCCATGGAAAGGTGCTCCATCGATACGCCTGCGATATTTGCTTTTTCGATCTCTTGACTGAGGCTGCGCAGCGATGCAAACACCCAGCGGATCAGGCCGGTGTCGCCGGTCAAAGGCGCCATCGTCATCAGTCCCCTGACCCGCAGGCCCTCGACCTCGGCCACCTGCTCCACCAGCTCCAACGCCCTTTCAGGAGCCACGCCGTGTTTGGTCTCCTCTCCCGAGACGTTGACCTGGATTAAACAATCGATCGTCCGCCCTTCCCGCTGGGCCCTCTTGCCCAAGGCTTGGGCCAGCTCGATGCGGTCGAGGGAGTGCACCCAGTCAAAGAGGCCTGGGATGTAACGGGCTTTGTTGGTCTGGAGGTGGCCGATCAAGTGGCGGACGACGCCCGCCGGCACGTGGGGAAACTTGTCCCGTGCCTCTTGCACCCGGTTTTCCCCGATGTGCTCGACGCCGGCGGAGATTGCGGCCTGGATCACGTCGGCTGGGATCGTTTTCGTCACCGCGATCAGCGTCACCTCAGCCGGGTCGCGCCCGGCACGCGCACATGCCTCAGCGATCGTCTCTTTCACCCTCGCGAGGCGCTCCGCGATCAACTCTTTCACCCAAACGGCCTCCACACACAACTTATCTCGGTATTCGGCAACGGCGACACCGCTCCTTCACACAGGCCTCGCGCCTCGAAAAAGCCAAACCGCTGTTTAGCGGGTCCTAAGGCGCGACGGGTTGACGACGACCCGGGCGCCCACTGGCACGCCGACGACCCCATCGACCACGGCCTGGCGCTCGTTGGCCCCTAAGACCCTGACCTCGCGAAAGACGGGAGTGTCGCCAGCCAAGATATAAACGCCCTTCTTTCCCCTTTCCTCAACAATGGCCGAGCGGGGCACCACGATCCCCTCCCGCCGTTCGGTCGTGAGGATCACGTCGGCTTCCCGGCGGTGGATGAGGCTGAAGTCAAAGGCGTCGAGCTCGACTCGCCCGTAAAACTCGCCGTCGACGGTCGTGCTTTCGACCAAGCGGCCCGAAAAACTCCGCTCGGGGATCGAGCGGAAATCCAGGATCACCCGGGTGCCCGGAGCCAGAGCCGTCCCTTTGACCCGGATCGCCACTTCGACACGGGCCGTTTCCACGACGCGAAAAAGAGGATCCCCACGTTCGACCCGCGCGCCGTCGGCCAACCGCTGCTCTCTGCCGGCTTTTTTCGCAAAGAGCGTCGCGGGATTGGCCCCGGGGATAAACTCGTCTTCGAGCCCGTCGATGGCAAAGCTGATCATCCCCGCTGACGGCGAACGCACCAGGGTCCTGTCCCCCGGACGGAGCGAAAGCAGCGCCTCGCGCTGAGAAAGGAGTTCGCGCCGCTCTTGCTCCTCCATGCGGTCGAGATCGGCCAGGGCCTGGTCGATGCCGGCCAGCTCGCGCTCGATGGCCTGCCTGCGGCTTTCCGCATCACGCGCCGCCTCGGTTTCCCCTTTCGCTAAGGCCTCGCTCAGTACTTGCCGCGCGTCGGCGAGCCTGCGTTGGACCTCTTGGCGGAGCAACAGGAGGCGGCCCCGCTCGGCGGCCAAAGCCGTCCCCGTCTGCGCGAGCCTGCGGTTGATCTCCTCCACCTGCCCAAGGGAACGGGCTGCCTGCGAGGTCTCGCTCAATTCGACGATGACGTCGCCCGTGCGCACGTGGCGGCCTTCGCCCACCAACAGCGTGACGCGCCCCGGCAGAGGAGCATACACGACGTGTTCGTTGCGGAGAAAGACGGCTTTCCCCTCGTAACGGGTCTCCACGGAGCCATAGACCGCCTCGGCCGTCCGCAGCCCTAAACGAAAGAGGGCGCGATCGCCCTTGCTCGCTGCATACCAGAGAAGAAGAACCGCCAGCAGGATTTGTCCTACCAGCTTTAAACGGGGAAAATCGCCGCTTTTGGGGCGGTCGCTTGCGGCCACTGCTCTTCCCTCTCCCTCAAGGCCCAAGCGCTTTCCGGTTAGCGTTTCACGCTCCTTTCATTCGACGGCGCGTGATACCGTCCTTGCGCGCTATGACCGGCCTACGAGCCACAGCGCAAGGAGCCCGGCAAGCCAGGTGTAGACGGCAAATCCTTTGAGCGAGCCGCTTTTCAAGAAACGCAAGAACAGGGCGATCGACGCGTACCCGGCCAAAGCCGCCGAGGCGGTGCCGGCTAAGATGGGAACGCTGGCCTCCATCCCGTTTTCAAACAGCGAGGGAAGCTCGATCAAGGTGGCGCCCAAGATCGCTGGAATCGCCAGCAAGAAGGCGAAACGGGCCGCCCCCTGCCGGTCAAATCCCCGCATGAGACCCGCCGCCAAGGTCGAGCCGGAACGGGAGATTCCGGGCAAGATCGCGAGCGCCTGCCCGCAGCCGATCCAGAGGGCGTCCGAAAGCGTGGGAATCGTCAAGGACGAACGATCGCGCCGCTCCGCGGCCCGGTCGGAAAACCAGAGGATGGCTCCGGTGACGAGCAGCATCGCCGCGGCGAAACGGGGCGCGGCGAAGAGCTCCTCCACCTGGTCTTTCAACAAAAGGCCGGCCGCCGCCACGGGAAGGCTGCCCACTAACACCGCGAGAAATCGCTTCCTTCCTTCTTGCTTGTGCTGCGGATGACCCAGCACACCCAGGAGGATGGGGTACCAGTCGTCTTTGAGCGCGACGAGCACCGCGATGAGGGTGCCAAAGTGCACCATGATGTCAAAGGTCAAGCTCTCCCTGGGGACGTCAAGGAGCGCCCCCGCGATCACCAGGTGGCCGGAGCTGCTCACCGGCAAAAATTCGGTGACGCCCTGTACCAGACCGAGCACGATCGCTTGCCAAATCGTCAACGCAATGCCCCCTTTACGGACAGCTCAACGACTTTGGCTCGATTCCCCGCTGTCCGCTTCACTCCTGCAACGTATCTCAGACGTTCTCTCAAGGCGCGGCTTGCCCATTGAAGGATCGATCGCTAGTCGCGGCCGGAGCGCTCCTGGTCTCCGGCAAGGCGCGCGATCCTATCGACAAAGGGCAGCGCCACGGCGACGGTGATGACGTTGAACAGAGTGTGGGCGTGGGCTACTTGCCTTCCCGGGGCTACGGCCAACCCCGCGAGCCACGGGGCGAGGTACGGCATGAAGACTAGGGCGATGAGGGCTCCCAGGAGGTTGAAGCCCAGATCGAGCCAGGCGGCCCGGCGGGCGAGCGGACCGCCCGACAGGCTGGCTAAGATGGTCGTCGTCACGGTGCCTATGTTGCTCCCCAGGGTCGCCGCGATCGCCGCACGCACCGGAAGGACGCCGGCATCGGCCAGGCCCACTAAGAGACTGGTCACCGCCGAGCTGCTCTGGACGACGGCGGTCAACAGCGCGCCCGCGGCCAGCGACGCCCCGTCGCTCGCTTGAGCGGCCGCCAGAAAGGCTCCGAGCCCCGACGCCGCGCCGAGCTGGGCGAGAGAGCCGCCGAGGGCCCACAAGCCGTAAAAGAGTCCACCGACGCCCATCAGCGCTTTCCCGCCTGCGTGGATGCCGGGACGTGGGACCCACTGCAAGAAAAAGCCTGCTACAAGCAGGGGAAGGCCCAGATCACCGAGCCCCAAAGCGACGATCTGGCCGGTGATGGTCGTGCCGACGTTAGCGCCCAAAATGACGGCAAAGGCGTGCTTCAGGCGCAGCACCCCCGCCGCCACCAAGCCGACGGCCATCGAGTTGGTAGCGCTGGAGCTTTGAATCAACGCCGTGACGAGAAAGCCGAGGAGCGCGCCCTGAAGAGGATGGCCGGTGGCCCGGCGCAGCCACGGGCCCACCCTAGGCTGGAGCGCTTCCAAGCTCTCTTTTAGAAGGAAAAGGCTGCAAAAAAAGATCGCCAGCGCGACCAAGACAGCGAAGAGAGACAACAAGAAAGACACCCCTTCCATCAACATCTACGGGAAGGGGTGTCCAGCTAGACCACGGTTGGAAGGATGAGCTTCTAGAGGGTGGTCTCGCCCTCGCTCGTGCGGACGATGCGCAGGATCTGTTCTTCGTCGCCGGTTTGGGCGTTGATGTAGACGAGGAAGCGGTCACCCCCTAATGAGGCCGGCACCTCCCACGTGAGAACTTCGTCAAGCGTCTCTGTGGGAATGACGGCCAGGCGGACCTCACCCGTCACCTCCAGCCCCATCGCCACCCGCTCGCGCGCTTCGTCGGGGGTGATCTCGGGAGCGGGGATCTTTCGCTCGTGGTGAGCCATGAGGTAACCCATGGCTTCAAAGCCCACGATTTCGCCGTTGTCGAGCGCGACGCTCACTTTCACGAGGTCGGGGTAGATCCTAACGCCCCCCTTGACCGGGACGAAGGGGATCACCGCGACGTTTTCCGCCTCCGTGAGATAGGTCGCCTCCATTCCCTCAAAGCCCCGCTCCCGCAGGAACGCCCGCGCCCTCTCGATCGCCTCGTCAAAGGAGAGTATCGCCTCCTTGACGTCCCGTTTGGTCAGCATCCAGACCACGTGGCCGCCTTTGACGCTGACGTCCATCACCACTTCGACGCCTGTCTCCTCTGGGCGGACGACGATGCCGTAGGCAGGGATGCGGCCTTCGACCCGGCGGACGGCCTCAGCGCGGTAGCCGTCGCGCCGCTCGGGAGCGACAAACTCCAGCGCGATCCTCTCAGCTTCTTCTTCACTCACGTCGTCGCCCGTGAGCCCGCGGGGCTTCCGCTGCAAGACGTGGTCCGAGAAGGGACCGTCGTATTGGATCACGGGGATCTTCTGGAAATGGTCCTCGAGACGGGTGAAGCCCGCGTCGGGTTGCTCCTCTTGTCTAAGGCGCCGGCGCGTCCTACTCTGCAGTTCGCCCCAGGGCATGCTCCCTTTGGCGGCTTCCCGCTGGATCTCGTGCAGCGCCGCGCTGATGCGAGCCGCTTCCTCCCGCATCCTCCGGATGAGCGACATCTCGTCGTCGCTGGGAGGTGTGCCCTTGGCCGCCTTTTTGGCCAGCGTAAAGCCAAAGTCTCCTACCTGCGTGAGGAACTTGCTGGTTTCGATGAGCGTCCCCTGAACCAGGGGCAGCAGGGTGAGATTGGCCTGCGCTGCAAAAGCCTGCTGCCTCAGGTCAGAAAAAATCTCGGCGAGCTGCCCGGGCGTGGAGGCCGCGATCCCCTTGGAGAGCAGCACTTCCACGTTTTCCACGTGGCCGACGGCGTCGAAAAACGCCTGCTGATAGCGGGCGGCCAGCTCCCTTTCGATCGCCTGCCGGCTCCGCATTTGCTCTGCTCCCCAGAGGGCGGCGAGCGCGACGCCCACCACCAAGAGCAGCGCCGCCGTGCGCCAGTGCTTCGACACCCTTCATCTTCCTTTCGTCATACGGCGAAGACGTGATTGCCGATTCGGGCGACGATTTGCCTCGTCCAGATCCAGGGAGAGACCGGCTTGGACGGGTTCCAGAAAAAGACCGCCCCATAGGTGGGGTCCCAGCCGTTGAGCGCGGCCCGCGCCGCCCGGTACGCCTCCTCCGTCGGGGTGCGCCTCCAGATGAGGCCGTTGGTGACCGATTCAAAAGCGTGGGGTTGATAGATCACGCCGCTCAGGGTGTTGGGAAAACGGGGATCGTTGACCCGGTTGAGGATGACCGCGCCCACCGCCACCTGTCCTTCGAAGGGCTCCCCCTGCGCTTCCGCGGCGATGACGCGGGCTAATAGCTCGAGCTGATCGCTGCGATTGACGGCGCCCCCCGCCGAACCTGTGGACGTGGAACCGCCTCCCGCGACAGCGTTGTAGAGCCCGAGCGCCCTCCACGTGTTGGCCCCGACGACGCCGTCGGCGGGCCAGACTCCGTTCCTCCGTTGAAAGTTGACCACCGCCCGGTAGGTCTCGGCGCCGTAGACCCCGTCGATGCGGCCTTGGTAATATCCCCACTGCTGCAGCCGCCACTGCAGCGTCCGCACCGCTTCCCCCGTCGATCCCCACCGGAGCACCGGGACGCTTTGAGCCTCGACCCGGTTTTCCTCAAGGCGAAGCGCTGCCCGAGGAAGCGAAACGATCGCTCCCGAAACCACGGCGATGATTAACGCGGCGAGCACCCGTCGCTTCATCGTGCCATCCCTCCGCTGCTCAAAAGAAGCAGTCGCGCAATCCGCCTCTATTCTTTCCGTCCTTTGCCCGCTCTTTGCATCGCGCGGGTAGGATTAAAGACTCACCAATCACCAGGGGCGTTCATAGTGTGTAGTGATTTTCGGCGAGCCCGTGCCTTACGTAGCTTGAGGAACGGGCGAGGTCAAACAAAGGAGGGAAAAGCCACCCATGGCCAAGAGCCAGAGCCTGCAGCTCAACTATTGGCAGAAAAAGGAGCAGCCCAATCTCGCCCCGATCGGCGGTGGCGGCGGTGGCGACGACTACGGCCCCGAGTGCATCATCGTCGACAAAGTGTACGATGAATGCACCGTCACCGAGTGCCCGACGTTCCGCTTCACCGACCTGATCCCCGAACCGGCCAACGTCATCGCTTGCGACGTCGCCAACGTCAGGGTGATCGACGCCGGCATTCCCCGGGACGGCGAGGTCGAGTTCACCCTCGAATGGGATCAGACCGTCACCTTCGCCGACTCCGACGGCTACGATCACACCGTGACCAAGACCTTCCGGTTCCGCAAACGGGCCCGGCTCCAGGGCGCCCGTCCCGAGATGGACCTGCGGTTTTTCCATCTGGTCAGGTGCCTCAACTGCCGGATCCGCGAGACGGACGGAGAGGCGGACACCATCGAGTGCGAGGTCGGGCTCTTCGTCGTCGTGAAAGTCACCTTTACGGTGCAGCTCGAAGTGAAAGAGGCTCGCTTTTGCCCCCAGCCGCCCGAGTGCGTGCAGGTGTCGCCCATCGGTTGCCCCGAGTGGGCCGACATGGTCCAGCGGGGCGAGTTTTGGCCGCCCTTTCCCATCCACTGACGGCGGCGCGAGCCGATCCGCCAGGCGCAAAACCGCTGTAGGCCTCGCATCTCGGCGAGGCCTACAGCGCGCCTTGTGGCGCTTGACTCAAAACACGCTGCCTTGCGTTTTGACGAAACGGGGCGTCGCCTGCGGGGGGAACAAGCGTTGCGCATCGTCATGTACGCAGACCGGCCGGCATCCTTTGGGGGCATCGAGACCCACATGGCCACACTCGCCAAGGAGCTGGCCCTTCTCGGCCAGCAAGTCACCCTGGCTTTCCCCCGCATCCTTGAGGACGGACTCTTTGCCGACGCGAAAGCCCACGGTGTGCGGGTCGTCAAAGCCGGTCCGCAGGAGGTTCAAGAGCTGGCCGCGAGCGGCAAGGTCGACGTGCTGCACGCCCACTCGGCCCGAGCCTCGCGTCTTGCCCACGCCCTCCAGCGCCGGTATCCACTGCTCACGGCGACGACGCTCCACGGCCCGGGCCAGCTTCTCCCGCCTTGGCGCCACGGCCGGACCGCCATCATCGCGGTGAGCGGCGAAATTTCGGAAAGCCTCTCGCAGCAGGGCATCCCCCACATCACGATCGAAAACGGGGTCGATTTGAAGCGCTTTCACCCCCGAGCCCCGGGACTTCGCCGGCCGCGGCCGCTGCGGATCGTCTACCTTGGACGGGTCAGCCCTTCCAAAATGCCAGGCCTTCTCGCGCTCGACCAGGCCGCCGCCTTCCGCCAGGAGGTTGACGTCCGCTACGTCGCGGACTGGGCCCCCCGGGCCCAAGAGGCGCCTTCTCCTGCGGTGGAACACGAGCTTTCGGGAGCGGATCTTGTCTTTGCCACCGGCAGGGGCATCCGCGAGGCGATGGCCTGTGGGGCCGCCGCCGCCGTGCTGGGCGTCTTTTGGGACGGCCTGGTGACGCCCGATACAGTCTCCCGGCTCGAGTGGTGCAACTTCAGCGGCCGGGCAAGCCGCGAGCCTCCCACGGCCCGGCGCATCAGCCTCCTGTTAAGGGAGCTGCTGGCTGATCCCAAGAGGCTTGAGCAGCTCAAAACCTTTGGGGCAAGCTACGCTCGCCGCCACTGGGACGCTCGAGTCATGGCGGAAAAGACCCTTGAGGTGTATCAACGCCTTAAGCGCGAGGCCTCATAAAGATCTGTGCGATGTGCCACTTTCCGCCGGAGCGGTACACCCCGACGCCCACTTGGGTGTATCCTGCGCTCAGGATGTTAGCCCGGTGATCGGGGCTTTCCATCAGGGCTTGGTGGGCCGCGACGAGGCTCGTCGCCCTCGCGATGTTTTCCCCGGCCCATTTGTAGGCAACGCCCTCGCGGCGAAGCATGTCGAAAACCGTGCCCAAAACCGGCGAGACGTGGTCAAAGTAGCCCCTTTCCGCCATGTCCCTTGCCTTTTCCCGCGCGAGCCGCACCAGCAGGGGATCGACCGCCAGCGCCTCACGTCCCTCCGCCAGCCGCTCCTCGTTGATTTTCTGGAGAAGGTAGGCTTCCGCCTCGCTCTCCTCTATGATCTCAAGCGCCGGCGTTCCGGCTCTTGCGGCCAGGGCTTGTCCCGTGATGAGCGTCACTGCCAACAAGAGCCCCAAAACGGCCCCGATCCAGACGGACGTCGCTCTCCGGCGGAAGTTGCCTGAGTGCTGCATGATCCGCAAGCCTCCTTCGGTGGTTTCACCGTCGCGGAGGCTTCCACAACCGCAGGGGCCGCGCCTTTGATCACTCTCTTCCTGCCTTGGCGCGCCGTGGCGTCATTGTCAAGCTCCGGGGGGAATACCCATACACCGAGGAGTGATCGGCTATGGCACACGAAACCACCGGCGCGGCCACCCGGGTGACGATCACTCTCGAAGGGGGCGGTCGCCTGGCCCAGGTCGCGCAAGTCCTCCAAGTGAAACTCGAAGCCCGGGACCTCCAGTGGGAACCCGTCGACCAGCAGAGGCTGGCCGTGCGGGGAGAGATCCATTCGTACCTCTACTTCCTCCGGGCGGGAAGTCGCAAGATCGAGGGCGAGGGCCTAGCCATCCCCTTTTCCCGCACCGTGAGCGTGCCAGGACTCGACCTTAGCCGGGTGGACGTCGCCGTCGAAGAGCTGGTTTCCGACCACGATTTCGATCCGGTCACGTGCGACTTCCAGCACCGGATCCGGGTCATCGTCCGCGTGTCGGAGCGGCCTCGCCCCGAAGGCGAGACCGGCGAGCAGGGCCACCGGGACATTGCAGAGCCCATCCCCTCCGCCCCCGCCCAACGAGACGAGATCCGCCTCTCAGAGGCGTCAGGCGAGACGCGCCTTTCCCAGGTGAGGCAAGGCCCGTCGCCCTTTCCCGAGCCCGAAGAGGAGGCCGCCCCACCCGCTCCCAGCGAGCCCCCTCCTTCGGCCGACGAGGGCCAGCGGGTCATTGTCTGGAAACCCTTTCCACCCCCCATCGACAGTTAAAAACCCTTATGGGCGGCGGCGAAACACGGAGGTCGACGCCCAGGGCGCTTGCGGTCTTGGCGAGGTGTTCCGGGAGGGCGGCAGCAACGGCGCGCTGGCCATTTTTCGGGGCGCCGAGCGAGCGCCCCCCTCCTTTGGTTGCCCGGACACCTTGGTGGAAGGAAGTTGAGGCCCAGCGCCCGGCTGCCGGAGCGGCGTCGTCTCCGCGCCGCGCCATGCGCCGCGGGCAAAATGCTCGAACGCCGCCCAACCGCTCTTACGCTCTCTTAGACTCGGCTGTGACGGCGGCCCCGCAGCAAGCCTCTTGGGACCGTTGCTGCCGCCTTTCCCTCGCTCGCCCAGCAAGCGCTCCACATCTCTTTGGATAAAGGTGGGCGAAAACAGCCCGTGGTACCGGACGGCGCCGTCGATCACCACGAGGGGCAGCGCAGGCCTCTGCGGCCCGCTGAGGGACTGTTGGATCGCGGGAAACTGGGCAAGATCCGCGCTCTTGACGTCGACGAAGCGGCAAGCGACGGCGTCGCCAAAGTTTTTATGGAGCCGTTTAGCCAACGAACCCGTGATCTCTTCCAGAGATCGCCCTTTGGCTCACCCGTAGCAGAGTTTGCTCTCCTTGTCGGCGATGACGACCACTTCGACACGGTCCATGCGACATGCGCTCCTTGAAAGAGATGTTGCGGACGTGTTGCACGGACCAGTCTATGCAAGTCAAAAAGGACGGGTGTGCGGGAGCTAGCCGGATGAGGGGGTGGAGACGAGCGTCACGATGGTTCCCGGCTGAAGCTCGGGCACGAGAAAATGGTCGGGATCCGTGGAGAGCAGCCGTTCAAGGCGCGCGGTGCCGTCGCCGAGCGGGGTGACCAGGACCCGGATCCCTCCCATAGAGGCCTCGATCTGGGCGGGCTCGGCGTCGTCGGAAAAGATCTCTTCCGGTGGGATGATCGTGTATAACACCATAGGATTCGCCCCTTAAACGGGCGGGAGAGGCGCCGGCGGCGGATTGGGAGGATAGCCGAAAGCAGCGCCCGCGGCCGCCGGCGCCGGCTGGTTGTTGACGGGAAAAGCAAAAGCCGGCGAGACCGGGTGTGGGAAAGAGCCCAGATACCCGCCGGTCGCCCTCTGGATTTCCCCCCGCAAGTAAGCCAGGGCTTCGGCCAGTCCCCCCACCTGGTCGATGAGCCCCACCTCGACCGCCTCGCGGCCGATCAAGACGGTGCCCACGTCGCGCACCAGCTCGCCCGTGCGAAACATGAGCTCTCTCAGTGCGCCTTCCGAAATCCGCGAGTTTTCGACGATAAAGCGGATCACCCTGTCTTGCATCTTGTCGAGGTACTCGTAGGTCTGCGGCACGCCGATCACGAGCCCCGACAGCCGGATCGGGTGCACGGTGACGGTCGCCGTGCTCGCAATAAACGAACGCCGGGCTGCGACGGCGATGGGCGCGCCGATGGAGTGGCCTCCGCCCAGGATGAGTGAGACGGTGGGTTTGGAAAGGCTGCGGATCATCTCGGCGATGGCAAGCCCCGCCTCGATATCGCCGCCCACGGTGTTGAGGACGACGATGAGCCCCCGGACGGCAGGGTTTTGCTCGACCGCGACCAGTTGAGGAATCACGTGCTCGTACTTGGTGGTCTTGCTCTTGGCGGGCAAGACCACGTGCCCTTCCACCTGCCCGATGATGGGCAGGCAGTGGATGCCCCCCTCCATCCTCGGCGGGAGGTTGGATTGACCCAGCTCTTGAATCGCCTGGAGACGGGGAGATCCTTGCGGGGACACAGGCTGAGTCGATTGCTGCTGGCCCCGGTCGATCTCGGCATCGAAACCGCCGTTCATGCCAAGCCCACCCTTCCGCCGGTCAGCGCTCCTATTGACCCGGCAAGCCTAGTATGGCCCAAGACCGGCGGAAACATGTGGCTATACTTCCATGATGATCGGCAGGATCACCGGCCGGCGCTTGGTCTTTTCGTAGAGGTGGCGCTGGAGCACGTCGCGCACCTCACTCTTGATGGGCCCCCACTCGGTGATTCCTTGGGCCGCGAGCGGCGCTAGCGCCTCATTCACGACGCCGCGCGCTTCGTCGATAAGGCTCTCCGACTCCCTCATGTACACAAAGCCGCGCGAGATGATATCGGGACCGGCCACGATCTCGCCCGTCTGCTTGTCGATGCTGACGACGACGATGAGGATGCCGTCCTGCGAGAGCTGTTGCCGATCCCTGAGGACGATGTTGCCCACATCGCCCACGCCTAGGCCGTCGACCAGCACCCTGCCGGCTTCCACCGGCGCGCCTTTCCTGATCGAATGGGGCGTAATCTCGATGCGGTCGCCGATCTCGGGGATGACGATATGTTGTTCGGGAATACCCACTTGCTTCGCGAGTTCGGCGTGAGTGGCCAGCATGCGGTACTCCCCGTGAATGGGGATGAAAAACTTGGGCCGCGTGAGGTTGAGCATCAGCTTGAGCTCCTCTTGGCTTGCGTGCCCGGAGACGTGCACCCCGCTGACGGCGTGATAGATCACTTTGGCCCCCAGCTTAAAGAGGTGGTTGATGGTCTTTCCCATCGATCGCTCGTTTCCCGGGATCGGCGTGGCCGAGATCAAGACAGTGTCGCCCCGCCCGATGGCCACCTGGCGATGCTCGTTCATCGCCATGCGCGTCAGGGCCGCCATCGGCTCGCCTTGGCTTCCCGTGGAGATGACCACGATCCTTTCAGGGGGATAGTCGTCCAGCTCGTCCACGTCGATCATCATCCCGTCGGGGATACGCAGGTACCCAAGACGCGAGGCGATGTCGACGTTTTTGACCATGCTGCGGCCGATGAAGCAGACTTTGCGGTTAAAACGGTGAGCGGCGTCGACGATCTGCTGGATCCGGTGGATGTGAGACGCGAAGGCGGCGACGACGATCCGGCCTTCCGCTTCGCGAAAGACGTCGAGGAGCGTTTCGCCGACGATCCGCTCGGACATGGTGTAGCCGGGCCGCTCCGCGTTGGTGCTGTCGGCCATCAGGCACAATAGGCCCTCTCGCCCCAGCTCCGCCAGCCGATGCAGATCGATCACTTTTCCATCGATCGGCGTGTGGTCAAATTTAAAGTCGGTCGCATACAGGATGACGCCCGCCTGAGTGGTGACGGCCATGGCGACGACGTCGGCGAGGGAGTGGTTGACGTGGATAAACTCCACGGAAAAGGAGCCGAGTTTGATCACGTCGCCGGCCTTGATCTCGTGTAAGCGGACGTCGCCTTTGAGTCCGTGCTCCTCCAACTTCGCTTCGACGAGGCCTAGGGTGAGCCGCGTGCCGTAGACCGGCACATTGAGCTGGCGCAAGATGTAAGGAAGAGCGCCGATATGGTCCTCGTGGCCGTGGCTCAGCAAGATCGCTTTGACGCGGTTTTCCCGTTCCTTGAGGTAGGAGATGTCGGGGATAACCAGGTCCACCCCCAGCATCTCCTCGTCGGGAAACATCACCCCGCAGTCGAGGACGAGGATCTCATTCCCCTGCTCCAAGAGCCACATGTTTTTGCCGATCTCTCCGACGCCTCCAAGGGGAATGAGAGAGACTGTCGATTGAGTTTTTGCCATGATGCGGTCAAGACACCTCCAAGGCGCGTCCGCTCCGGCCCCGGCGGCCTGGGCACGGGCGCGAGCGCCGTACTCGGTCACAAAGTCGCTCCGTCGCCATGGCCTCGCGGCAATGCGAGCGAAAGAAACCCGAACCAGCACATTATCAATGATTATACTCAACGCCGCGCAAAAGTGAAAGCGAAAGGCCCCGTCGAAAAGACGACGGGACCCCAGGTCTTTACCGAGCTGCCGGCTGGATCAACCCGTACCGCTCTAGTGTTTGTTGGATGCGCTCCTTTTCCGCTGGCGTCGGCTCCACCAGGGGGAGGCGGAACGGGCCCATGTCCATCCCCAAGAGGCTCATCGCCCACTTGACCGGTATCGGGTTGGTCGTCACAAACATCGCCTTAAAGACCGGCATCAGCTTTTGATGGAGCTCGGTCGCTTCGGCGGTCCTTCCTTCCTTGAAAGCCCGGATCATCGCTTTGATGTCGTCGCCCACCACGTGGCTCGCGACGCTCACCACGCCCACGGCGCCCAGGCTCAGCATGGGCAGGGTCAGGCTGTCCTCGCCGCTGTAGATGGCAAAGCTCTCGGGCGTCGAGCGGCGAAGCTGCGTCACTTGCTCCATGTCGCCCGCAGCCTCTTTGATCGCGACGACGTTGGGAAGAAGCGCCAAACGGGCCACGGTCTCGACCTCGAGATTGCGGCCGGTGCGGGACGGGACGTTGTAGAGCATCACGGGGAGGCGGGTCGCCTCGGCGATCGCGCGAAAATGCCGGTAGAGGCCTTCTTGCGGAGGCCGGTTGTAATAGGGCACCACCAGCATGACGCCGTGGACCCCCACCCCCTCAGCCCGCCGGGTGAGCTCGATGCTTTCCCGGGTGTCGTAGGTGCCTGTCCCGGCGATCACCTTTGCCCGGTCCCCCACGGCTTGCATCACCGCTTCAAAGAGGCCCACCTTTTCGTCGGCGTCTAGGGTGGGCGACTCGCCCGTGGTGCCGCAGACCACCACCCCGTCGGAGCCGTGGTGGACCAGGTACTCGGCCAGCTTTGCCGCCTTGTCGAAATCGACTGCGCCGTCTTGGCGCATCGGCGTCACCATCGCGGTCAGCAGTTCTCCAAAGGGGGTCATCTCGATTCCCTCCTGAGCTTGGCAAGTCCGACTTCCCAACTCATGATTTGCCCAACGCAAACTCCCGGTGCAGGGCCGAGACAGCTTTCGAAACCTCTTCCTCCCGGATGAGACAAGAGATGTTCGCGTGAGAGTCAGTCGTCTGCAAAATCTCGATCCCGGCCTGGTGCAGGGCTCTTGCGATCTTCGCCATCACACCTGGAACGCCGTGCATCCCGGCGCCGACTGCGGAGACTTTGGCCAAGCCACCCGTCACCGCGTGCGGCCAACCGAGTTTCTGCAAGACAGCTTTCATGCGCCCTTCGAGGTTTCCTGCCACGATAAAGGCGATGCGGTCCGGCGAAACATAAATCATGTCCGCGCTGATGCCGGCCGCCGCCAGGGCCTCAAAGAGCTGCACGGCGGCGCTGGAGTCGCCTGCCGGCGGCGAAACCACCGCCTGGCAGCGATCGACAATGTGGGCGATACCCGTCACCGGCCGGTCTTCCGGCTCGGCTTCCATGGGGTCTAGGAGGGCGTCGTCGCACACCAAGGTCCCCGGCGCATCCGACGTCGTCTGCCGGATGCGGATGGGGATCTTCCCCTTCATCGCGATCTCCACCGCCCGGGGATGGATGATCTTGGCCCCGACGTGGGCCAGCTCGGCCACCTCCCGGTACGTCGCCCGCTCGAGGGTGACGGCCTCGGGGAAAAGCCTGGGATCTGCGGTCTTAATGCCGTCGACGTCGGTGTACACTTCGAGCGCCTCAGCGCTTAACGCCACCGCGAGCGCCGCGGCGGACGTGTCGCTCCCGCCCCGGCCCAGGGTCGTCACTTCCCCGTCTTGAGAGATCCCCTGAAAGCCTGCGATCACCGGAATTTCGCCGGCGGCCAGCGCCTCCAAAACGCGGCGGGGCTCAACTCTCAAAATGCGCGCTTCACCAAACCGCCCGTCGGTGATCAGGCCGGCCTGCGCCCCCGTCAAGGCCCGCGCGACGTGGCCGCGCCTTGTCAGAAAGCGCGAGAGGACGACCGTCGCGATCACCTCGCCGCAGGAAAGCAACAAATCCACGTCGCGCCCGTTGGCGCTTTCCCCGGCTTCTTGCACCAGTTGCAGCAACGTATCCGTCGCGTAAGGGTCGCCGGCACGGCCCATGGCGCTGACAACCACCACAGGCCGCAGCCCTTCGCTGATCGCGCGCTCGATATGCCGGGCGACGCATGCCCTCAGCTCCTCCGTCGCCACGGAGGTGCCGCCAAACTTCTGGACGACGATGCGGTCCATCGTTCTCCCCTACCAGCCACAGTGTCATCGGACGCCCGGCCTTGGCGCGCCTTGAAGAAGGCAATCGCTCTTAGAGCCAGCCGTTGGCGCACGCGACCTCGGCGATCTGCAAGGCATTGAGGGCGGCGCCTTTGCGGATCTGGTCGCCCACCACCCAAAGGTTGAGCCCGTTTTCGATCGACGGATCCCGGCGAATGCGCCCGACGTAGACCGGATCTTTGCCGGTGGCCGTAATCGGCATCGGGTAGGCCATCGCTTGGGGATCGTCGATCACCTCCACGCCCTCGGCCTCGCTGAGGATCCTCCTCGCCTCTTCGACGGTGAGCGGCTTTTCGGTCTCGATGTTGATCGACTCCGAGTGGCTGCGCCAAACCGGCACCCGCACGGTGGTGGGCGAGACGGCAAGACCGGGCTCGTCCAGGATCTTGCGAGTCTCGTAAACCATCTTCCACTCTTCTTTGGTATAACCTAGCTCCTCAAACACATCGATTTGAGGAATGAGGTTAAAGGCGATGGGATAGTGCTTGTCGGCGGAGGCCACGGGCAGCACCTGGGCCGTTACCGGCTCGCCTTGGGCGTACGCCCGCACCTGTGCCTCCAGTTCGGCCATGGCTTTGGCCCCAGCGCCCGAGACCGATTGGTACGTCGAAACCACAATGCGCCTGATGCGGGCCGCCCGGTGGATCGGCGCCAAAGCGGTCACCATGATGGTGGTGGAGCAATTGGGATTGGCGATGATCCCCTTGTGCGTCCGGATCGCGTCCCGGTTGACCTCGGGCACGACCAAAGGCACTTCGGGATCGAGGCGAAACGCGCTGCTGTTGTCGATCACCACCGCGCCGGCAGCCACCGCCTTGGGCGCCCATTCCTTGCTGACGCCGCCTCCGGCGGCGAAAAAGGCGATGTCGATGCCGCGGAAGGAGTCTTCGCCCACGGCCTCAACCACCAGCTCCTCCCCGCGAAAGGGGACGCGTCGCCCCGCGCTTCTTGGCGACGCCAAGAGCCGGAGTTCGCCTACGGGAAAATCGCGCTCCTCCAAGAGTTGGATAAACTCCGTTCCTACGGCGCCTGAAGCTCCCAGGATCGCGACCTTGTACGTCTTCACCAGACCTGACCCCTCTCGTCCTCGCGTGCGGAAGACTATCTCACCGCCCTCTTGGCCCGCTCGATGAGCACCGGCTGCAGCTGGCGCCCTTGGAGGGCCGCAACCACGGTGTCGGCGATGCGATCAAAATCCGCGACGCAAGAGTTTGGTTTCTCTTCAGGATTGTCCTGGCCAAACGGCACAAAATAGACGTTGCGCGTGTTGAGCAAGATCCCGATGTTTTTCGCGTTGTTTCCCAGCGCGTCGTTGGTCGAGATGGCGATGACGACGGGCCTGAGGTTGCGCAATGTGCCTTTGGCGGCCATCAGCACCGGCGTGTCGGTGAAGGCGTTGGCCAGCTTTGCCAACGTGTTTCCGGTGCACGGCGCGATGACAAAGCAATCAAAGCTCTTCTTCTGCCCCGTCGGCTCGGCCTCCACGATGCTCGTGATCGGTTTGTGGCCCGTGAGCTCTTGGAGCCGCCGAGCGAGGTTTTCCGGCGTGCCGAAACGGGTCGTCGTCGTCACCGCAGCGTGCGACAGCACGGGCACCACCGACGCGCCTTCCTCCAACACAGCCTGGACCTGGGGCAGCACCTCTTCATAGCTGCAGTGCGATCCGCACACTCCCCATCCGATCGACTTTCCTCTCAGCCGCATCTTTGCTCGCACCCCTCGCGTCCTCTTTGATGAGGTACATGGGATGCGCCGCCCGTTACATGCGCGCCCTCATGAGGTCGTCGAGGATGAGCCCGGGAATCACCCTGGCCAAGATCTCTCCGGCCGTTTCCGGCGCCACCTTTCCCGGAAGGCCCAGGTCGAGAAAGGCCTTGATGCCAAGCTCATCGGCTGCCGCGAAATCGGTGCCGCCCGGCGCTTGGGCGATGTCGATGACCACGGCGTCTTTGCGCATCGCCGCGAGCACTTCCCGGGTGAGGAGCAGCGCGGGCGCCGTGTTAAAGACCGCCCTGGCATCGCCGACGGCTTGCTTGAGCCGCTCGACGGGCTCCGCACTGAGCCCCATCTCGTATGCGCGGGCCCGCTGCGCCGCCCCCCGGGCGACGACTCGCACCCTGGCGCCGATCCCTGCCAGCATCCGGGCCAGTGTCATCCCGCAGCGACCAAAGCCGACCACCACCACGGGACTGCCGTGCAGCGTTACGGGGAGCTCTTGCATCGCCCGCTGAATGGCTCCCTCCGCGGTGGGGATGGAGTTGAGGATGGCGAGTTCGTCGAGCTCGGCGGTCTGGACCAGCCTGACCTTAAAGCGGGTGGCAAGCCTCGCGATCATGGGCTTGGCGACACCGATGTAGAGCGTCTTTCCAGGACCCATGGCCCGAAAGGCGGCCTCGTCCAAGACCAGCCGGGCCGACGGGTCAAGCCGCGCCCGGATCTCGCCCCGCTCGTCGGTGTTGCTCATGGGAGCGATGACGGCGTCGGCGTCCCGCACGGCCTCGACGACCCCCTCGACTCTCCGGGCCCGCGCGATCTGGGGGAGAGGCGGGTATCCTGCCACCGTCACCTCGGCGCCCCGTTCGATCAGGGCGCTGACCAGAATCAGTTCCCGTTGGTCGCCACCTAGCACCGCAACGCGGATCCCGCCGAGGTCGGACAATCACGGCGCCTCCTTGAAGCCAACAGGGTCGCATGCCCATGTACGCCACTACTGTATGAGCCGGGTGCGACCCTGGTGAGTTGTGCCCCGCGGCGCTCACGCATCAAAGAGAAGGCGTTCCAACCCGTACACCAGGCCCGTGACTTCCCGCACCTTGCGGATCGCGAGCAGCACCCCCGGCATAAACGAGCTCCGATCCAGCGAGTCATGGCGGATGGTGAGCGTCTGCCCCACGTGGCCCAGGATCACCTCTTGGTGGGCGACCAGCCCCGGCAACCGCACGCTGTGGATGCGGATGCCGCGGTGCTCGCCCCCGCGGGAGCCGCTTATGACCTCCATCTCGCCGGGAATCTCGAGCTTTTTCTCTCCCCGGGCCTCCCAGATCATCTCGGCGGTCTTGATGGCCGTCCCCGAGGGGGCGTCCTTCTTTTGATCGTGGTGCAGCTCGATGATCTCCACGTGCTCCATAAAGCGGGCCGCCTCGGCGGCAAACCGCATCATCAAGACCGCGCCGATCGCGAAATTGGGCGCGTGGATCACCCCAAGATCCTTGGCCCTCGCCACCCGGTCGATCTCCGAAAGCTCGCTCTCGCCCAGCCCCGTCGTGCCAAAAACGACCCTCTTGCCTGCTTCGAGGGCCTCCATCACGTTGCCAAAGGCCGCGGCGGGCGTCGTAAAGTCGACGACGCAGTCGGCGTCCGCTTTGGTCAACGCCTCTTTGACGGAGCTGGCGACCGGAACGCCTAGCTCCCCGAGGCCCGCGAGGATTCCGGCATCGCCGCCGGCATGTTGGGGATCGGCCGCGCCGGCAAGCTCCATGTCCTCGGCGCCGCAAACCGCCCGCACGACCTCCCGGCCCATCTTGCCGCCGGCGCCGCTTACGATGACGCGGATCTTCAAGCCGATCGCCTCCTCAAAAAGCCGCTTCTTGTGCAAAAAGAAACGGTTGGCTGTCGAAAGCCAACCGCACGCGCCACTGCCCAGGCAGTGGTCTCTGCCACATATGAGCAGGCATAGCGCTCCGCCGTGACCTGTGCCAATGGGCATCGGCGGCAGTCCGGAGGCTTTTCGCCCCCGGCCCAGCTTGTCCCGGTGGGCGGCGGGACAAACTTCGGCGGGATCCCCTTTCCCTCTCGGTCATCGGCTGCCCTGCCTACCCGTGAGGTACTCTTGTCACCCGCGCCTCTATGGCCCTCGCAGTCTCTCTTATTCTCGCCCATCAGGAAGGGCTTGTCAATAGCCCGGCCTTAAGGGCGCGCCTGGAGGGAGGGGCTTTGCCGCTCCCTCCATGAGCCGGAGATGATCGTGCCGGAGCTACTGGTAAATTTTCACCTGATCGGCGCCAAATTCCCGCAGGATGTCTTCCGCGGTCTCGGCCCTGGTCCCGTCGGCGTCGACGACGGCCAAGACTTTCCCCTGCTTCACGTCCTCCTCGTAGGCCTTCCCTTCTTCTTCGGGAATGCCCATGTCGAGGAGGCCTCCGGCCACTCCGCCGGCGACAGCTCCGGTGAGGGCCGCAGCCAAGGGGCCCGCGGCGACGATGGGGCCAATGCCGGGAATCGCCAGCGCGCCGACGCCCGCCAAAAGGCCGGTCACGCCGCCAAGGGTGCCGCCCCAGGCCGCGCCGTCGCTGGCTTCACCCATGCCCATTCCCTGATCTTCCGCCGCCTCCATCTCCGTGCCCTGTCCTTGGCCTTCGCGCCGTTCGTCTTTGGCTGCGATACTGATCTCCTTCTCAAAGCCCTGGTCCCTCAGGGCCTTGACCGCCTTTTCAGCGTTTTTCCGGTCCGAAAAGACGCCTACGATTTTCGCCAAGAGTACCCTCTCCCCTCCGTGATACTGGGACCACGCCCCCGGTCACCGGGTCACGTGTAGTCTGGCCTTGGCGCGCCGGGGCTATTCGGCATCCCAGTATCCTCTCCCGGAGGGGCCGGTTTTTCCTAAGGAGACGATGATGAGGTCGACACCGATCTTTTTGATGCCGGCCCAGGGGATGACAAGCTCCCGCCGGCCCCAAAACCGCCCGCGCGTGGGGATGATCATGGAGTGTACCCGGCCCCGTTCGCAGTCGATCACGAGGTCGGTCTCGTTGATCACGCCCACCCGCGCGCCCTCGTCGATGTCGATGATTTCTTTGCCTGCAAGGTCACTATATCGCACCGGCGCCCACCCGTTAGGGTATATGCGCGCGCGGGACCGATCATGACAGCAGCTGGATCGACGATCGCCCTAGATCCCCGTGTGGCCGAATCCCCCAGCGCCGCGGCCTGTCGGCTCCAGTTCTTCGACGACCATCAAGTCGGCCACGTACACAGGCAAAAAGACCATCTGAGCGATGCGGTCGCCCGGGCGGATCTCAAAGGGCTCCGATCCGCCGTTGACCACGGCGCAGAGGATCTCGCCCGTGTAGTCGCTGTCGATGACGCCGACGCCGTTGGCAAGGTGGATCCCCGCCCTCGCGGCCAGGCCGCTGCGGGCAAAGAGAAAAGCCCCCACGTGGGGGCCCGGAAGCTGGATGGCGATCCCCGTGGGGATCAAAGCTCTCTCACCGGGCAAAAGCGTCCGCGGCTCCTCGATGCACGCGGCCAGATCCAGCCCGGCGGCCCCCTCGGTCGCGTACCTGGGCAGGGGGACCGTCCGGCCGATCAGCGGCGATACCGGCTTCACTTTCACCTCGATCTTCACATCGTCCATCCTTTCTAACGCGCATCTCGTCCAGCGCCCGATGAAGCTCGTCCTCTCGCAGCGGGCCGACAGCCGCGACGACGAGGTCGCCGCCGAAAAGCTCCCGCAACACCCGGTGGACGTCGTCAAGGCTCACCCTGTCGATGGTCTCGATGAGCTGGTCGGGCGTGAGGAGTTCCTCATCAAAAAGCTCGGCTTGAGCGATCCGGCTCATCCGGTTGGCCGTGTTTTCGAGCCCCAGCATGAGGCTCCCTTTCAGCTGCTCCTTGGCCCGCTGCAACTCCGCGGGTTCGAGTCCGTCCCGCACCACCCGGTCGAGGCCGTCGCGGATGAGGTGGAGGACTTCCAACAGGTTGGCCGGGCTCACGCCAGCATAAATGGTAAACAGGCCCGTCTCCTGGAAACTCGCGTGATAGGAGTAGGTGGAGTAGACGAGCCCCCGCTCCTCCCGCAGCTCCTGGAAAAACCGGGAGCTCATGCCGCCTCCCAAGGCGACGTCGATGACGTGCACAGCGTAGCGGTCCGCGTGGTTGCGAGGGAAAGAGCGGGCGCCGACGCAAAGGTGCACCTGCTCCGTCTCTTTCGGCTGTATCCTGAGCGGGAAGGCCTTATTCGGCGGGATCGCTCGGTCGTTGCCGCTGCCCCTTGGCAAACCTCCAAACCAGCGTTGCACCATCTCGACGATCTCGTCGTGAACGAGGCGTCCCGCCGCCGCGACCACCAGGTTTTCCCCTACGTACCGTTGATCGATGTACGCGAGCACGTCCTCCCGCCGGATGGCCTTGACCGTCTCCTCGTGCCCCAGCACGCTCTGGCCCAGCGGATGGCCGGCAAAAGCCGCTTCGGCAAACAGATCGTGTACGATCTCGTCGGGGGAGTCCTCGTACATCTTGATCTCTTCGAGGATCACCCCTTTTTCTTTTTCCATCTCCCCGGGCGCAAAGACGGAGTTGAGCAGCATGTCCGCGAGGATCTCGATGGCAAGGTCCACATGCTCGTCGAGGACCCGCGCGTAGTAACAGGTGTGTTCCTTGCTGGTGTACGCGTTCATCTGCCCGCCCGCCGCGTCGATCTCTTCGGCGATCTGCTTGGCGGTGCGGTTTTTGGTCCCCTTAAACATCAAATGCTCGATCAGATGCGAGATCCCGTTCTTTTCAGGCGTTTCGTCGCGAGAGCCCGCCCGATACCAAAAGCCGATCGCTGCCGACCGGACGTGGGGGATCGTCTCCGTGACGATCCTGATTCCGTTGGGAAGTACGGTGCGTTGATACAAACGAAAAAACCTCCGGCAGACGAGGAATTTTGACTGGGAAAACCGGCCGAGAGGGCCGCGCCCCTTTCACCGTCGTCGACACAATATAGGAAATCCAAAGGACGCCGGTGCAGGAACGAGTTGGCTCCTCTTCCTTTCTCCTGTTCTACCAGCGGTTTTTGCCTAAAGGATGGCCCCTTCACCTGTAGAAGCCAACGGTGTCGCCGCTGGACTCGGCGGGCGACGAGGCATTGCGCTACGATTGCGGCCCGAGACACCCACCGGGAACCCATCCCCCGCGGAGGAGGCAGAAGCGTGTCGCAGACCGCCCTCATCACACTCCTCGCCATACTCCTTTTCACCGGCGGTTTTTTTGGCGGCGGCTCGCCGTCGAAAGACGACGCCGGCCGCGTGCCTCCCCCAGCGACGTCCACCACCGAGGCGTATGGAGTGATCCGGGCCAACACCGTGGCCGTCCACGCGGCCCCCAAAAGCCGCGAGGTCATCGCCCACCTCGTCCGGGGCGATCAAGTGACGATCCTCGGGGAGACGGACGGCTGGTACCGCATCCGCATGGCTAACGGCCAAGAAGGATACGTCAACACGTTCGCCGTCGCGAGCGGATCTACCTCCATCGCGCGTCCAACAAGCGGCAAATACCAGGTCGTCGCATATTACGTGACGGACAGCCGGCTTCCTTCTTTGCCTTCCCTGCGGGAAAACCTGGACGTCATCACCACGGTGATCCCCTGGATGTGGCAAGTGACCCCCCTCGGGCTGGTTGAGGACTTCAGCGTCAGCGACGTGGCGGGCGCGCTCCACCTCGCGGGCACCCACGGCATCAAGAGCCACGCCCTCATCCACAATATCGGCGAGACGCAAACGGGGACCGTCAATTTCAGCGGTAGCATGATCCACCAGGTCCTCGCCGACCCCACGACCCGGTCCCGCACGATCGAGACCATCTACCGGCATCTTGTCAACTGGGGCATGAACGGCGTCCACGTGGACTTTGAAAACGTGCAGCCCAGCGACCGGCAAAACCTCAACCAATTTCTCAAAGAGCTCTACGAGCGGATGAAGCCGGCAGGGATCGAGGTGTCCATCGCCGTCCCCGCCAAGACGCAGGAAAACTACGTCAACGCCTTCTCGGGCGCCTATGACTATGCTACCATCTCGCGCTACGTCGACGCCATGATGATCATGGCTTACGACGAGCACTGGCGGGGCGGGCCTCCGGGGCCGGTCGCCTCGATCGGATGGGTGGAACGCGTGGTGCGCTACGCGATTTCCGCGGGCGTGCCGCCTGAAAAGATCATCTTGGGAGTGCCGGCCTACGGCTACGACTGGCCGCCCAACGGCCGCGGGCGGGCCGTCACCTACCGGCAGGCCATCGAGCAGGCCAGTCAACATGGGGCCAAGATCCAGTGGGACGATACGGCCAAGGTGCCGTACTACCGCTACGCGGGAGGAAGGGAAGTGTGGTTTGAGGACCGCTCGAGCCTCTCGCACAAGCTGGAGATCGTGAAAAAGTATGGGCTGGCGGGCATCTCCCTGTGGCGGCTGGGCCAAGAGGATCCTGGGATCTGGTCCGTGATCCGCGAGCAGCTGCGCTAAGACCTAGCCGCCCGCCCCAAAAGGCGCATTACTCCGCCTGCATCATCTGCCACAAGGGCACGAGGCGAAACCCCTTCTCCTGAAGCCCTTCGATCATCCGGGGAAGCGCTTCGACGGTCTGGGGTTTGGGATGCATCAAGACGATGGCGCCGTGCCGGGCCCGGGGGACGACGCGCTCGAGGATGGTGTCGGGCGGAGGTTCTTGCCAGTCGATCGTGTCCAGTGTCCACAGGGTGGTGAAGTAACCCAGCTCGGCGGCCACTTGCACCACCCTGTGGTTTTGTTCTCCGTAAGGAGGGGCAAAGAGCGGCACCGGGCGGACGCCCGTCGCCTGCTCCAACACCTGAGTGTTGGCCGCGATCATCTCCGTGAGCTGCTTTCGGGAAAGCTGGGTCGGGTGGGCGTGGGAGAGGCCGTGATTTCCGATCTCATGCCCTCGCGAGGCGATCTCCCGGGCAAGGTCGGGAAAAGCCCGGGCCCATCGCCCCGTTAAGAAAAAAGTCGCTTTCACGGCGTACTGGTCCAAGATGTCCAACATCTCAACGAGCTCGTCGTTTCCCCAGTCGACGTTGATGGTGAGCGCCATCATCCCTTCGGCCGACGGCACTTCTCGTACGGGCTGGTCGAGGCTGAGTTCGGGGCGCACAGGGGCTGCGGGTGTGACGCTGGCCGCAAGATCCTTCCCGGAAAACAGGGCGGACCACGCTCCGGCGATCAGCCCGGCGACGAAAAAGAAAACCGCAAGCTGCCTGCGGGTGACGACGATGATCCCCCACTGGCCCCGGGTCACTGGCCCTCCTCCTCCGGGCGCTGCTCTGCAGCAGGCAATCTCTTTTGGATTCCCGAGTGGCTTTCGATCATGTAATGATCTTGATAGATCAGTTCCGAGATGGGCACGATCTCGTACCCCGCCGCCTTCAGCTTAGGCAAGAGCCGCCGCACCGCTTCGGGAGTGTGCTTGCCGGCGTTGTGAAACAGGATGATCTCGCCAGGCCCCGCCCTCTCCATGATCCTTTGCACCATGAAGTCGGCGCTCACATCCTTCCAGTCGAGGGAATCGATGGACCACTGGATCGTGAAATACCCTAACTCCTCGGCGACTTCGATCACCTTGTTGCTGTACTCGCCAAAGGGCGGCCGGAAGAGGAAGGGTTCGGTCCCCGTCAGCTCCTTGAGGAGGTTGTGGTTGCGCAGGAGGTCGTTTTTGATCTGTTCCCGGGTCAAGCTGTTCATGTGGGGGTGCTCGTAGGAGTGGTTTCCGACCTCATGTCCCCGCGCGACGATCTGCTGGACGTGCTCGGGATACTTCTCTGCCCAGTAACCGGCAAGAAAGAACGTCGTCTTGACGCCGTGCTCGTCCAAGATTTCAAGGAGTTCCCCGGTCTGATCCGCCCCCCACGTGGCATCAAAGGAGATGGAGAGCTTCCGGTCGTCTCGTTCCACCTTGTAAATAGGGACTCGGCGGCCTGAGATCGCTGTGGAGACCATAGCGGCCAGAGGCGCGACCGCCTGGGTCGCGACCCAGACGCCGACGACGACGATCAACAGGCCCACGAGGAGGCGGCGCCCCTGGATGACGATGAGCATGAGCCCCTCACCTCCGCTGGCACACTCCCTACATGGCTATGTGGACGGGCGAAAGGGTATGTCGAGGGCCTCATCCCAGAAAACGCTCGATCGCCGCGGCGATGGAGGACGTATCGCCGCTGATCCGGCGGCAGGGAGGAAGGGAATCGAGAAAGACGCGCCCGTACGCCTTTTCATGGATACGGCGATCCAGGATGACGACGGCGCCCCGGTCCGCCCGTGTCCGGATCAACCGGCCGAAACCCTGTTTGAGCTTAAGGACGGCCCGGGGCAGCGCGTACTCGGCGAAGGGCGAGCGGCCCATCTCTTGGAGCCTTTCGGACCGGGCCGCGGAGATGGGCTCGGTCGGCACGTCAAAAGGCAGGCGGGTCAGCACCACCAGGGAAAGAGCCTCCCCCGGCACGTCAACGCCTTCCCAAAAGCTGTCGGTCCCCAGGAGCACGGCCCCCTTCCCGCGGCGAAACGCATCGAGAAGCCGGGTCCGGGGCGCTTCCCCCTGGGCCAGAAGTTCGAGGCCGAGCTCTCTCAAGGCTGGAGCGAGCTTGATCCTGACGCGTTCCAGCAACGCGATGGAGGTAAACAAGACGAGCGCCCGGCCGCGGCTTGCCGCCACTAGCGTTTCCAGGGCCAGGGGCAGCCGTTCTGCATACTCGGGGTGGGCGGGATCAGGAAGATCGACGGCGATGCCCAAGAGCGCTTGGCTTTCGTAGTCGAAGGGGGACGCGATGCTCAGTTCGTGCACGTCCATCCTGCCAGCGACGGGACGTGCGCCATGGAGGCCCAGCCGCTCTTTGAAATAGCGGAAGGAGCGGTCTACGGTCAGCGTCGCCGAGACCAGGACGATGCTCCGGCACTGGGCGGCGATCCATTCGTACACCAGAGGGCCCACGTCGATGGGAGCCGAAAGGAGCCGGACGTGCTCCTTGATCCCTCCCTCTCGTTCGAGCCAGTACACCTGCTCAAGGGTGTCGAGCTGTGAAAAATGCTGCAGGCTCACGCCGAGCGCCCGCAGCCGGTAGCTGGCCGCCCGGAGCTGGGCTATGAGCGTGAGCGCGGCGCCCTCCGGTTCTCCATCGCTTTCCAGGTCTTGCGCCTCCGCCTCGAGCATGGCGGCAAGCGCTTCCACCTCGCTCACGGCCGCGCGGGAAGGCAGGGCCGCCTCCACCTGCCACCGAGCCGCGTCCTCCCCGGCGATGCGCTCTCCCGGCCAGCGGCGGGCCAGCGACAGGACGCCGTCCACGGCGGCTTCCGACCTGTGGATCGCGGGGATCAGCTCCTGCTCGATCCGGGTCAGACGCTCCCACGCTCCCCGCTCACTCAAAATTCGCCGGAGTCCCGCGACGACGCCCCGGCCTCTCCCGCCCTGGGCGCGATAGATGCGGCCAAAAAGCTGGGCTACGCCCCGGGACGTAAGGGCGACGCCCAGGTGGTCGGTGGCCACGTCCTCGAGGTGGTGCGCTTCGTCGACGATCACCGTATCGTAGCCGGGTAACACGGCAGTATCCGGGCTCCAGTCCAGCTGCCGGCGGACCGCCACGTCGCTGAAAAGGAGGTGGTGATTGACCACCAGGAGGTGAGCGCTGGCCATCTCGGTCCGGTCTCGGATCAAAGGGCACCGCTCAAAGTGCGGGCAGCGGTTGCGCAGGCAGCTGTCGCTTTCGGCGCACACTTCGTCCCAGACGGCGGCAGTGGGCTGAAAAGGAAGATCCGACAGCGTGCCGTCCTCGGTCTCACGCGCCCAGGCCGCGATCTGGGAAAGCTCGCGGTCGTGCTCGGGCTCCAGCAAGTCGCCGGGCGCCGAGAGCGCGGTCTCCAGCCGCAGGTAGCAAAGGTAGTTGCGCCACCCCTTGACCAATGCCGCCTTGAGGTCGGGGAAGATCGTTTGCACGACGGGGATGTCTTTCCCGATCAGCTGCTCTTGGAGCGAAATGGTGTAGGTCGAAACCACCACCGGCTTCGTCTCACCGAGGGCGTAAAGGGCCGCCGGGATCAGGTAGGCGAGCGATTTTCCCGTGCCGGTCCCCGCTTCAAAAAGGCCCACGTCGCCCCGGGAAAGCGTCCGCATCACGTGCAGGGCCATCTCCTCTTGCTCGCGGCGGTGCTCGTACTCGGGCAAGAGCTCCGCTAGCCTTCCGCCGGGGCCAAAGTATTGCCCGATCAGGGACTTTCCCTTAAGGGCGGCGCCGCTCGCCTCCATCTGACAAAGCCTCCTCGCGCCCCTGGACGAAAGCGCAGGTTTTCCCCCTTACGCTTCGCCCCAGGTCGCGGGCTCCCCTTTTCGCCCCCTTTTTGGAGGTAGCGATCAGCGGCCCCAGCGGTCGAGGCGCGAAAGCAGCGGCACGGACTCGATCAAAGCGGAAAGCGAGCGGCGTTCGGCGTAAAGGTGCATAAGGAGCAAGAGCGCGACGACGAGGACCTGCCACGAGAAAGGAGCCGACGCCCACACGATGCCTGCAGCGGCGCCCAGGACGTTGGCGCCGGTATCCCCCAGCATCAGAGTTCCTTTGTGATCCGGGCGCCACAGGGCGCACGCGGCTCCTATGGGCGCGGCGGCGTGTACGATCGAGGCCCCGGCCCAGGCGCCAGGATGCTGCCACGCTGCGCCGGTCCCGAGGATAAAGCTGACAAGAGCTCCCTTGAGAGCCCGTCCGGGCCGGACATCGAGGAGGTTCATCGCGTTGGCGAAGAGCGCGATCAAGAGGCCGCCGACGAGCCCCGCGAGCGTCGGGCCGTGGAGCCAAAGGCCCCCGACGAGGCCGAGCGCTCCTCCAAAGAGTGCCTTGAAGCTCCCGGTCGTGGGCCGGCCCGAGAGCAACGCCCGGAGATGCCCTTTAAGCCCTCTGGTTTCCCGGTTTCCCAGCGCGTCGTCCAGCAGTCCCAAGAGCGCCATGCCAAAGAGCAGCGCGATCCATAAAGCGGTCGGGGCGCTAAAGCGAGATTCTCCCTCACCTCCCGCGGGAATGAGGAGGAAGAGCCCCCATGGTGCGAGCGACGCCAAGGGAATGACGATCCCCGCCCCCGTGGCAAGCTCGTCCCCCCGGTAGTTGCGTCGGACCAGCCCCCCTTGGGTCAAGAGGAAAAGGGCCGGCGGCAACAGCGCGCGGGCGGTCCCATACGCCAAAAGGCCGGCGGCCAAGGCCGCAACAAGGATCAACGTGCTACCTCCCCCAAGGCTTTTCGGCGCCTTTCCCAGGCCAACCGTCCCAAGGTGACGAGAACCGCCCCACATTGCCGGCCCCGGTGAAAGAAGCCCGCGAGATTCTTCCCGGTTTCCCGGTGGCTGAGCGCGATGGGAACTTCGATGACGTCAAGCCCTCGTTCGATCGCCTTGACGGTCATCGCCACTTCGACGCCCCACCCGGCGGGAAACGCGGCGGCAAGATCCAGCGCCCTGCGGGACAAGGCCCTCTGCCCCGAGAGGGGGCTTGCGAAAAGGCGGCCCGTGAGCCGGTAAATGCCCGCCGCTGCGATCCTTTTCGCCAGGCCAAACCCTCCTCGGGACGAAAAAGAAGCGATGGCAAGATCCTTTCCCTGCTCCCGCACCGCCTGCACCAAGGGAACAAGGCGAGCCGCCGCCGGCCCAAGATCCGCGTCCGCGAGCAGCAGGACGTCGACGCCCGCGCCCCCTCGCAGCACTTCCTCGACGCCGCGGCGAAGCGCCCGGCCTTTTCCCCCGTTGCGAGAAAGGGCCACAACGGCCGCTCCCGCTCTCCTCGCCCGCTCTCCTGTGGCGTCGTGCGAGCCGTCGTCGACCACGACTACCCGGTCGCAGCGCACGCCCTTATAGAGGGCCGCCACGGTGGCTTCAATCCGCTCCTCTTCGTTAAACGCCGGCACCACGGCCCACAAGCTCACGTGCCGCCGCTCCCTGTCGTGGCGCCCAGCAAGTGCTTGGGCCAGAGGGGAAGATCCTCTCCCGCGCCGTAGCGCCCCGCCTCCCCTGCCTCGAGGAGGAGGACGAGGCTGAGTTCCCCGGCAGGGGAACGCCCGTGGGTCAGGTACGGCACGTCCCAAGCGGCGAGAGGGTCGCGCCAACTGGAAGGGTCTTCGACGACGGCCACCAGGGGGCGCCCGGATTGCCGCGCTTCCCGGAGGAGCTCTTCCCAGGGCGCCCGGCGCTCTGCGTCCCCTTCTCCCACGATGGCCACGACCCCGTCGACGCCGGCGACGAGCTCCGGGAGGGCCGGATCGTCCCGACGAGGGTTCGTTCCCCCCACAGCGCCGGCCTGGACCGGCCCCACTACAGCGGCGCCCGCCCGCTCCAGAGCCTGCACCACTGCGTCGACGCTCGCCGGATTTTCCCCCACCGAAACCACTCCGAAAGTGCGCCCCTCCAACCGCCCCGCAACCACGGCGGCCACCAGGTCCGCGCTAAAGGCGCGGTAGAGGTCGCGCTCGGCCTCAGCCGCAGCCAGCCGCCCCGCCACCTCTCGCCGCTCAAGGCGGAGGGCTTCCAACTCCTTTTCGATGGCCTGGATCCACTGCTCCCCAAGTTCACGACCCTGTCCGCCTGAAGCGAGCGACATGCCTACGAGGATGCCGAGCCCCAAAGCGAAAAAGATGGCGACCAGCGACGCCAGGTGGTAGCGGATATCCACGACCATGCGGCCATCACATCCCCAGCGAGAGGCGGGCGTAAACGAGAAAGAGACGGAACAGCTGGCGCACCGGCGCCGAAAGCAGCGCAACCAGCGCCAAGGGCAACAAAGCCGCGATCAAGACCAGGAGCGAGTAGCGCCTTTTGGGCTGACCCCGGTACACTTGGCTCAAGCCCTTCGCGTCCACCAGGATGCTCCCCACTTTGAGGCGGACCAAAAAGGTGCTGGCCATCCCCCGCCTTCCCTTTTCAAAGAAGTCGACGATGTTGGAGTGGGTGCCGACGGCCACGATGAGCCGGGCTCCCAGCTCGTACGCCATGAGCAGGGCAACGTCTTCACTGGTGCCGACCGAAGCCACCTCATGCCACGAAAGCCCTAGCCGCGCCAGCCGCTCTCTGCCCGGCGCTCTTCCGTCGGGATACGCGTGGACCACCAGCTCCGCGCCGGAAAAGAGCGCCGCGTCGCTCACACTGTCCATGTCGCCCACGATGATGTGGGGAGAAAAACCCAGCTCGAGCAGGGCGTCAGCCCCACCGTCGACCCCGATGGTCACCGGGCGCACCTCGTCGATGTACGAAGCGATGGCCCGCAGGTCTTCACGGTAACCCGGTCCTCGCACCACGACGACGACGGGCCGGCCGTCAATTTCGACTTTGAGCTTTGGGAACCGGACGGAGCCGAGGATGATCCCCTTCTCGCGGCGGGCGTACTGCAGCGTGTTTTCCACGAAGGCTTCTATCTCGGAGGCAATGTTTTCCCGGGCCTTCTCATAGGCTGCGTCCACCCACTCCCGGGTCAGCTCCCTGCCCTCCGCGATGAGGGCGCCCTCGCGGTAGAGGCGCCCGTTATCGATCTCCACCCAGTCGCCGTCCGCGAGCTTTTCGAAAACCTCGCCACCCACGTTGTCCAAGATCGGGATCCCAGCTTCGAGCAGGATGGAAGGGCCGGGATTGGGGTACCGCCCGCTGATCGACGGGCGGGCGTTGACCACGGCCGCGGGTTTGCGGTCGACAAGCCCCCGGGCCGCCACTTCGTCCAAATCCTCGTGGTCGAGGATGGCCACTTCGCCCGGCTCCAGCCGGGAGACCAGCTCCTTGGTCCTCCGCCCAAGTCGCGCCCTGCCCCGCACCGGCAAAGCCTCCCCAGCCGCATTCGGCGCAAAAAGAAAAAAGGGAGCACCTGCTCCCTTAGTATCGGTGTCCATCGCCGCTGGTATACGGCGCTTAGCTTGCCATCATCTCCATCCGCACCTGGTCTGCCAGGCGGGCGATAAACGAGGAGTTGGTCGGTTTCCCCTTATTGGCGTCAATGGAATAGGCAAAGAGCCGCTCGATGGAGTCAAGATTGCCCCGGGTCCAGGTGGATTCGATCGCGTGGCGGATCGCCCGCTCCACCTTTTCCGGGCTGCTCTTTCGCATTTGGGCCACCAAGGGGTAGAGCTTGGTGGTGACGTGTCCCAGGAGGTCGGGATCGAGCGCCACCAGCGTCACGGCGTCTTTCAGATACATGTACCCTTTGAAGTGGGGAGGAACGCCGAGGGTGGAGAGCTGCTTTGCCACTTGCTTCTCGATCAACTGCCTCCTGCGCTCCTGCTGGAAGGTGGCAGCCGCTGACGCCGGGTCGGCGATCTGCCGCACGCGGACGATCAGCGTCGGGATGTCAAAGGGCTTCATAATGTAGTAGTCGGCCCCGAGGTTGGACGCCCTTTGGATGAGATTTTCATGGCCAAAGGCGGTGAGCATCAACACCTTGGGCCGGTGCTCAGCGCCCCGTATCGCCTCGAGGACGCCGAGCCCGTCGAGGCTGGGCATCACGTGGTCGAGGATGATCAGGTCGGGAGAGTGCTCGCGTATGGCGGCCAGCGCCGCTTCACCATCGTGCACGCAGGCGATGCACTCCATGTCCTCTTGGGCATTGATCGCCTCACGCAAGATCTCGCAAAATTCAACATTGTCATCGGCCAGCAGGATACGGATCATCCGATCCAAAGCGGTGCACCCCCGACAAGGGCTTCGCCAGGCACCGGGAAAATTCCTCCAATCACGAGCCCTTTCGCGGGGACGGCGCTGTCGGCCACGCCCAAACCCGCTTCGTAGGCCATCCACTCGGCCAGAACTCCGTAGCCTCGCAAGGGATCGTTGATAAAGACGTGCGTTACGGCTCCGATCAACTTCCCGTCTTGAAGGATGGGGCTGCCGCTCATGCCCTGCACGATGCCGTTGGTCCGGGCGATCAGGCGGGGATCGCTCACCCGGATCACAAGCCCCTTGCCTCCGGGCCGGGACTGCCGGTGCACCGCCAGCACCTCAACCTCAAAGGCCTCGACATGCTTGCCATCGAGGACGGTCAAGATCTCCGCCTTTCCCTCTTTAATCTCGTGGCTCAGGGCGATGGGCACTGGGTCGGCCACGGCCTCCGGCGGCCTCATGAGCTTTCCGAAAATCCCCACCGGCGTGTTTTTCTCGATGGTGCCCATGGCCTCCCCCGGTTCAAAGACCCCTACCTTTTCTCCGGGCCGGCCTCGCCCGCTGGGATTGATCCCGTGGATGAGGGCGGGCACGATGAGCCCGTCCGAAAGGGTGGGCGCCTCGCCGCCTTGCGCTACCATGTGCCCCAGGGCGCCGTAGCGGCCCGAAACGGGATCCCAAAAGGTGAGCGTGCCCACCCCGGCCGCGGGATCTTTGACGTAAACGCCCAGCATGTGCCGCATGCGGTTGCGCTCGGGATCCCGCGCCAGTTGGGGTCTAACGACCACCCGGACCTCCTTGTCGCCCCGGCGGATCAAAAGCGGGAGCTCCCTGCCCTGGCGTCCATAACTTTGGACCACTTGCTCAAGCTCCAGTGGATGACTGACAGGCTCGCCCCCTGCTTCGACGATGATGTCGCCCGCCCTCACCCCTGCCTCCTCCGCCGGCCAACGGTGCGAGCCGTCGGCCAGCAGCACCGGGGCCGTGCGGACCACGACGAGGCCTTGGGAACTTAAAAGGATCCCCACCGCCTGCCCACCCGGGATGACCGACGTCTCGGGGACCACCCGCACCAGCGCCCGCTGCAGCGGCAGCCACCCCAAGAGCCTCAGCTCGACTTCATATTGGCTCAAAGGCTCCTCTAAGACATCTCCGTCAGCCGCTCGAGCCGGCGGGAGCGGGACCAGGGTGAAAAAAGGCCCCGAGTCGAAAGCCACTTCTTGCCCGGGAAATACCCTGAGCTCGTCGGGAAAGGATAAGAGGACGCCCACAGGTTGGGCTGCTGCAAAGAGAAGAAAACCAAAGAAAAAGGCCCAGAGCCACCGGCGATAGCAAGCCCGCATGCTCACGCGCACCACTCCCTGGGGCGTAGCATGCCCGGGGCCTGCTGGGGGCAGTAACCTTATTAGCTGGCTGTTTTGGCTTGCTGGGCCATGGCAAGCAGCGCTTTGGCGTGGTCAAAGCTGGTGGGGGTCGAACGGCCGTCCAGCATGCGCGCGATCTCCCACACCCGCTCCTCGCCCTCAAGCTGCCGCACGGAGACCGTGGTCCGGTCGCCTTCCGCGTCCTTGCTGACGGCCAGGTGGCGGTCAGCCCGCGCCGCGATTTGCGCGAGGTGGGTGACCACCAGCACCTGGTGGGTCCGCGCCAGCTCGACCAAGGCGTCCGCGACGCGCTCGGCGGTTTCGCCGCCGATACCCGCGTCCACCTCGTCAAAGATCAGGGTTGCTGCCGGGTCGACCGCCGCCAAAGTCGCCTTGATGGCCAGAGCGACGCGAGACATTTCGCCGCCCGATGCGATCTTGGCCAAGGGCCGGGGCTCTTCTCCAGGGTTTGCCGAAAAGAGGAACTCCACCCGGTCGACGCCGCGGCGGCCGACGAAAAGCCGCCGGCCGTCGATCTCGACGCCCTGGGGATCTTCTTGGACGCTGAAAGCCACTTCAAAGCGGGCGTGCGGCATCGCGAGCGCCCTCAGCCGTTCACTGACCGAGGCTTCGATGCCTGCCGCGGCCTTGCGCCTTGCCTTCGAGAGGCTTTGCGCCGCCTGCGACAGCTCCTTTTCCACGGAAGCCAGCCTTCGCTCGAGCTCCAGCAGGCGCTCCTCCGAGCTCGTCAATGCGTCCAGCTCGGCTTGAGCGTCTTGGGCAAAGGCGAGGATCTCCTCGACGGTCGCGCCGTACTTGCGCTTGAGCCGGTTGATCTCTTCGAGCCGGCTTTCCACTTGGGACAAACGCTCCGGATCGGCTGCCAGCTGTCCCAGGTACCGCCGCAGATCGTGGGCGACCTCCTGCATCGATACGACCGCTTGCTCCAGCGCGTCGACGAGCGGCGCAAGTTGCGGATCGTACTCCACAAGACCTTGGAGCCTCTCCAAGGCACTGCCTGCGAGATCCACGGCGCTCCTTGCGCCGGGGCCGCCCTCGTAAACTTCCCCGTAGGATTGCCGTACGCCGTCCACGATCCGCTCGACGTGGGCCAGGCGGGCCCGCTCGGCTTCTAGTTCGGCGTCTTCTCCCGGCGAAAGCTGCGCGGCGGCGATCTCCTGGATCTGGTACGTCAAGAGATCCTCGAGGCGAGCCCGCTCCCGCTCCCCCTCTCGGAGCCGCTCAATCTCTTGGAGCAGTCCATCCCGCTCCTCGACCAAGCGGCTCACCTGTTCGCGCAAGCCCAAAATCGCGTCGCCGCCGAGGGCGTCGAGGAGGTCGAGGTGGGAGGAGGGGTGAAAGAGCGACTGGTGGTCGTGCTGCCCGTGGATGTCGACCAGGACTTTCCCGATCTCCGCCAGCGCCGAAACGTTGGCTAAACGCCCGTTGATCCGGCATTTGCTCCGCCCCGCCGCCGAGATCTCGCGGACCAAGATCACCGTGTCGTCGCCGTCGCCTGCTTGGACGTCCAACGCCGCGAGGCGCTCCTGGACAGCCGGGGCCGTGGCGAGAAAGGCCCCCTCAAGGATGGCCCGCTCCCTTCCCTGGCGCACGTGGTCGGCGCCCACGCGGCCCCCGATCAGCGCCGAGACCGCGTCGATGATGATCGATTTGCCAGCGCCCGTCTCACCGGTCAACACGTTGAGACCTGGCCCAAACTCAATCTCCACGCGGCCGGCCAGGGCGAAGTCCTGGATGTGGAGGGCGAGGAGCACGACGATCCTCCTCTCACGACTCTTCCTTCCACGAGCGAAACATGCGCCACAGCTCGGTGGGCCGCCCGGGTGGGGGCTGGCTCTGCCCGTCGGAAAGCACCACTAAGATCGCGTCATCGCCGGCCACCGTGCCGACCACGCCGTCGATCTCGACGCTGTCCAGCGCGGCGGCCACCACTTGGGCGCTGCCCGGCGTCGTCTTGAGGAAAATGAGATGACCGGAAAACGCGATGTCGACCACAAAATCACGAAACGCCCGCTGCACCCTGCCCAGGGCGTCCGCAGGGAGGCTCGTGACCGGCGGAGCGGCGTAACGGTACGTCCCGTCTTCGCCTGCCACTTTGATGAGGCGCAACTCCCTCACGTCCCGGGAGATGGTGGCTTGCGCGACGTCAAAGCCGGCCCGGCGGAGCTCAGCCGCCAGCTCTTCTTGTGTGCCGACCGCCTTTTCGCGGATGATGCTCAAGATCGCCCGGTGGCGCTCCTCCTTGGCGGATGTCACCATGGGACCTCCTCTAATCCTTTCCCAGGAGCAAACGGTTGTGAATCAGCGTGTAGAAGTTGCGGTTGTCGAAGCTGATCAGCCGTGCCGGCTTGGACGCCCGGTAGACTACCACCTGATCCCGCGCTTTCAAGCTGACTCCCTCTTGCCCGTCGACAGTGAGCATGGCATCATCCCGCGACAATATGCGGATCGTCACCCGCTGCTCGGGCATCGTGAGGATGGTGCGCGCCCCGATGGTGTGCGGGCAGATGGGCGTGACGATCAACGCTTCGACTCCGGGATGGACGATGGGACCCCCTGCCGATAAGGAGTAGGCCGTCGAGCCGGTGGGCGTCGCGACGATGACGCCGTCGGCCAGAAACGTCCCCACCACCGCGCCGTCGATCAGGGTTTCAAATTCGATGACCCGGGCAAAGACGCCGCGGGTGACGGCCGCGTCGTTGAGGCCGAAAAAGGCGGCCGCCTTTTTCCCTTCACGGAACACTTCCGCTTTGAGCATCAGCCGCTCCTCGACGCTGTACTCGCCGCGAAACACCCGGAGGAGCGCGTCCTTGACGCCCGCGGGCTCCACCGCCGTCAAGAAGCCCAGGTGGCCCAGGTTGACGCCGAGGATGGGAACGCCGTGAGGCGCCGCCCGCCGCGCCGCTTTTAACAGGGCGCCGTCGCCGCCTAGCACCAACGCGACGCCCGCCTTTTTCAGTTCTTCGTCATCCCCCGCCAGATCGGGACGGCCCAAAAGAGAGGCAGCCTCCGGTTCGAGCCAAAGGGGCACGGACCGCTCTTCGAGCCAAGCGATCAGGTCTTTGGCTAGCTCCAGGGCGTCGTCCTTTCCCGAATGGGGCATCAGGGCGACTTTCAAATCGATCTCACCTTTTAGGAATCATCGATCTTTCGACTGCGAAAAGCCCGCGCATGTTACATGAGGGCTTCGTGAGCTTGCGCGACCACCTGCGAGACCGTCTCAGCGTCTACCGATGAGGTTGTCTCGCCCTGAGGGCTGCGTTTCCACCACACGAAAAACTCGATGTTTCCTTTGGGACCTAAAACCGGCGAATAAGTGAGGGCGATGGGCCTCCATCCCAAAGCTCCCGCTCCAGCAAGAAGGTTTTGGATCACTTCGCGGTGCACGCCGGCATCGCGGACCACGCCGCCTTTTCCCACCGCCCTCCGCCCCGCTTCAAACTGGGGTTTGATCAGCGCGACGACGTCCCCGTCGTCCTTGAGGGTCCCTTGGGCGGCGGGGAGTATTTTGATGAGCGAAATAAAGGAGACGTCGATCACGATCAGGTCGGCCCGGGGAAGATCTCCCGGTTGCACGTGGCGGAAGTTGGTCCGTTCGACGACGACCACGCGCGGGTCTTGCCGGAGTTTCCAATCCAGCTGGCCGTAGCCGACATCGACGGCGTACACCCTGGCTGCGCCCCGCTGCAGCAGGCAGTCGGTAAACCCGCCCGTCGACGCGCCGACGTCGATGCACGTCCGTCCGGCCACAAGGACGCCAAACCGGTCGAGAGCGTGCTCCAATTTCAGACCGCCCCGGCTGACATAAGGGTTGGCAGGCCCGCGCACTTCCAGCTGGGCGTCGGGAGAAACCGCGCTTCCCGCTTTACCTGCCCTTTGGCCGTCGACATAGACCACTCCGGCCATGATCGCAGCCTTGGCCTTAGCCCGGGTGGGAAAGAGCCCCCGCTCGACTAACAGAGCGTCTAAACGCACACCTTTTCTTGCCACGTCACAACCTGCCGGTGGCGGCCTCGGACGATTGCCGCTGGCCCAAAAGTTGAAGTGCGGCTTCCCGGATTCCCTGGGGCGTAAGCCCGCATTCGGCCAGCTGCTGGGCGTGGGTGGCGTGCTCGATCACGCGGTCGGGCACGCCGAGCCGCTTGACGCGGACGTTGAAAAGACCCGCCTCTTCCAGGCATTCGAGCACCGCCGAGCCGAAGCCTCCGGCCAACGCGTGCTCTTCGATGGTGACGATGAGCCCCACGCGAGCCGCCAGAGTTAGAATACACTTTTTATCCAAGGGTTTGCAAAACCGGGCGTTGACCACGGTAGCCCGCACCCCGTCCTGGGCCAGCAGCCGGGCCGCCTCCAGCGCCGGCATCACCATCGAACCGAGGGCCAGCAAGACGATGTCGTCGCCATGTTGCAAGATCTCCGCTTCGCCGATGGGAAGCTCCTTGAGCGTCTGGTCCAGCGGGACGCCGTAGCCGCTTCCCCGGGGATACCGCACCGCGGCGGGCCCAGGCCACTCCACCGCCGTCTTGAGCATGTGGCGGAGCTCGTTTTCATCCTTGGGAGCCATAATGACCATATTGGGCACGGCGCGCAAGTACGCCAGGTCGTAAAGGCCGTGGTGGGTCGCCCCGTCGTCCCCCACCAGTCCAGCCCGGTCGATGGCAAAGGTGACGGGAAGATTTTGCAGGCAGACGTCGTGAATCACCTGGTCGTAGGCCCGCTGTAAAAAGGTGGAGTAGATGGCCACCACGGGCTTCATGCCCCCGCAAGCAAGCCCTGCCGCTAGCGTCACCGCATGCTGCTCCGCGATGCCGACGTCGAAAAACTGGTCGGGACAGGCGTCGGCCAGGGCCGCAAGGCCAGTCCCTTCGGGCATCGCCGCGGTGATGCCGACGATCCGGGGATCGGCTTTGGCCAGCTCGACCACCGTCTTCCCCACGATGGCGCTGTAGGTGGGCGCCTTGGGGCCTTTGGGCGCGGAGGCCGCCACCGGTTTCATGGCGTGCATCTTGCCTGGATCCAGCTCAGCCGGGCGGTATCCCCGCCCCTTTTCGGTGATCGCGTGGATCACCACCGGGCCCCGGCGGGCCACCGCGTCTTGGATCACCCGCTGCAAGAGAGGGATGTTGTGTCCATCAATGGGGCCGTAGTAGCTAAAGCCCAGCGCCTCAAAGAGCGATCCGGGCGTGACCATGTGGATCAAGGTATCTTTGAGCCGCTCCGCGGACTTCACCATCGGCTCGCCGATGCCGGGAATCCTCTTGATCACTGCTTCGAGATCGGACCGCGCCCTGCGGATGGTCTGATCCATCCGCAGCCGGGTGAGGTAAGCCGATAACGCCCCGACATTGGGGGCGATGGACATCTCATTGTCGTTGATGATGACGACCAGGTCGATGCCCATGTCGCCCGCGTGGTTGAGGGCCTCAAAGGCCATCCCAGCGGTGAGTGCGCCGTCCCCGATGACGGCGACGACTGCCCCCTCTTCCCCTTTCCGGTCCCGTGCGATGGCATAGCCTAAGGCCGCGGAGATCGAAGTGCCCGCGTGGCCAACGCCGAAGGCGTCGTATTCGCTTTCGGCGATCCGGGGAAAGCCGCTGATGCCCCCCGCTTGGCGCAACGTCCGAAACCGGTCCTTGCGGCCCGTCACAAGCTTGTGGGGATACGCCTGATGCCCTACGTCCCAGATGATCTTGTCCCGAGGGGCGTCGAGCACGGAGTGCAAAGCCAAGGTGAGCTCGACGACCCCGAGGCTCGCTCCCAGATGGCCGCCTGTGACCGAGACAGTCGCGACGATCTCCTCGCGGATCTCTTTCGCCAACTGGGTCAAAGCTTGGATGTCCAACCCTTTGAGATCCTT
>PKEU01000188.1 GCA_002919195.1 bacterium
CCTCGTATGCCTCATCGCCGTCGACGACCAAAGCCCCCCTGGCGCCCGTCTTGACGATCACCGTCTTGGGGCCGAGGGCACAGAGCCGCCTCGCCGCCTGGAGCGGGTCGGCTTCGCCGGTCAAAAACTCGGCTTCATCGGCCCCAGGAAGGAGCACGTCGGCCTCCCGGGCAAAAGCGAGGAGCGTCCGCTTGGCTTCGTCCGGGGACCAAAGCTTCAGCCGCAGATTGGGATCAAAGACAAAGGTCACGCCCGCCTCTTTCGCGATCTTGACCGCGTGCCAAAGCGTTTCCCGGGCGCTTTCGCTGAGGGCCGGCGTGATGCCGGTGCCGAGAAGCACCCTGGCCGAGCGGATGTAATCGGGGTCCAGGTCTTCGGGACTCAGGCGGCTCGCCGCCGACCCCTTCCGGTAGTAGTACACCGCGCCGCCGCCAAAGGCCCGGCGCTCCTTGAAGTACACGGCCGTCGGCGCTTGGGGGTCAACCTTGACCTGGGAGACGTCGACGCCCTCGGCCCGGATCGCGCTGATCACGTACCGGCCAAATTCGTCGTCGCCCACCCGGCTCACCCAGCCCGCCGCATGACCCAAGCGGGCAAGGCCGATGCAGACGTTGGACTCCGCCCCGCCGATCCGTTTTTCAAACAGGTGAATGTAACGCAGAGGCCCGTCTCCGACCGGCGAAAACAGCACCATCGTCTCTCCAATGGCTACGACCTCTGGCATCTCCTTCTCCCCTGTGCGCGTTGCAGCCGTTCTCCATCGCGGGAATCGCTAAGGGAGGTCTTTCCCCACGGAGAACAGCCCACCTGCCGGAGCCCGCCGCCGAGCGGCGGGGGCCGCTCTTTCAGCCGCCATGAAAGTCGCGCTTTTCCCGGAGTCACTCCTTGGCATCGCGACTCCCGGGCGCTTTTCTTTGGGGCTCGTGAGCGTCTCCACGAGCCGTGGCTTGCGTTTTCCCGGAGTCCTGGGCGATGAGCCCGCCAAGCCGCGTGACGTCCACGTCGGCGCTCAGCGCGGCCTTGCGGTTTTCCTCCAGGATCTCCCGGTAGACTTCCTCACGATGGACGGGGATCGAACGGGGGGCGTCGATGCCGAGTTTCACCTGGTCGCCCCGGACCTCGACGACCGTCACCCGGATGTGATCGCCGATGATGATGCTCTCGTCGCGCTTGCGGGTCAGTACGAGCATGCCGGTGTCCCTCCCTGGACGGGGCACGTGCGCCGCCGCGCCCCACGGCCTCGAAAAGCCACGGCCGGCAGGCGCGCCGCTCTCTCAACGGTGCGCTGTCGTGGGTTAGTCTTTAGATTGCGGCACGGCATTTCCTTTCACGCTCTCTTGCCGCTCACCCTTTATCTTGCCCCAAGAGCTCGGCAAGCCGCACCATCCGTCCCTCCCGGGCGCTGATCTCGAGGGCAAACACCATCGCCAGCGTCCTTAGGTTGTCTTCCCCGCCGGTGGGAGCCTCGCCCCCCGTCCGCACGGCAGTGAGAAAGTCTTTGCAGAGCCGCACCTCCGGGCGGGGCCCGCCGTGCGAAGGCGCGAAAAGCGTTTCACTCGTCTCGCCGTTGTGAAAGACGACCTGCTCTTGTTGGTCAAGGAGCAGCTGGCCGCCGCTTCCCTCCAGGCGCCACAAGGCGTTGTAGTTCGTCACGGCCCCCTTGGCGACGTAGCTTCCGCTGTAATGGATGCGGGCGCCGCCCGGAAAGATAAAGGTGGCTTCGGCGCAGGTGGGACCGTCAGCGCCGTTCCAATCGGGATCCCAGATCTCGCCCACCACCGCCTCGGGCGTCTCGTCCAAGAGAAAGCGCATGACGTCGAAGTGGTGCACCGCCTGGTTGAGCAGGAGAGGAAGGGGCATCCCCCGGGTAGGCCGCCAGCGGTAAAACTGCACCAGCCCCCCGGTGAGGCGGCCCAAGCGGCCGGAAGCGATCGCCGAGCGCATGGCCGGAAAGCCCGAGCGGTAGCGGTACTGCTGGGCGACGGCCAACTTAAGGCCTTTTTCCTTTGCCAGCTGGACGATGGCCTTGGCCTCGGACCAATCTTCCGCCAGGGGTTTTTCGATCAAGAGGTGAACGCCGGCCTCAAGGACCTCCCGGGCCAGTGCCGCGTGGGTGTGATTGGGCGTGCAGACGACGACCGCTTCGGGCCGGAGCGCTTCGATCGCGTCGAGCACCGAAGGGAAGCGGCGCTCTGGCGGAAAGCCCAGCGCCTCGCCCACTTCGGCCAGCAGGGCCGGGTCGATGTCGACCACGCCCACCACCTCCGCCCCGGCCTCCCGGGCCCAGCCCACCCACTGACGGCCCCGCCGGCCCAGGCTGACACAGACGAGACGCACAGGTCGATTCACCGGCGCTAGGCCCCCACTTGCGCCGTCTCGTCTTGCAGCAGCTCTTCGATCATCACCGGCCTGCCGAGAGCCATCGAGCGGTTGGCCGCAACGCCCGTCAAAATCGACATGGCGCCCGCCCGGCTGCCGGCGAGATGGTTGAGCGGATCGGGCACTCCGCCCCTAAAGAGCATGTCGCGCAGGCGCACGTCGCCGCCGCCGTGCCCCGAGCCTCCATGCGGCACCTTGATGGTCTTCACCCCGCCAAAGAGGGGGTAGATCCGGATCTCTTCCTCGCTTTTCACCTCAATGTCGCCTTGAGCGGCCCGCCACGGATCGACCCTCCGGCCCACCTTGGCCCGTTCGGAAAGCCGGGGACGCTCCTCGATGAAGTACCGCTCCGCGATCCCCGCCTCCAGGCGCCCCTTGGTGCCGTTAAACGCCACCCGCCAGCCCTCGAAGGGCATAAAGGAGTGGAGGCTGTAGTTGAGCTGCGCGCCCCCGCTGTAGTTGACGATCGCCCCCATGGTGTCCTCGATGTCGATCTCGGGGCTAAAGACGCAGCCGTCGCGCCAGTAGCCGTCCACCGACTCCGCTTCGAGGTAGAGCGACCTCCCTTCCTCGCTGGCGCTCAAGTCCACGTAAAACTCGCACGTCTCCTTGTACTGGCAGGTGAGGCAGCGCTCGCCCCGCTCCTCGCGCGTCGGCCCGTAAAAGTTGCGGCTTCCCGACGCGTACACCCGCACGGGCTCTTGGTCCAACCACCAGTTGATCAGGTCGAAGTGGTGCGTCGCCTTGTGAACGAAGAGGCCGCCCGAGTTTTCCTTACGGCGGTGCCAGCGCCGGTAGTAGTCGGCCCCGTGGATCGTGTCGAGATACCACGCGAAGTCGACGGAGAGCACCCGGCCGATGACGCCCTCTTTAAGCAGCTCTTTCACACGGGTCATGTAGGGCGCGAAACGGTAGTTAAACGTCACCCGCACCCTGCCGCTGCTCTTGGCCTCGGCGGCCAAGATGGCCCGGCACTTTTCGTCGTCGACGGTCATCGGCTTTTCGGTGATGGCGTCCTTCCCCGCCTCCAGCGCCTTGATGATAAAGTGATGATGCGTCGAATCCTTGGTCGCGACGATCACCGCGTCGCACTCCACCGACCTCAGCATCTCGTCGAAGTCGGTGAAGGTGGGAACGTCGATTCCCGCTCGCTGCTTGGCCACCTCCAGCCGCCGCCAGTTGATGTCGCAAAGGCCCGTCACTTCCGCAACGTCCGCGTAGTCTCGTACCAGGGGAATGAGAAACATCCCGATGCCCCGGCTCCCTAGCCCGACGATGCAGTACTTCTTTTTCACGCGCCAAGACCTCCTAAGGTAGACTCGTATCGAGCTCGCAGGTTGGCTCGCGGGTCGCCGCGCCGCTCCCTTGCTACGGTCCATTTCGATGAGCGGACGGACCGGGTCCTGCGGCAAAGGCTAAGATGTTCCCCTCATGCGGACGCTCGCGATCTCAAGAGGCGCGGTGCGCGCTCCAGGATCGACGGTGATTTTCAACCCCTGGGCCACGGGCTTTGTCCCATCCCGGCTCTCCACGCCATCCCCGCTTTCGGCGCCGCCGCTCAAGAGCCTCACGCTCCCAACTTCCGGCCGGTCCACCTCTGCGACAAGCCGCAGCTGGTACCACCCTTCAGGAGACGGTCCTTCCAAGACAACGGTGTAGGCGACGCGTTCCCAGACCGCTCTGTCCTGTCCAGGGAGAGACCACTCCACCTCCAGCGTCACTCCGTCGGCCGAAGGCAGCCGGCTGAGGACGACGACCTCCACCTCCCGCAAACCTTTGGCCTCCCAGGCCACGTGCTCCCGGCTCGTCCCCGGCCAGCGCATGCGATACACGTGGCCGAAAGGCGGGTTACGATGTTCGACAACAAACTCCCATCCCTCGCTGCGTTCCCGGGCTCCGAGATAATCGATCACCCCAAACCAGCCGTGATCCTCAGGCGCCCGCATCGCGATGCTCCGCTCCCACCCGTTGCGGACGACAAATTCCGTGCGGCGGGAGACCCTCTTTCCCCCGGCGTAAGTGACCTGCACCTCCAGCGTGTGCCGGCCGTCGGCGAGCGCCGTTGTGTCGAACAAGCGGCTAAACGTCAAGGAGGCCACTCGCTGCCCCGCATCAGCTGCAGAGCCGTGCTGTCCCACTCCTTCGAGGTCTCCGGGGCTGATTTCCCGGGCGGCAAAGTGCACGGGCTCTTCGTGGGTGATCTCACCGTCCACCAAGAGAGTCACTCGTTCGAGGGTTTCCGGGGCGTGGGACTCGACGAGAAATTCCAGACGAAGGTCGCCTTTCACGGGTTCGGAAGTGCCCTCATCGGGCTCCACAAAGCTGACGAGCGGCGTCTCAAAGCCGGGAAGGCTCATGAAAAGCTCCCGCAGGATCCCCCGGGCGCGAACCCAGTGAAGCAGATCCCGCGGCCAATCGCCGTACCAGGCGTACCCTTCGCGCCGCTCCGATTCGATCTCGGAGATGTCGTAGCGGACGATGCCGTCCCGGCCCGAAAAGATGGGCCGGTTGGTCCCGATCTCGTAAAAGCGGGCCCAGCGGCCGTCGGGAAGCTGCGCCTCCTCGAGCCAGAGCAAAGCGCTCAAGATGGCCCGGCGGACCCGCTCGTCAGGGTCGGGCAGCGACATCAAGAAACGCACGATTCCCACCGTCTCCGCGCCTGAAAGGGAGACATGCTCGTACGGCCTTCCCGGGCGGGGCTCAAAGGTCCACGGATCGTGCTGCGCGCACCAGGCGGTGAGGCGGCCGTCGACCTCGATTTGGGCCGCGAGGATAAACTCGACGCCCCGGCGCAAGGCGTCGGCGACCCGGGACCTTTGCTCCTCGTCGACGAAAGCGTAGAGCGGGCCGCCTTCGTGCACTTCCTTTAAGAGCTCCATCACCCGGATCATGGCGTCGTCGTTGAAGGTGACGTAGTCGGCGTAATCCCCCCGGTGGGGGTAAACTTGCGGCCATCCTCCCGTGGGGTACTGCATGGCGAGGAGAAAGTCGAGGCCTCTTAAGAAGCCCTCCTTAAACCGGTCGTCGCCCGTGGCATGATAGACCGCGGCCAGGTAACGCATCTCAGACGTGGTCGCCCCGTTGTCGATGGAGCCCAGCTCGACTCCGCCCGCGCGCTGCGAGCTCTTGGGCGTGCCCGGCGTCCACCGCTTGTCGGCGATGGGCAGGTTTTTCCCCCATCCGCCGTGGGGGAGCTGCCATGAAAGGATCCGCTCGGCGATCTCCACCGCCTGCGGCGAACCCATGTCCGAAAAGACAGGGTATAGAGCCGCCGCGCTCCGCCCCGGCGCGACGGCGAGCGCTCCCAGCGCCAGGACCAAAGGCCCGATCCACCTGATGACCTTCACGAGCCACGACGGCTCAAGGCGAGCTCTCTTGAGGCGCATGCTACCCCTTTTGAATGACACCTCGATCCAGCACAGCCTCCTCTTCCCCGCCGAAGACCTTGCCCAAAAGCTTCCCGAAAGGACTCGCCCGGCTTCCCCCGGGGCCCGCGACGCCGATCCCTCCTACGGGCGCCGGCCGCCATACGAGTGCGTCCAAGAGGTACGGCTCACTTCGAACCCGCGCGGCAGTGGGAGGAGTCGCCCCCTCCCACCCAACAAGCGCACGCCGTTTCACGGTGCGCTCGACCTGTTTTCCCCACAGCCGGCCGGCCATCGTCAGCCTTTCATTGCTGCGCCAGCACGTTGAGCTGCTCCACCACTTCCTGGATCGCTTGAGCGTAAGGCTTTTCGTTGCGCTCCATCGTCATCTCGAGGATGCCGTCCAGGATGCGGCCGATCTCCGCCACATCGCCCACCATCAAACTCGAAACCGGCAGGGCAGCATCCTCCATGTTGACCATATACGCCTGCAGGTTGATGTGGGGCGCCAGCTCAAGATAAAGGGGCGTTGCCGACCGCCGCACCGGCGCGAGGCCTTCGTTGAGGGCCGCGATCTCTTGCCCGCGCCTCGAGGTCAAAAACTTGACAAACTCCCAAGCTTCCTCGGGATGCGGCGTATCCTTCCAGATGGCAAAGCCGTCATCGCCGGTGTAAGCCTTCCTCCCTGCGCGGCCCACGGGCGCCGGGGCGATGTTCCACTCAAACGAGCCCTGGATGTTGCGCTCAAAGCGGGAGAGGACGGCGTGGTTCCCCTCCTCAACCAGCGAGACGCCGCCCGTGTAAAAGCGAGAGGGATCAAACTCGGGCAGCGTCGACTGATCCTGCCAGATCATCTCTTGCAAAAACGTCATCGCCTCGACGGCCGGCGCCTCGTGCCCGATAAACCGCGTGGGGTTCTGGGGGTCAAAGAGGTCCCCACCAAACGCCCGCATCCAGGTGTTGAGCCGCCGGTGGGCGTCGGTGTCGGTAGTAAACCCGTAACGGCGGACCTCGTTTCCGTTAAAGACGGTGAGCCTGCGAGCCAACTCCCGCACCGCCTCGTAGGTCCACTCGCCCCGGGCGTCCAAAGCCAGCGGGGTCTCCAGCCCCGCCGCAGCCAAATGCTCGGCATTGAAGTAGTACACCAGGGTGATGATGTACCGGGGAATCCGGAACTGGATGCCCGCGTTGGCGCCATGCTGCAGGAACGACGCGTTCCACGCCACCGGATAGAAGTCCGCAATGTCTTCCTGGGTGAAATCACGCTCCACATACCGGCGAAGATCCATCAAAACGCCGGCCCGCGCGTAATCTTGCGCCCAGTCGCCCCAGATTTCGATCACGTCAGGCCCGGTGCCCGACGCCCACGAAATCAGCGTCCGCTCGCGGTAGTCGCTGGGCGGCTGGAGCCATTCTACCTTGATGTGGGGATGCTCCCGTTCAAACTCCTCGATCCAAGCCTGCACCGCCTCGGCCCGGCCCTCGCCCGAGCGGTACTGAAACGTGATCGTCACGGGCTCTTGAGCGGAGGCCGCAAGAGAGCACAAGAGCGTCAAAACGACGGTCAGGAGCATGAGAGCGCGCACTTGGGTCCACCCCTTCACAATACCCAGACCTCCTCGTCCACTTTGGATCTTTGGCGCTCCATGCCCTAAACGTTGGTCGATTGAGACTCTCTTCCCTATGACCAAAACTCAGAACAATTCGAGACTTTGGCGGCGGCCACCCATCAGGCGGCTTCACCCCAGACCAAAAGAGGGTCCGCAGATCGCCGTTAGTGCCGCTGCGACCCAAGGCGCGCGCGGTAGCTTTCCACCGACATGCCCGTCACCCGTTTAAAGGCCCGCTGAAAACCCCTGCGGCTCGCAAAACCGCTGCTGGCCGCAAGCTCATCCACGCTGCGCTCCTGCTTCACCAGCTCCCGGCACATCCGCTCGATTTTGATCGCCCGCCACACCCGCGCGGGAGAACAGCCGAAATGAGTTTGAAAAAGGTAATAGAGATGCCCCTCGGAGACAAAGAAGCGGCGAGCCAGCTGGTCGACGGTCTCATCGCTCTCGGGCTGCTCGATCATATAGCGGATGACGTCTCGCACTACCGGGTGCAGTTCGGGCTCTCGGGAATGGGCGCCGGCGGCGCTCACCTCTTCGAAGAGGGTTTCGATCAGCCGCTTCACTTGGGTCTTGGTCCGCCCCGCTCGCTGGGAGCGGCGCAAACGGCAAATGAGATCAAAGATGCGAGGGATCTGGGCTTCGGGCAGCGCCATACGGCACGGAAGGGACGGGATCGCCGCCAAGAGCCGCGTGAGCTGGGGCGAGATCGCATGAGGCACGCAGTGGATGGTCGTGCGGATGTAGCTGCCGGCAACGGGGCGGCTCCCGTGAAAGACGCTGGCGTCAAAGACGATCAGGTCACCGGGGACGAGGACGTGCATCCAGTCGCCCACCCACCACACCGCCGCGCCGTGGTGGACAAAGACCAGCTCCACGCCGGCGTGACGATGAGGTACCGACGTGCCTGGGCTCGCGACGGTGTCGACCGTGTAGCCTGTCGTCTCGACTCGCTTGTGGAGAGCCCGGCCTGTCGGATCCAGCTGTTCCCGTTCGATGTGGGGCTTTGCCATGGCAATCAAACGAGTCACCTCTCAACGCGCCCGCGGCGAAAAGGTGTCAAAGCGAAAAGGCGACAAAAAAACGGCGACACGCCGCCCCTTAAATTTTCTGATAATGTAGGACGGAGTCCTGCGACCAAAGGTGAGGAGATTCCTGCTCGCTCTGGGCCAGCTCGTTAAAGCGCTGGATGGTGGCGATCGCCTCATGGATCGCCGGCGTCGCCCGTCCCGCCAAAAAGACCACCCGACCCCGGGGATCCTCGGGGCTTCTTCCTGCCCGCCCCGCCATTTGCACCAAAGCCGCGGCGTCAAACACCCGCTCGTCGTCCGCGGCGAAGACCACCACATCTAGCCGCGGAAGCGTGATGCCTCGCTCCAAGATGCTGGTGCTCACCAGGAGGCTCACTTCACCCCGGGCAAAGGCCGCGACTTTCTCCTCCCGCTCGGGATCTCCGGCGTGCACCGCGGCCACCGCGCCGCGCTCACGCCGGTCTCGCCCACCGTCGCCGTCGGCCTTCCGGCGCCAGAGCGCATAGCGGCCCGACTCGACAAGCAACCCCGCGAGAACGCCCGCAAGGCGTACCGTGGGCACAAAAACGAGCACCCGCCGGCACGCTTTGAGACTCTCCTGGAGGAGCTGGTCGAGGCAAGGCCACCACGGGAGCTCCCGCTTCATGGGAAACGCCTGCACGCTTTTCGCCTTCCCCGCCCGCCCGGGCTCGTCCACCAAGGCCAGCCTCCGCAGCGCTTCTCGCTCCAACCCTTTGACCAGCACGACCTCAGGGAGGGGCAGCGGATGGCCGTGGGGCCGGCCGGGGAGCGTGAAGCAGCGAAGGGACTTTCCAAGGCGCCGGAGCAGCCGCTCGGGAGGGGTCGCGGTCATCAGCACCATCCGGCCGCCGGGCCGTTTCGCCCGTTCGAGCCCCTCGAGAAGCCACACTTCGCGGTTTAAGGGAAACGCGTCCACCTCGTCGACGATGACAAGATCAAACCGCTCGCAAAAACGGAGGGCCTGATGCACCGTGGCGACGATCACCGGGCTCTCTTGGTACCGGTGGGGCGTCCCTCCCCGCAGCGTCGCCGTCTCCACACCAACCAGAGCCTGGTTGAGCCTTTGGCCCAGCTGGTCGACGACGTCCCTGCGAGGGAGCGCAAAGAGGACCAGCCCTCCCCGCCGCACTGTCCGGCAGATCGCTTCCAGGGTCACCTCGGTCTTGCCCGCGCCACACGCGGCCCAGATCAGGGCATCTTCCGCAGACTCTGCTAGTTCCCGGGAGACCCTTTCTTGGAACGGGCTCAGCGCGAAGGGAAGCTCCACCCGCACCTCGCGGAGCGCCTCCCCTTCGATCTCGCCCGGCGACAACGCCGATGCCAACGTCACGCTACTTGCCTTTTTCGAAGCGAGGGGGCGCTCATAGAGCGGGGTGCACGCGGAAGACGCTCCCAGCGAACGGCAGTCGTCACATTGGGGGCAAAGCTCCAACCCGCAGCGCTGGCAGGGGTAATAGCTGACGCGAGGCGAAAGGCAGCGCCGGCACCGCCACTCCGGCGTCCCTGCCGGTCCGGCGCTCGCAACGCCGACGCCGGCCAACCGGCGGACTTTCCCCTGGTGGACCCAAGGATCGAGCAGCGCGTCGATCGATCCATAAAAGCTCACACCCCGCTCGGCGAGGGCGCTCGCGATCTCATGAGGAAATAGCCGCCGGCCCGACAGCACCTCCAGGGCGTGCTCGCTCACTTCCAGAGCCGCCGCCACCAGGAGGTTGGGGCGTTTTTGAACCGCGCTTGCTCTCCCGCCGGTCCAACCGGCTTGGTCCACACCGCAAGCAGCGCTCGCGCACTCGCTTGTCCAAGGAGCCACCGGGACGGAAGGTACGCCACGGGTGAGAGCGCCCTCTTCCCGGCGCGCCTCGAGACCGGGTTCGACGTGAAAAACGTCCGGGGCGTCAAAGGCGTGAGGCGCCTGAGAAGCTTGAGCAACGTGGGGAGCCTGGTCCCAAAGCCAGCGCTCGGCCTCCTTGCGCAGAAACTTGATCGCCCTCTCACCCTGGCCCCCTGGCCGCGGAAAACCCGCTCGCCCGAGGCGCCCAGCCAGCTTCATGAAGCGGCCGATACCGGCCAAAAATCCGCTTTCCCAGCGAGGTGGCGGGCACCCCAGCGCCCGCTGCTGCACCGCCTCCAAGTGGCGTTTCAAGGCCTCGGCGTACCCCAAGGGAAGCGGCCCCGAGACCGGGCGCGCAGGAGCGCCCTCCGGGAGAACTCCTCCTGGATGGATGGAAAGAGTGCACGATGAAGTTTCCGGCGAGTCCGCACACCAAAGGTAAAACTTCGTCGCCAGGCTCATACGCAGTACGATGCCAGGGGGGCCTGTTCGAGCTCGGCCACGTTGTGCTCCTCGTCGTAGACCACCCGGAAGTAATATGGCTCGGGCGCGTCGTCCAGGACAAAGCGCAGGATCCGCCGGTCGACGTCGGGCAGGCGCTGGTGCTCGAGGTCGTCAAGGGACAGCCACCGCAGCTCGCCCTCGTCGCTCTCGACGAGCTCCCCCGTGTACCGGTGCGCCCGGAAGATAAAGAGCAGCCAGTTGTAGTGGGTGTCGCCCGTCTCGGAGCAAACCGCTTTGAGCCGGGGCTCGATGATCTCGAGCCCGGTTTCTTCTTTCATCTCGCGACGGATCGCCTCCAGGGGCGATTCGCCGGGCCTGATCTTTCCTCCGGGAGCGGTCCAATGCCCTGAAAAGGGTTCCTTCTTTCGCCTGAGCATCAGCAGGCGGTCCGAGACCACAAGGTAACAGAGGGTGCTGGGCAGCTGGTCCGGCCGGACGGCCAGCTTGTCGAAGTCGACGGGGTACCCCTGCCCCTCCAAAAACCGGCGGATCTCCGGCGCGTCGAAGCGGCTGACCATAGAGCTCAACGCCGCTCAACCAGGAGCGTCTCCTGGCGGAGTTTCACGATGTGGCCTCCCGGGTAGACTCCCCGCAGCATCGCGTTGGGGTAGATCATTGTCTGCGGGCCGACGAGGGTGCCGGGGCTCAAGACGCAGTTGCACCCGGTCTTGACCCCGTCGCCCAAGACGGCGCCCAGCTTGCGCATGCCGGTGGCGATGCGCTGGTCGCCCACGCTCACGCTGATGACCGAACCGTCGTTTTTGAAGTTGGAAAGGCGGGTGCCCGCGCCCAGGTTGACGTCGCGTCCCAAGATCGAGTCGCCAGCGTAATTGAAGTGCGGGGCCGCGGCCCCGTCCAGCATGATCACCCGCTTGAGCTCGGTGGCGTGCCCGACGACGCACTCCCGGCCGACCACGCAGTGCCCGCGCAAGTAGGCGCCGTGGCGAACGACGCTCCCCTCGCCGATGATCGCCGGGCCCTGGATGTAGGCACCGGGCTCGATCACCGCGCCCGGCGCGACGTACACGTCGCCGTCGATCCACGCCCCGGGATGCACTTTTCCGTGCACCCCGGGACGGAGCGCGTCCTCCAAGTACTCGTCGAGGCGGTTGAGAGCCTCCCAGACATACGTGATCCCATCAAACAGCGGGTGATGAGGGTATTCATCCAGTTGGAAAAAGGCATCCGGAGTTAATTGCACGTGCTAAGAACCTCCGAAGGAAGAGACTGGGGATATTCTACCACACGGGGCGTCCAAGGGCTGCTCCCGAGCGTGATGTAACCATTCTATTTTTTCGCTCACAGGCTGAGCTCGGCCAGCGCCGCGTACCGTTCCTTAAAAGCCGGGTAAAGCGAGCGATAAAACTGGTACGCCTTGTCGTACACGGCGCGGTTTTCCGTCGGGCGGGTGCGATCTTTGGTCCGCACCGTCTTGTCGGCGGCCTCCACCACCGACGAGTACCGCCCGGCGCCGACCATGGCGAGCAGGGCCGCGCCAAAGGCCGGACCCTCGTCGATCTCGAGCGTCAGCACGTCAGCGCCAAAGACGTCCGCCTGGATCTGCCGCCAGAGCGGGCTTTTCGCGCCGCCGCCGATGGCCCGGATCTCGGTGACCTCACGCCCCAGCTCCCGCATGATTTCCACCGAATCCCGCAGTGAAAAGGCGACGCCTTCAAAGACCGAACGCACCATGTCGGCCCGGGTGTGCGCCCCTGAGAGGCCGAAAAAGACGGCCCGGGCGTTGGCGTCGGCATGGGGCGTCCGCTCGCCGTTGAGGTAGGGCAGGAAAAAGAGGCCCCGGCTTCCCGGCGGGCTCTGCGACGCTTGGGCCGCCAGGAGGTCGTAGGCGTCGGGACCGCCCGCGGCTTCGATAGCCTTTTCCGCATGGCCCATCTGATCGCGAAACCACTTGAGGGAGAGCCCCGCCGAAAGCGTCACGCCCATCAGGTACCACTGGCCAGCGGTGGAGTGGTTGAAGGTGTGCACCCGGCCGGCGGGATCCTTGGCCATGGTATCCGACGGCGTCAGCACGACGCCGGAGGAGCCGATGCTGGAGAGAAACACCCCTTCCCGCACGATCCCCGCGCCCACGGCGCCGCAAGTGTTGTCGGCGCCGCCGGCGACCACCGGGGTTCCCACGAGGAGGCCGGTCGCCGCGGCCGCTTCGGCGGTCACCTTGCCGGCCACGTCAAAGGACTGCAGCACCGGGGGCAAAAGCTCCCGCTTGATCCCTAAAGCGTCCAGCACCGGCTGAGACCACTCGCCTTTGGCCACGTCGAAAAGGAGGGTGCCCGCTGCGTCGGAGACTTCGGTCGCCAGCTCGCCCGTCAGCCGGTAGCGCACGAAGTCTTTGGGCAACACGATGTGCCGGACGCGGGCGTAGGCGTCGGGCTCGTTTTCCATGAGCCAGACGACCTTGGGGGCCGTAAACCCTTCGAGCGCCGGGTTGCCCGTGAGCTCGATCAGGCGCTCCCTGCCGCCCACCTTTTCGGTGATGGTCCGGCACTGCGCCGCGGTGCGCACATCGCACCACAAGATGGGCGGGCGGATCACCTCGCCCCGTTCATCCAAAAAGACCGAGCCGTGCATCTGGCCCGAAAACCCCACGGCCGCCACGGCGGAACCGTCGACGCCCGCCTTGCGAAGCACCCGGCGGGTCGCCTCGACGGTGGCCTGCCACCAGTCTTCGGCGTCTTGCTCAGCCCATCCCGGCCGCGGCCAGTGCAGCGGGTACTCCACGGTCGCGCTCTCCAACGGGCGCCCGTCGCCGGTCACCAGAAGCGCTTTGGTTCCCGAGGTGCCTACGTCGATTCCCAAAAAGAGATCGCGTTGCTGAGCCATCGGCGATCGGCCTCCTCTGCCATAAAATTGGGACGTCTAAAACTACAGGAAACTTCCTCTTCATCAAGGGAAATCCCTGCGGAGACCCCCGGGCCGCGGCCTCCGTGCTTCGCGTGCGTTCCCGCCTTACCGCTCCAGGCGGCGACCGCCCGTCCCAAAGCTCGCCGTCAAAACCCAGACCGCCGAGACAAACACCACCCAGTCGCCCCAGCGGGTGTAAAGCGTCGGCCCTCCGCTTCGTGGTTCGATTTTGGCCACCAGCACGGCGGGCTCTCCCCTTTCCGCCCCGGCGACGAGCCTTCCCCGGCCGTCGACGATCAGCGTGGGGCCCGTCGTCGCCGTCTGGGTGACGGTGACGCCGTGCTCCGCCGCTCTCATGGAAACGAAAGCCCGCTCAAGCCACGCGATCTCGCCGATATGCGCCAAGCTCGCAATGTAATGGAGACTTTCCGCCCCCGCCCGCACCGTCGCGAGGGCGTGGTCGGGAACCACCACGTCCGAGCAAATTCCCACACCCAGGCGGCGTCCGGCGATCTCGATAAAGCCCGGGCGCCTCCCCGGCGCAAACTGGCTTTCGGCCACCGGGATGACATAGATCTTGTCGTACACAAACCGGCCCTCGCCGCTCGCTTCTACCCACAAGGCGGCGTTGCGGTCTCGTAAATCAAGGGATTCGTCAAGCCTGCCGGGGGCCGTTGGGGCGGCTGTCGCGGCTTGAGTGGGACGGGCTTGCGCCCGCGGCAGGCCGACGAGCCAGTGAACGTCTTTTTCCCGAGCGAGCCGCGCGAGGCTCTCCCGGAAGGCCGGATCACCCCACGCCGGATAGTGCACCACTGTCTCCGGCAGCACGACGAGGGTCGCGCCCGGCCCGCTTGCGCTTTCGAGAGCCTGGCGCGCCTGGGCTAGAGCGTTTCGCCAAAGCCCCCGCTGGGCTTCCATCTCGTCCCGGGCCTCACGATAGAGGGCCGGGGTGAAATGCGGCTGGACCAGCACCACCTGGAGCGGCTGGTCGCCCGGCTGCAACCCGGCTGGCACAGGCCCTCCGTGGTCCAACGCTCCTTCAAGCTGCGGCTCGATCCTCTCCGGCGGTTCAAACCGGTTGAGCGGGCCCACGTGCCCCCCGCTCAACAAGGCCCAAAGCGTCGCAGCACCGAGGACCGGGAAAACCCACCGGGCCGTGCCCCGGCTCCCTTGCCAGTCCCGGCTTCCCCTATGCGAAAGCCGACTCTCCGACAGCCTCTTCCGCTTTTCGGACCTGCCCGGCGCCTCTCTCGCGCCGCTTCCCTCGCTTTTGGGAGGGGGCGGCTCCGCTCTGTCAAGGAACCCGTCTTGAAGCTTTCCTTCCGCCCTTGGCCCGAGAGCCAGTCCCACCGTCACCAGCGCCGCGTTGACGGCGACGATGAGCCAAGCGACGGCGTAGATCCCCCCGTAGGAAGCGAGGATTAAGGGGAGCGAGGCCTGCCACTGCGTCACGCCCAAATACGTCGAAAAGCCCGCCACCAGCGTCCGGACGAGGTACTCGACGCACACCCATGCAGAAGCGAGCAAGGGAACGAGAAACCAGCGACCCCTCTCGCATGTGGTGCGGGCGGCGGTTTGGGCGAGGAGGTCAAAGAGACTGAGCACCAGGGCCGTGATGAGCCCGATCAGGAGAAAGCCGCCCACGCGCTCCACGGCGGTTCCCTCTTCAACAAAGAGCAGCGGGTAAAAGAGGCCAGCGCCCCACAAAAAACCCCCGACGGCCGTGAGCGCCCCACCGGCGACGGCCCGGGTCCCCGGCCGGCTGAGAGCCCGCCAGAGGAGGGGCGTGAGTGCAACCCAGGCGAGAAAGGAGAGGTCGTAGGGCGGGTACGAAAGGAGGAGGAGCGCGCCGCTGACAAGGCCCGCCGTTTTCGCAAGAGGCGTTTCAACCTGCTCCGCTCGCTGGATCGCCCGCAAATCCCCGTCGCTCCCTCGCAAACAACCCGTCATCCCCTCGTCACGCTGCGCCCCAGGTCCGGGTCGAAAACGGCCAAAAAAGCGCCTGCCTAGGACAAACCTATTCTACCAAAACAGGCCTTCGATGAAGGAAACCCCCGCGCGAAAACGAATGCTTTTCCCAACGCGGTGTGATTTCACACGACTGAGAAGGAGTGAGTCTATGCGAAGCATTACCCTTGCGCTGGCGTTGCTTCTCGCTCTGTCGGCAGGCGCCTACGCTCAGCCGGCCGCCAATGGGGAAGTCGCCTACACTCATCCGGCCGTCAACGTGGGTGTGAGCGCGGGAGTCTTGCTGGGAAGCCTCACGGAAACCGTGGATGACGACGAGGCGCTCTCCAGCGGGGCCCTGGGCTACTACATCGCTGGCGGCGCGGCTTTGGCCGAACTGCCCATTGCCATCAGCGCCTCGTACGCGACGTTCTCGCCGGATAAGATCAAGGTCCCGGGCGGGTCGGAAACCGACGACGAGCACACGGCGAGCGCCCTCGACCTTTTGGTCGGCTACCGCGTCCATGAAAACATCGCGGTGGCAGCGGGCTGGGCGTCTGCCTCGTATTCGGATGTCACGAAGGGACCCATTGAGTCCCGCAGCGCGTCGGGCCTTGCCATCGGCGCGATGGGCGGTACCCACCTTGGCAACGGCATCGCCCTGAGCGGCAAGGCGTACTTCGTCCCCTCCGCGACGATCGAGATCGACGATAACAAGCACGACGAAAACGGCAGCCTCTTCGGCCTCTCGGCCAGCATTGGGTACCAGTTTATGCCCAACCTGGGAGCCGAAGCGGGCTACCGGCTCTCCCGGGCTTCCTTTGAGGAGGGCGGCGACACCGTCGCCTTTACGGCGAGCGGCTTTTTCGCCGGCGTCACCTTCACGTTCTAACGCCTATAAGCAAACGACGTGTGGATAGACCGGAACGAAGGGAAAAGGCCCTGCGCCTTCCGTGGCGCGGGGCCTTTTTGGTCGCTCTTGGAAGCTGGCTTCGACACTTTCGCCATTCTTCCACTTGAGAGGGCTGCAAGCCTTCCGCTGGCTCCACAGCGGCAGCCCTACACCGGCCGGTTATGCTCGTCCACGTGCACGATGCGGGGGACGTATCCTTTGGCCTCTTCCTCGCTCATGATGGCGTAGGAGATGATGATGACGATATCGCCCGGCGCGCCGAGCCTTGCCGCCGCGCCGTTGAGGCAGATCTCGCCCTTGCCCCGCTCGCCCGGCATCACGTAGGTCTCAAGGCGCGCTCCGTTGTTGACGTTGACGACCTGCACTCTTTCATAGGGCACGATGTCGGCGAGCTCCATCAACTCCTCGTCGATGGTGATGCTCCCCTGATAGTGCAGGTTGGCATCGGTGATCCTCGCACGGTGGATCTTGGACTTACATAGGGTGCGCCACACCGCTACCCCCTCCATCACGTCAAGCTTCCCGTCTCGGGAAAGAGGATGTTGTCGATGAGGCGGGTCGTGCCGACAAACGCGGCCACGGCCACCGCCACCTGGCCGTCAATATAGCTTACCGGCTTGAGATCGACGGCGTCAACCACTTCGATGTACTGCTCCCGGACGAGGGGCTCCTCGGCCCACACTTCCCTGACCCGGGCCCGCACCTTTTCGGGATCGCGCTCCCCTTTTTCCATTACCTCGCGGGCTGCCACAAGGCCCCGGTACAGTGCCGTCGCCGCCCGCCGTTCCTCAGGGTTGAGGTAGCGGTTGCGGGAGCTCATCGCGAGGCCGTCGGCCTCCCGCACGGTGGGCACCGTGCGGATTTCCAACGGGAAGTTGAGGTCTTCCACCATCCGCCGGATGACCGCCGCTTGCTGGAAATCCTTTTGCCCGAAATAGGCGACGTCGGGCTGGACGATGTGAAAGAGCTTGGTGACGACCGTCGTCACGCCCCGGAAGTGCCCCGGGCGATAGGCGCCGCAAAGGCCGGCGGTGAGCTCTTCCACCTCGACAAAGGCCCGTGGCGGCCGGGGGTACATCTCCTCATCGGAAGGCGCAAAGACGATGTCGACGCCCCGCTCCCGGCAAAAGGCTTCATCTGCCTCCAGGTCCCGGGGGTACTTGTGAAAATCCTCGGCCGGGCCAAACTGGAGCGGGTTGACAAAGATGCTGACGACCGTCACGTCGCACTCGGCGACGGAGGCGTCCATCAGCGCGCCGTGGCCTGCGTGGAGCGCTCCCATGGTCGGCACAAAGCCGATGCGGGCGCCGCGGGCCCTCGCCTCGGCCACGGCTTTTCGCACTTCTGCGATCGTGGTCACACGTCTCATGGACGGGCCCCTTTCCTGCGCAAGCCTTGCCGTCATGACCCAATATCAATGGTAACTGTGCTCGTCAGTGGGAAACAGGCCTTCCCGTACCTCGCGGCAGTACGCCTCGATGGCCCGGCGGGCTTCTTTAGCGAGCTCCGCGTAGCGCTTGACAAACTTAGGCTGGAAGTCTTCGACCAACCCCAAAAGATCGTGCACGACCAGCACCTGGCCGTCGCAATGGGGCCCCGCGCCGATGCCGATGGTCGGCACGCTGACGGTTTCGGTGATCACACGCGCGAGATCCGCCGGTATGCCCTCCAGCACAATCGAAAAGACGCCGGCTTCCTCCAGCGCCCGGGCGTCTTCGACCAGCGCCCGCCTCTGGGCTTCTTCGCGCCCTTGTACCTTAAACCCGCCGTACTGGAGCACCGATTGAGGGGTCAGGCCCAAATGGCCCATGACGGGAATGCCCGCTTGGGTCAACTGGCGCACCGTCTCCGCGATCCTGATGCCGCCCTCGAGCTTGACCGCCTCGGCCCCCGCCTCTTTGAGAAAGCGGGCCGCGTTGTTGACCGCCTCAGCCGGACTTCCTTGAAAGCTGCCGAAAGGCATGTCAGCCACCAAAAGCGCCCGCTTCACGCCCCGGCGGACCGCCCGCGTGTGGTGCAGCATCTCGTCCACGGTGACGGGAAGCGTCGTCTCGTGCCCGAGCACGACCATCGCCAGGGAGTCGCCCACCAGCGCAATGTCAGCCCCGGCCTCATCGACCAGCCGGCCGGTGACGTAGTCGTAGGCTGTCACCATGGCGATCCGCCGCCCTTGGGCTTTCATGGCCCGGACGGCCGGAACCGTCACCTTGGCTTCCCTCTCCTTTGGCTCTGCCGCGCTCTTCGCCTTTTCTGCGTTTTTCGCTTGCCCTGCACCAGAAGGATGAGAGGACATCGCCTTCACTCCTTTTCAACTTGAAGCCCCATGAGAAGATCGCGGATCGCCCGGTGGCGCTCCGTCAAACCGCCGGGCTTTTGCGCCGCGACGTGGAGCGTCTCCAAACCCAGCGTGCGGTAGAGAGCTTTGAGCCGCCCCCTCACCTTTTCCTCGCCAATCCTTCCTAGCGCTTTAAGATGCCGGCGGATCGTCTCGACGTCGCCCCGCTCGATGGGCCCGGTGAGCGCTCCGGGGATGCCAAGGCGCTCGAGGTTGTCGATCGTCCCTTGGAGCAGCCCGCCCACCGCTTTGAGGGCTTCGCGTTTGGGAATCCCGGCGAGCTCAAAGAGCTCGAGGCTGGCCTCGACCAGCGCGACCAGGTAGTTGCTCGCAACGCACGACGCGGCGTGGTAGAGCGCCTTTTGCCCCGGCTTAATGACCAGAGCGACGCCCCCCATCGCCGCGACCAATTCCCGGCCCCGCGCGATCGCCTCAGGCTCCCCTTCGAGGCCAAAGGCCGACCCCGCGAGCTGCTCGGCGCTTCCCGGGTGGGCGATGGTCTGAATCGGGTGCAGCGATAGCAGGAGCGCCCGCTCGGTGCCCGGAGCCCGGAGGGCGTCCGCCGGCAGGGCGCCACTGGTGTGGATCAAGAGATGGGCCGGGCCAAAATCCAGGCCGGCTCCCAGCACCGCCGCCATGTCATGGATGGCGCCGTCAGGGACGGTAATCAAGATGATCTCCGCTCCCCGGGCGCCTTCCACAGGATCGGTGGTGGGCGTCCCCGCCCCGATCAGGCGCACAGCCTCCTCGGCCTTTTCATGGGTGCGCCTCACAACGCCGCGAATCGGATGCCCCCGCCGGTGAAGGAGGGCGCCGATCGCCGTGCCGACTCGCCCGGCGCCGATGATCGCTACGGGCGGGTACATGGGTCGAACCCTCTTTCCGCTGGCAAAATCGACCTTCCGTGCCCATTATAACACACGGATAACCCATGGAATTTTACTCAAAATGCTCTTTAACCCCCGCCTCCTCAATGAGCCGCCACAGCCCGTCGAGGCAAAGGCGCGTCGCCTGCTCCCGGCTCATGTCCTTGGGCCGCCAGTGGGTCTCCATGGAGACCGCGCCCGCATAACCGTCCCGGACCAGCGCCTCCAGCTGCCCGCGGTAGTCGATCTCGCCTTTCCCAAACTCGGTAAAGACCACGCCTTCGCCGGTGGTGACGGGATCTTTCAAGTGCACATGGAAGATGCGCTCGACGCCCACCTCTTCCTTGATCCGCTCGTACCCTCCGGGGAAGACCTGGCTGGCGGGCTCCAAGTGGGCCGCGTTGCCCGGGTCCCAGATCAAGCCGAAGGAAGGCGACTGGATCCGCTTCAAAATTTCAATGGACTCGCCCGCGGTCCCGATAAAGCAAGCGTGCTCGTTTTCGAGCACCAGCTTGAGGCCCCGGGCCTCGGTGCGCCGGAGCGCCTCCCGGAGGTGTTTTTCGATCTCGTCGTAGATTTCGGGCGTCGGATCGCCCGCCCGCCAAAAGGCGAAGGTGCGGACTAGGTCGGTGCCAAAGGCTTCGGCCATCTCAAAGGTCCGCTCGAGGATGGCGAGGTGCTCTTGGATCGACGCGTCTTCGGCGTGGCCAAAGGTGTCGCCGCCCCCGCCCCGGAGCTGTTCGCTCAAATGGCACTTAAAGACGGGCCCGGCGATGGCGACGACCCGCATGCCGCGCTGGTCCAAAAGCTCCTTGGCCCGGGCCACCTGCTCGGGCGTAAGATCGGCCACGTTGGTGTCCCACAGAGCCCGCAGTTCGACGTGGCGCACCCGGTGCTCGAGGGCGACGTCGAGCGCGCGCTCAAAATCCTGCCCGATCTCGTCCGTGATGACGCTGACTTTAATCAAACGCCATTCTCCTTTCCCTTGCTTGAGGCTTGCTCCAGCGCTGATCCGAAAGAGCATCGGCGCGGCTTAGAAAACGCGCATCCGGGGCGCTCCCCAAAAGCGCGGCGAGCCGCTCGGCAAGGCGCGTGTAGCGCGCCTCGGCCTTGACGTTGCGGACATACGCCCACAGGGCGTCCTCCCGCCCCACGAGCACCACCAGCCGCTTGGCCCGTGTGATGGCCGTGTAAAGGAGGTTGCGGTGCATCAGCGCGGGCATCACCCAGGTGACAGGCATCACCACCGCGGGGTACTCGCTTCCCTGGCTCTTGTGCACGCTGATGCAGTAGGCCAGGGTCAGCTGGCGCAGATCCGCGCTCTCATACACCACCGGCTCCGGATCGTCCCGGTCTGCGTAATGCACTTCCACCACGCGTTCTGCGGGGTCGACCGCCGTGACGACGCCGATGTCGCCGTTAAACACCATCTTGTCGTAGTTGTTTTTCACCTGCATCACGCGGTCTCCTGGGCGGAGCGTTTCGTCCCCCACCCGCACCTCGGGAGCCCCGGGCCGCGGCGGGTTGAGCGCCTCCTGCAAGATCTGGTTGAGGCTCGCGACGCCCAACGGACCCCGGCGCACCGCCGCCAGCGCCTGGACACCCATCTTGGGATCGCAGGAAAGGTAGTTGGGCAGCCGCCTGGCGACGAGGTCGCGGATGAGTTCCCTCGCCTTTTCGGGATCGCTCTCAGGGAGAAAGAAGAAGTCGCTCCCCTCCCCGCCCGAGAGGGGTTTCTGGCCCCTTAAGATCCGGTGGGCGTTGACGACGATGCGGCTGGTCTCCGCCTGGCGAAAGACCTGGGAGAGGCGGATGGAGGGCACTCCCGGCGTCGAAAGGAGGTCGCGGAGGACGTTGCCCGGTCCCACCGAGGGGAGCTGGTCCGCGTCGCCCACCAAGATGAGTTTCGCCTTTTGGGGAAGCGCCCGCAGAAGGTAATAGGCAAGCGGCAAGTCGATCATCGACGCCTCGTCGACGATGACCACGTCGGCGTCCAGGGGTTGACGCTCGTTGCGCTGGAAGCGGGGGACGCCGTCGGACCCTCCTGTATACTCCAGCAGCCGGTGCAGCGTGCGCGCCTCGCGGCCCGTCGCTTCTTGAAGCCTTTTGGCCGCCCGTCCCGTGGGCGCGGCGAGGTAGTAGGCGCGGCCCTGGCTTTCCAAGGCGGCGACGATGGCCCGGAGGGTGGTGGTCTTCCCCGTTCCCGGCCCGCCGGTGATGACGAGAAGCCCCGGCCCCGGCTCGGTCGCCTTGCGGACAGCCTCCCGCTGTTCGGCGGTGAGGGTGCCGGCGGGGGAGCGAGCCGTGGTGTGAGGGCTGCTGGGAGCATGGGCTGCCGCGGCGAGGCTTCCGGGAGGTTCTGACGCTTTTTCGTGCGGCTCAACCGCCCCGTACTCCAGAGGAAGGCGCGCGTCGTAGCACAACTCGGCGAAACGGCGGGCCGCCTCCACCTCCGCCCGGTGCATCGCCGCAGGGTAGACGCGCCCCTCCCGTTCCTGGGGCTCGGCGCCCTCGCCGGGAGCTTGGCCGTCCACGCGCTGCTCCCCCAGCGATTGCCCCGAAAGCTCGCGCCCCTGCGCCCGAGCGCTCGCGCCAGGGCCGCCAGACCCTGGGAGAGCGCCAGCTTGCTCCCCGGCCTCCCAGACCAGCGCACCTCGAGCGGCAAGCTCTTTCAAAGCTTTTTCCGCCGCGGCGTTGGGAATCCCCATCTTTTCGGCTTGGGCCATCAACCGCTCCTTTGGCAGGTACACGTGCCCCTCGGCTCCCGCCTGGCCCAAAAGGTACACCAACGCCGCCTGGGCCCGGATGGGCGCGTCGGGACCGACGCCCATCTCTTGGGCGATGGCGTCCGCCGTCTTAAAACCGATGCCAAAGATCTCGTCGGCCAGGCGGTAGGGGTTTTCCCGCACCGTCGCGATGGTGTCGGGCCCGTAGCGCCGGTAGATCTTGTTGGCGATGCCCGGCGTGATGCCGTAGCTTTGGAGAAAGACCAGCGCCTCCCGGGCCTCCCGCTCCTCCTGCAAGGCCTTGGCGATGGCCTTTTTCTTTTGCGCGCCGATCCCCTCAACCTCCAGGAGGCGGTGGGGCTCCTTTTCAATCACTTCCAGCGTACGCTCGCCAAACTTGGCCACGAGCCTTTGGGCGAGCTTGGGCCCGATCCCTTTCGCCGCCCCCGAGGCGAGGTACCGCTCGATCCCCTTGGCCGTTACCGGCGGGGCCTTGCGGAAGCCGGTGACGCGAAACTGCCGGCCAAACTCGCTGTGCACATACCACTCGCCCTCGACCTCCAGCCACTCGCCGGGCACCAGCGAAGGAAACCGGCCGACGATGGTCACCTCGACGGCACGGCTTGTACCTTCGCCCGAGGGCATGTCCACCTCGAGCTTGGCTACGGTGTAGTGGGTGGCTTCGTCGCGGTATGTAATTCGGCTGACATCGCCCCGCAAGATGGCCACGCCGCACGTCCCTTTCCCAATCTTCGCTCCACACTTCGACGAAGCAGGGCGTCCTCCTGGCATCTCACCCTCTTAGCCTGCTCCTCGCCCAGCTCGGAGCCTTCTTCCGCCTCCCCGGAGTGCTTCGCCCGAAAGCCGCGATCTCTTGTGCGGGCCGCCGCTTGCGACCGCTGCCGCCGGCCGCCATGCTGGGTCGCTCTCGCGGGCCGCCGGTTTGGGCCAGCGCTCCTCGAACGCCCGCGCCAGGGCACGCGAGTTGAAAGCGCGCCGGCCTGGACACGGCGGACGCGAACCAAGCCCTACTAGCCGTCGCCATTGATCTTTTCCAGGGGCACAAGACCCAGCCGCAAAGCGGTGATCGCGACCTGGGTGCGGTCATCCATGCCCATTTTTCGATATATATTACTGACGTGATTTTTCACCGTATGGGGGCTGATAAACAGGGTACGAGCGATCTCGTCGTTGCTAAACCCTTTCGCGATCAATTTCAAAACGTCGAGCTCCCTCGCCGACAGCTCTTCCAGCAATCTTTTCTTTCTCTCCAAAGAATGCTCCATGTGGCGTACCCCCGAGGCCGAAGGTATCACTTGTTCTCGCTCATACTATTCGGGGGTGGAGCAGGCGTGACTGAGAGCTGGGGGCCAATGTGAGCGGGGAGCTGCTAGTTTACCCGCACCAGGCCGTGCCGGATGGCAAAGACCGCGGCTTGAGTACGGTCGGAAAGGTCCAGCTTTCTTAGGATGTTGGTCACGTGGTTTTTCACGGTCTTTTCGGAGATAAAAAGCGTCTGGGCGATCTCTTTGTTGGTGTGGCCCTCGACGATCTGCTGCAAGATCTCAAGCTCCCGTTCGGTGAGGGGCTCGCGGAGAGCTGAGGGCCGGTTATTCCTGGAGGAAATCTTGGCGGGCGGAGGATCGGTGCTGCGACGGGAATGGCGGTGCAGCTGCTTGAGGACTTTGGTCACCAGGTTGGAGGGGATGAACGCTTCGCCTCTATGGACGCAGCGGATCGCCTCGACCAGCCGGGAGGGATCCACGTCCTTGAGGAGGTATCCCTTGGCGCCAGCGTGAACCAGCTCCACAATGTACTCCTCGTCGTCGTGAATGGTGAGCACGATCACCGCCACTTCGGGAAGCGACCCGCAAATCTGGCGCGTGGCAGCTAGCCCGCCGCCACCCGGCATGTTGATATCCATCAATACGATGTCGGGGCGAAGCGCGCGGGCCTTTTCCACCACGTCGTGGCCGTCGACCGCCTCGCCGACGACGGCGATGTCATCTTCCAGTTCGAGAATCTTGCGCAAACCCTCCCTGAGCAGCGCATGATCGTCTGCGATGAGCACACGGATGGGCTCTGCCAATCGTCCCACCTCCCACCGACGTCCGTCTCATGATCCCGCAGGTTGAAACCTCACGAAGCAGGGCTCGTCTCGTCCTCACGGCCTGTTTCATCGCCAAAGGGAACCCTGGCGACGATGCGGGTTCCCTGGCCTTGGGCGCTCGAGACGAAAAATTCCCCGTCTAAAAGCTCGATCCTTTCCTTCATGCTCATGAGGCCGAAGCTCTCCCGGTCCGCCCATTCGGCCTGCAGCGCTTGGACGTCAAAGCCGACCCCGTCGTCCTCGACAGTGACCACGAGGTAACGGTTGTCGACAAACTCCAGCGTCACCTCGATGGAGCTGGCTTGCGCGTGCTTGCGGGCGTTGTTGACTGCCTCCTGCACCATGCGGTAGACAGCCACTTCCTGCATCGAGCCCAAGCGGACCTCGGGCCCCTTGACGGTGAGGCGGACAGGGGCCGCTTCCTGCTCCCGCAAGTTTTCCAGGTACCGGTTGAGCGTCGGCACAAGCCCTAGGTCGTCCAGGGCCATAGGCCGGAGGTTAAAAATGATCCGGCGCAGCTCCCGCAGGCTCTCAGTCACCGTGGTCTTGAGCTGCGACAGCTCTTGCTGCACCTCGGGACGGCCCGCCTCGAGGAGCCGTTCGCAGATCTCAGCCCTCAAGACCACGTTGGCCATGGCCTGGGCCGGGCCGTCGTGGATCTCGCGAGCGACGCGGCGGCGCTCCTCCTCTTGGGCGCGGATGATCCGCTCGCCCATCTGCGAACGGGCTTTGATGCCCTCCCAGTGGTCGGCGATGCGTTCGATGTTGCCGTGGAGGTAATCCATCGCCACGCCCACCCGGGAGACCATCTGCTCCGCCTTTTCCATCAGCTTTTTGACGTTGAGGAGGCTCCGCTCCAGCTCGTTCCGCTTTTTTCGCAGGGCGCTCTCCCGTTCCCGCGCCACGCTCAGCTCGACCTGCAGCCGCTCCGCAGCTTCGTAAGCATCGCGGATCGCCCGCTCCGAGTAGCGGGAGAAATCCTGACTGACACTGGCCAAATGCCGACGGGCTTTGCGGGCTTCCCGCTCCAGCCGGTCGACAGCCTCGATCGACGCCTGCACTTCGCGGCGAAGCTCCTGGACCGCGTGGCTCAGCCTTTGGTACTCGGCCCGGGCGGCTTCGGCGATTTCAAACATCTGCTCCCGCGCGTCTTTAAGAGCGCCTAGGGTCTCCTTCAAAATCTCGTCGATGGCGCTAGCATTGAGGCGTCGTCTCTGCCGCATCCGTGTCCGTTCCTCTTTCCGCCAATCCCTTGGGCCTAAGTGACAAACCACCTTTTAGCTTTCTGCGCCGAAGGCTTGAAATCCCTCCGGGAGCCTTTTCGAAATCTCCGGTCACTCCGCCAGGGCAAAGGCGTCCAACGCCTCCTGGTCGCGGATCACCAGATGCCGGCCCTCCACCGTGAGGCAACCGGCGTCTTGAAACTCGGCCAAGATGCGGGTGATGGTCTCGCGGGCGGTCCCCACCAGGTTGGCGAGCTCCTGATGGGTCAGCTTAAGCTCGATGCGCACGCCCTGCGGGCTGCGGGTGCCGTGCCGCTCCGCGAGGTCAAAGAGGGTGCGGGCGACCCGGCTCTTCACATCGCGAAAGATCACATCCATCACCTGGGCGTTGGCCTGGCGCAGCCGGCCGCACAGCACTTTGATGATGTGAATCGCCCGGGCGGGGTTGGCCGACAAAAAGGCGAGAAACTCCTTGCGGTGTAGCGAGAAAAGCGTCGTCGCCTCCAAGGTCTCGGCGATGGCCGAGCGGGGCTCTTCATCCAAGAGGGCCATCTCGCCAAAGATGTCGCCCGGCCCCAAGATGGCCAGGGTCTTTTCCCGGCCGTCTTCGGCCACCCGGTAGATCTTGACCATCCCCGACGCGACGATAAAGAGGGCGTCTCCCGGATCGCCCTCAAAAAAGATGACACTCCCCTTGCGGTGCCGTTTTTCAACCAGCATGGCCGCGAGCGCGGCGATGTGCTCGTCTTCGAGCCCCGCAAAGAGGGGCACTTCCCTGAGTAAGCTTTTACGTTCGATTGCCAAGGGGCCCTTTGCCTCCTCCGACGCGCCTAGTCGCCCTGGTCGGCATCCTCAGCAGCGTCGTCACTGGTTTGGCCGCCGGAACTCTTTTTCTGCTGGCCGGGCGCATGCTGCAGCCCGGGCGCGCGCTCACGCCCCCGCTCACCGGGAACCTGGCCCTGCGGAGCGGCGTTTTTCTCGTCGCGTTTTTCATCGCGCTGTTCCTCGCCGCGCCCCTTCGCCCCCTGGCCTTTCCCATTTTCGTTGCCGTTATTGGGGCCTGACTTGCGCTCGTCCCGTTCGCCCTTGCCCCGGTCGTCACCAGCACTTGGGCCACTCTTTTCGTCCTGGCTACGGCCTCGTCCATTGTTTTGTTGTGAGCCGCGATCATCGCGATCCTTGTCAGGGCGATGATCGTTGGAGCTCGAGCCGCGGTCCCCGCCGGCGCTGCGGCCCCGGTCGTCGTCGCTCATGCCCTGCTCCAACGCCGCGCTCGCCCCCCGCGCCTCCCTCACCTCCGCCGCGCGGGCATGTCCGGGCGGGCCGCCGCGATCGGCGTCGACCACCCGTTCCCGGGGCGGCTCATCGTAGGTGGAGCTTACAGATACACTGGCCGCGGCAGGCGCATCGTCCTGCCGGGCGGCCCGGCTTGCGACGCTCGCAGTCCGGGCGATCGCTTCCCGCCCCGGCTGGGTGTTATCGCCTGCGCCGCCTTCCGCGCCGTCCCTCTCTTCGTCCCGGCGGCGAGGCTCGTCCGGAGCCGGCGGGGCGATCGAATCGCCGGTCGCGTCGCCCGGCGAATCCTCCCCATTGTAGCTCAGCAAGCTGGGGAGTGTCGGGATGGGTCCGGGAGGCCACACCGGGGTGGGAAAATGAAAGCGAAAACCGTCCGGTTGGCGGGAGTTTCCACCGTCACCGCCGGATCCAGCTTCACCGGCGCCCTCCACCAGCTCCGGGCCGCCGCCGCTGCTCGCCGGCGTGCCGCCCGCCGCTTGAGAACGCGGCTCCTCTAACCCCTCTTCGGCGCCCTGCTCCTTTCCGGGCCGCAGCAACCGGGAGAAGAACCCAAAAAGCCCCCCTTGGGCCTGCTCCCGGCGGGAGGCCTTCCACTCCTCTTGTTCTTTGAGCCACGGCTGCATCTCGCCCCAACGCCGCGACTCCTCGGCGCCCAGGAGGCGTGGACCCACGGGTTCTTGCTCCGGCAAGACCTCGATCTCCTCACCCACTCCGACAAGGTACTCGTTGCGGGGCGCAAGGGGGCTCGCCACGGCGACAACCCCTTCGCGCACTGAGACAATGGTCCTGCCCGTCACGCCCACGTCGACGGCAAAGAGGGTGCCTCGCACCCCCGCGATCGCGCTGGGCGTTTCAACCGAAAAGTTTCGGAGCCGGCTGAGCGCCTCGGCAACATGGACCCAGACCCTTCCCACCCAAAGGCGGAGGGTCGGCAGCTGCTCCCCCGTCTCGGGGTCCACCTCCCGCAGGAGCCCCGTGACGACCTCGACACGGCTGCTGGGCGCGACCCGGACGCGCGCGGTGTGTTCAAACTCCACTTCGATCCAACTGTCTTCACCGGTCCAGATCTGATCGCCCCGGAAAAGCAAAAGTCCCGGCTTGACCGGCGACATCATGCGTTCGTCGGGCGTGCCCCGGTCGCGGATGACCGAGACGTTGCCATAGGACGCGATGACGATCGCGATGGGCGTTTCATCTTGAAGGAGGATTTCTTCACCGTTTAAAGCATTGGCGAGCAAGACGGAGGGGTTCGACCAGAGGGAGCCAAGGAGAGCGAGCACGACAAGAAACGCGGCGGCAGCCGCCCATCCTACCCTTTCCCGCATCGATACCACCCCGCCAACCAGATTGGTAAGCCTCGAGCCCGACCATCCCATCTACCATCCCAGCTTCAGTGTCATCCAATCTCTTCAGCGTGTCTGTGACCACGGTCACCGTTTGAAAAAGTTACTCGAAAGCAGCAGGATCATCTGGAGGTACCAGATCATCGACGTCCTTGAGATCGCTAGCGGCAATGACGGAACGGCCAGGGGTCAGCTGGTAGAGCTCGACGGGTTTGGCCCGCCCCCTAAGGTGAGTCGCCCCCAAGGGAGTCACCTGCATGGCGACGCCCCCTCCCACCTGCGCCATGGTCTCCTCGCTGGCCACGACCGTCCCCGGCGGCGCGAGCTCTTGCAGCCTCGAAGCGACGTTGACGGCGTCGCCGATGGCCGTGTACTCTTGGCGCCGCCACGAGCCGACCGAGCCGATAATCGCTTCCCCTGTGTGAATCCCTACGCCGATTTCCAGACGTTCCCTCCTTCCAGAAGTTACCTTTTTTTCCAGTTCAATCCGGCGAAGCATGTGGAGGCCAGCCCGGACCGCCTGCTCTGCGTGATCCTCGGAGGGGATGGGAGCGCCAAAGACCGCCATCAACCCGTCGCCGAGGAACTTGTCGACCATCCCGCCGTGGAGCAACACCGACTCCGTCATGATCTCGAGATACCGGTTGAGCCTCAATACCACGTCTTCGGGCCGCTCCACTTCGGCGTAGCCCGTAAATCCTCTCACGTCGGCAAAGAGGATGGTCACCTCGCGGCGAGCGCCTTGGGTTTCGGCGATCCCCGGATCCTCAAGCAGGATGTCGACCACCTCCGGGGCGACGTACCGGCGAAAAGTCTCCCGGATCCGTTGCGCCTCCCGTTCGGCCTGCTGCCGGGTAACCCACAATCCCACCGCGTAGGTAACGATCAGCGTCAAAGAGACGGGCGCCACCGGCACCCACGTGCCGGCGGCGGTAAACCGCCACAGGGCCGTCCCGCCGCTCGCGAGCACCAGGCCCAAAAAGACGCCGCTCGCCTTCCACGGCCCCAAACCAAAAGCGGCAGCGCCCATGATGATCCCGGTGGCGAGCGCCGCCAGCGCGCCCATCCAAGGACTTGTGCGGTGGATGTACTGGCCGTCGAGGAAAGACGAGACCGCCGCGGCGTGGATATAGACACCGGGGATGCTCCCGAGAGGACGTAGAGGCGTCAGGTGCCGGTCGTGGGTCTCAAGGCCGGCGGCCGTCACCCCCACCAGCACGGGGCGGCCGGCAAGACGGCTGCGCATGCGCCCCGCCAAGACGTCGGCGGCGGAGACTGTCTCCGCGATGCTGTCGACCGAAAGGCGGCCGCCGGAACCCGCGAGCCGGTAATTGACGAGGAGCCTTCCAGAGGCGTCCAGGGGCGGGGCTTTCAGCCCTCCCTCGCCCGCCCGCGAGGCGAGCGAGGCGACGATCCAACTAAAGGCTCTGACCGGCCCCTGGGCCGTATTCACTTCGAAAGCGAAGCGACGGACCACGCCGTCCCCGTCGACGACGGTGTTGATGTGGCCCACACGGACGTTGGGCGAAAGAAAGGTATCGTCCGGGATGAGCTCCCGGTCGCCGGCCCGCGCGAGCGCCAGCACCACCGGCGCCTGCCCCTGGCCCAAAGCCCTGGCGAGGCGGCTGTCGGCCCACGCGTCGTCCAACTCCGAATAGATGATGTCGACACCCAGCACCGAAGGGTTCGCGTTGAGGATGGCCGTAAACAGCTCCGCTTGAACCGCCCGGGGCCAGGGCCAGCGGCCGTACTCGAGCACGGATCGGTCGTCGATGGCGACCACGGTCACAGGGCTGCGCTCAGGCTCCGGCGCGACCAGGTAACGAGCGATGAAACGGGCGTCGAGCGTCAACCATTCTAAAGCGTCCAGCAGTCCCAGCTGTGTAAGGAGAAGGATCAAGGCGGCGATCAATAGCCCCACGCAGGCGCCTAAGACCGATCGCCGCCAGTTCTTCTGTCCGAGGGCCCGCCTCCAGGCGGTGCCGATCAAAGATCTTGTCATGGCCGCCGTCGGCTCCCAAGACGAAGTTGGGGTTGCCGTCCGTGGCGATTTGCCCAGCGCGTCCAAAGGCTCAGGGCCATCGCGGCCCCGAGGGCGTCCGCGACCAGGTCCTTTAACGAAGGGTCCCGTCCGGGGACAAAGCTTTGGTGATACTCGTCGGTTACCCCGTAGACGACCGCGACCATCCAGGCGATCCACCACGCCGTCCGGGGCGGCGCTTGCCACGCGCGGCGAAGCGCGGCGTGAAGCAACAAGGCCAGGACTGCGTAAGCAGCCGCGTGCAAGAGGTAATCAGGGATCCGGATCCCGATCTCCTCGATCTCGCCTCCGGGGATCGACGACAGGTAATACAAGAGCCCCATATACCCGATGGGGAGAAGCGTGTACCCAACCCGGCTCCACATCGGCCAGCGCCTATCCCCGGGCCGACTTCAGCGCGTCGGCGCACTGGCAAGCGCGCTCGTCGACGGGCACCTTTTCGATCAGACGGAAGAGCACCTTTTGCAGCTTTTCGATGTTTTGCTTAAAGGCGATCATCACCGCTTCGTGGCTCACCGGTTCGGGATGCTCCAAGGTGCCTACGTCGTAGTCGGTGATCAACGCGATGTTGACGTAGCAGATGCCGAGCTCCCGGGCCAGGTAACCTTCGGGGTACTGGGTCATGTTGATCACTTCCCACCCGTGGCTGCGGTACTCCTGGCTCTCGGCCCGGGTGGAAAACCGCGGCCCCTGGATGACCACGACCGTGCCCCGCTCATGCACGTTGATCTTCTCTTCCTTGGCCGCCTCGATGGCCAGCGCTCGCATTTCGGGGCAATAAGGATCGGCCGGGCTCACATGGGTGACGATAGGCCCTTCGTAAAAGGTGTCTTTTCGCCCCCACGTCCGGTTGACAAACTGGTCGGTGACCACCAGATCCCCCGGCTTGATGTGGGGCTGCAGGCTTCCCGCGGCGCACGGGCCGATGATCCGCGAGACACCTAGCTCCTTCATGGCCCAAAGGTTTGCCCGGTAGTTGATGAGATGCGGCGGGATCCGGTGGTCTTTCCCGTGCCGGGGCAAAAAGGCGACCCGCTTGCCTCCCACTTCACCGAGCGCCACCTTGTCGCTGGGCGCCCCGTAAGGGGTCTCAATCCAAATTTCCTCAACGTTGGTCAAGAACTCGTAAAATCCAGTGCCGCCAAAGACACCGATATCAGCTCGATATTTGCTCAACGGGCGCGATCCTCCTCGTGGACAGGTGCACCATGGCTTCCACACGCTTCACTTCCACGCGCGGGCATGGCCTCCTTTTCATTACCAAAGGTACGGCAGAGCGAGAGAGACTTCAAGGCGGGGCCCCTGGTGCCTCGCCGACGCGCCGGTCAAAACCCCGGTCAAAGCTCCGGCCCCAGCCGGCAGCTCCGTCCAAGACACCGCTTGAGCCCCGGCGCCGTTTTCTGCCGCTCCTCCCGGCGAAAGCCCGTCTTGCACATCCCACACGAGGCCGACGCGAAGCACGGGTCCTTGCTCCCCGGGAGAAAGGCCTCGCTCCAGCCCGATGCCGTACCGCAGGTCCTTGCGCCCGCCCGTGGTGACCGTCCATGAAGAGCTCGCCGCCACGGCCCACGGGCCGGTGATGTGCCGGCGGATCGAAATATGGTACGCAGCGTGCTGCAAGGCCGTGTCGTGCACTCCCACTTTGCGCTGGACTTCAGCCCGTCCCGTCCAGGGACCCTTGGACGCTGCCGCTCGGAGCACGGAGGTGGTGTACTCTTGCCACGCTCCTTTCTCATGCACCGCTCCCCGTCCCCAGCCAGCCTGCCACCGGCCGAAGCTCCAGTTTCCTCCCACGACGAATATGGCCTCCAGCTCGCCGTCGTCCCGGTTGACCTTCCCGTCGACTTCGAGCCCCCACTCCCAGCGACCATCGGCGGTATCCCCTTCGATGAGGAAGCGCCAATCTGTTTTTTCGTATGCGTTGGCTCGCCAAAACGCCGCAGAGCCATCGCCCGCCGCCGTCCCGCTCCACTCCAGCCGGGTGAGCGCCGTTCCCCGCCGCAGGTCGATCCTGAGCTTGTCCTTGATCTCTTTCAGGTCCACCGCCCGGCTCAACCGGAGGCCGGTGTTGAGCTGCAGTGGCGCCGTTTCCCCGGGAGCCGGCCAGCTGAAAGAGCGGTTCAGCGTGACGCCGAGCTCATAGGCCTGGTCCACCTCGCCATAGGGCGCCATGATCTCGTACTTGGCCCACGGCCGGACCTGGCCCCGGGTGACTCGCCAGCTCACCGCGAGGCGCCGGTCACCCCGGGAGAGGTGATCGGGGTTGTCGGTCGACGCCAAGACCAGCGCCCCCGCCTCAAGGCGCACGTCGTGCACCCCTGCCAGCCTGCTCCCGAGCCGCGCCGCAAGCCGAGCCGGCCCGGCCGGCCTTCCCTCGGCCCGTTCCCACTGGATCGCAGTGGAGATGTCGACTCGCTCGGCGCCGATGGTGAGCGGCCGCCAGGTGATCCCCAGCTCATGGGCACTCCCCTGGCCCTTTGAGCCCGCCTCTCCCGCAGTCATGGGCCAGACCATCCCCGACCACCACACGGCTTGCAGGGCGTTTCCTACCGGCGGGGCGGCCACCGCATGCCACCGCCAGCCGTCAAAGGGAGAAAAGCCGCACGAGGGCGAGAGTTCCCGCGGCCGTCCGCCTGAGAGCTCAAGGGAGTAGGGCCAGCGCCGGCCCGAAAGCACGACTCCCCCGTCCACCTCCAACCGGAGCTCCTGCGGCTCCCCCTCCTTGAGACCGGTCCGCTCGACCCGGGTGTGACGCCCCCGGGTCGAGATCAAGGCAATACGGTTTCCCGGCGCAACATAGGCCGCGCTCGCCTCTTGCAAGCTGCATGTCCAAAGATCGCCGGCGGCGTAGCCCCACTCCATCCCGAGCTGCAGCCTTCCCGGCAAATCCCGGTACGGCCCCGCGATCTCCCCCGGCGGGATCGACGCACCCGCATCCCTTCTTTCGGGCTTGAGGTCGACCTTGAGCCGGTACGCGGCTTCGGCGGGCTTGGACGGCCGCAAGAGCCCCAGCTTGACCTCGCGCTCAAGGCCCCTTTGCAGCTGGAAGGCAACGTCAACCCCCTCGGATCGAGCCGCCGCTTCAAACCTCAAGTCGTCCAAGAGCGTCTCGCCCGCGCCGCGACCGGCTTCGCGCGCAGCACCTCCTGTAAGGTCCAACGAGAAGGTGGCATCGGGATGCGCGACTCCGGCCCGCAGTGTCGTTTGAGCGCTTTGGCGGTCGCTCCCGGCGTCAAGATGTCCCAAGAGCGCGAGGTACCCCGAACTAGAGCCATCCGTTCCCCGCGCCTTTCCATCTCGATCCGAATCCTGACCCACCGCAGCGCTTTCATCCGGCGGAACGAGCGGAAGATCTACGCGCCCATGCGCGATCCATAGCTCCTCGGCGGAAATAGAACGCGGCAGGCTTGTCCCCCGGTGGCTCTCCGCCCACATGAGCGAGGGGTAGTGGCCCATCTCAAACCGGAACTCTCCCCGCCGGTTGGTCTGGGCGAGGCGCCTGCCGTCCACCAACACACTCGCTCCGGCGACGAGCGGTTCACCCTCCTCGTACGCCCCACTGCCGTTGAGGTCGAGAAACACCCTCCCCGAGATCTCTACCGGCGGGAGGAGCAGCGGATCCTCAGCCACCGAGAGCGGAAGGCGCCTTTCCGCAAGCAACCCCCGATCGCCTCCAGGCTCGAGCGCCCCGGTAACCCGGATGACCATGTCGCTCCTCGCCTCGCGAAGCCTTGCCAGATCCCCCTCCCAGGCAACGACGTTGAACCGGACCCTCTTTTGCCGGTTCCCCTGCAGCGTGCCCAAGAGCAAGACCTCGCAGGAGCGATCCCAACCGGCGCTCGCAACCGAGCTCGCCCATCCCGACACCCTGGGGACGTCCGAGTCGACAATGCGCCAGCCCGGCGAAAGGCAGATTTCAGCCCGGAGCTCCATCAAAGTGACCCCTTCGGGGTTGATCACCGTCAGGGACCAGACCACAGGCTCGCCCGGCCGGGGAGGATCGCCCGCGACAACGAGCTTGACCTCAGGAAAACTGACAAGAGAAGACTCGGGCCCAACACCGTCCGTCGCTACAGCCCGGGCCGTTCCAAGCGCGAGGGGTTGCACCGCCTCGCCTTGCGCCTGCACGTAAAACACTCCCGAGGCGAGGAGCGTACCCTCTCCCTCTCGCACGATGCGGAAGCGATACACGCCCGCCTCAAGCCCGCTTTCAGGTAGGCTGTGCCAAACGACGACGTGCCACGGGCCTTCCCCCGCGGGTGCGGTGAGCTGCGCGACAAGGTCGACGTCGTCTTTCCAAACATCCAACCGGACAAGCTCGCCTGGCTCAAGCGCCCGTTTGCCCCCACCGGTTGGAGCGAAAAACCAGAAACTTAGCGGCTCCCTATACCCCGCGAGCACTTCCGAGGGGTGCACGTAGGCAAAGAGCGCGTTGTCCCCTGCAGCGAGGGTAGTCGTTACCTGGGTGACGATCGCCGTTCCGGGTGGATCGTCCCAAGAGGGGTGAACCTCGACGTCGACCCGGATCGCCTCGCCTTGAGGACCCGTCGGCCCGCCCCGTTGAACGATTCGGGCTTCATCCAAGGAAACCCGGACCCAGTCAGGCTCACCGCCCGGCCCGATGAGCGTGCCCATTCCCTCGCGGCTCACGCCCACCAAAATCGAGGAGCCCATCGGCGTCTTCTCGCCGCCGGCCACGACCCGGGACGTCACGATCAGTTCCCAAGGTTCGTCGGAAACCACAGTGAGCTGCTGCGCTCCCGCAAGCCTCACAGAGCGGCCGGGAACAAGCTCGGGCAACGTCCAATGAGCTTCCGATCCGTGAAGGGAAAGCCCAACACCGCTGGCGGCCACCAGGGAAAAGCGCGCTTGCAGCGCAGCGAGCCCAACCGTCAGCGCGATTGAGAAAAGCACTGCGATCGCCGCCGGAAGAAGCGCCGCAAAGGCGGCGGATGGGTCCCACCGCCGCCTCATCGCGACGTCTCCTCGCCCGCGCCGTCGCTAAAACCTCCCCTGGCAAGCTCGGCGCCTGCGGCCCACGTGTACGGGAAAGGCGCACTCCTCCAGCCGTCGCCGTACACCTCGGCCACGACGCGAAGGGGCTCCGGCTCGGCCGGGAAACTTGCCCGCGCCCTGAAGGTTCGGACCGCCCCCGGCAAGACCCGCTGCTCGGGAAGCAGGAGCTGCCCCAGATCGTCCCCGTCGCTGCCGGTCAGCCTCACCCGGCCCCGCACCCAGTCGTGGACGTTCCCCACGTTGCGCACGGTGACGTCGACCTCGAAGTCGTGGCCATCCTCCCCCGGAAAGACGCGCACGCTTTCGACGACAAAGTCTGGACGCCGCTCCTCACGGGTGGAGGTGTACGTCAACAGCAGCGGAATCGCGAGCCTCGTCACCGAGCGCACCATCGACGACGGAAGCGACTCCTTCTCATCGAGCGGGTGAACCTCCGCGAAGATGACCGGGTACGCAGCTACCGCTCCAGGAACCGCCGGCAGCTCCAAGGAGAGTGACCGCATCGCTCCAGGACCCAGAGTGACACGGCTCGAGCCCAATCGCACCAGCGCTGCGCTCTGTTTCATCGCCTGTGGGTCGTCGAAGTAGAGCGGCGCGCCGTCCTCCTCGTGCCCGCCCATTCCGGTGGAAAAGCGTAGCTCGACCGGTTGTTCGCCCCGGTTGAAAAGAGTCAACCACGCCTTGGAACCCCCAGGTTCCACCTCCACCTCAAGGCGCGCCGGAGAAATGACCACGCTCACGGCGACCGCGTTCATCGTCAAGCCGATGAACACCGCGACCAGAACGACGACAACTTGAAACCAGCGACGCCTTTTCAATACCCGACACCTGCCGTATACGTGAGAACAATGCGGTACTCCCGGCCGGGCGGCAGGGCGGTAGCGTCAAAATCGGGAGTGACGCGGAGGAGAAAACCCCGGGTCACGCCGTCTTCTCCCGTAGGAGGTTGATTAGAAAAGATCGCTGTCGGAGATGCACTTACGGGAGTCCAAGGCCCGCCCATGTTAGTTGCCCACTCAAGTGGACCAACTCTCCTGCCATCTGCCACGTATTCTCTGGCGTTGGTGTCATACTCACGTAGCGTTCCATCGTTCGAATCGGAGGTGACTTGTACACCCCACGGCGCGTTGGCTTTTACTGAGATGTTCAAGATTGTTGACACCACCGGCACCCCAGGGATTGCGTCATTGCCAAGGGATAACACTGCTGGCGGCCAGGAGACAACCTCGATCGCCTCGGCGATGCTAAAGGTAACTGTTGTTTGTCCTGTCTCGACGCTCGCTGCCCACGCGACGGAGGTCCCAACCGCGAAGAACGCAAGAAACAGGGTGAACATCGCGGTCGTCCATGCTCTTGTCGCTCCACGGCCACTCCACCAGATCCAGCGACACCTCGTGCAATTTGATTTGATCGCAAATCCCTTAAAATCCGACAACCTCGTACCTCCTTGCTGCATTAGTGGTTAACTTATCCTCTACTATCTGATAATAATGGAGCCAAGATGTTTATGATGTCGAATTTTGTCGATAACAATATCTAAACCGCGGAAACTTCCGCGCGAGGGTAAGCTCGAAAATTGCAGTTCAAAGATTCAAATCGAAGCCCAAAACAAAAAGCCCGGCCCACCACACTGGGTGAAGCCGGGTTAAACCGAGGTAAGCCAGGCTAAACTTTGCGCCGGGATGCGATCCAGCGCCTCGGCGAAACCACAGCCGCGCGCCGCCACCTTGGCCGGCGCCGGCCGCACTTACCGTACCAGATTGAGTCCGGCGATCCTGCGCTTGAGTTCTTCGACTTTATCCGTCCGTTCCCATGGTAGGTCCAGGTCAGTCCGGCCAAAGTGGCCGTAGGCCGCAACTTGGCGGTAGATAGGCCGGCGAAGCTGCAGCTGTTCGATGATCGCCGCCGGGCGCAGGTCAAACACTTCCCGGACAACCGCGGAGAGCGTATCATCGTCGACGACGCCCGTCCCAAAGGTGTCGACGGAAAACGAAACAGGGCGAGCCACGCCGATGGCGTAGGCGACTTGCACCTCGCACCGGTCGGCAAGGCCGGCCGCGACGATGTTTTTCGCCACATACCGGGCGGCGTAGGCGCCGGAGCGATCGACCTTAGTCGGGTCTTTCCCCGAAAAGGCACCGCCGCCGTGGCGGCCCATGCCGCCGTAGGTGTCGGCGATGATCTTGCGCCCGGTCAGCCCCGCGTCGGCCGCCGGACCGCCGACGACAAACCGGCCCGTGGGATTGACGAGATACCGGGTGCGGTCGTCGATCAGCTCCTCCGGGACGACGGGGAGCACCACTTCCCGAATCACGTCGCGGTGGATCTGTTCCGCCTCCACGTCGGGGGCGTGCTGCGTCGAGACCACGATGGTGTCGAGCCGCACAACTTCATATCCCCTGTACTCCACCGTCACCTGGGTCTTGCCGTCAGGGCGGAGGTAGGGCAAGATGCCCTCCTTGCGGACTTGTGCCAGTCTCCGGGCCAGCCGGTGCGCGAGGGCGATCGGCAGCGGCATCAACTCGGGCGTCTCTCGGCAGGCATAGCCAAACATCAGCCCCTGGTCGCCGGCGCCCACACGGTCGTAAGGATCTCCGCCTTCCGCCTCCAAGGCCCTGTCAACGCCGCGCGCGATGTCGGGCGACTGCTGATTGATCGCCGTGAGCACCGCGCAGCTCCTGGCATCTAGCCCATACTCCGGGTGCACATAGCCGATTTCCTCGATCACCCGGCGGGCGACCTGGGCCACGTCGACCTTGGCGCTGGTTGTGATTTCCCCCATAAGAAAGACGAGACCAGGGCTTAGAGCCGTCTCGCAAGCGACCCTGGCGTAAGGGTCCTGCTCGTAAATGGCGTCGAGGACGCCATCGGATATTTGATCGCACACTTTATCGGGGTGGCCTTCGGTCACCGATTCGGACGTAAACAGATAGCGTCGCTCGCCGCCGGAAGACATGGGCTCTAACCCCTTTCTATATCGAGATTTTTTCCGACATCGATCCTAGGGCGCGCAGCGACCCCGACCTTCGCCGCCTTCACGCGTCCACGTCGGGAAAAAACCGGGTCGTCATGCTATTACGCATCAAAATCCATCCTATCCTACCACTCTCCTACGGTCACTGTCAATTCGGGGGAATGTCGGACGCCGCCGCTCCATATAGTCCCAATAGCCCGCGATGTGAGGTGCTCCGTTGCTATCGTCTTCTTTCGTTTCAGTCGTCGTTCCATGGCGCCGGCTCCGGGTGTTTTTGGTCGCTCTTGCCGCGGTGGCGCTTTTTTTCGGCCTGTGGCTTACCCGGCCCGCGCCCTATCCCGGTCCGGCGGCCCACGTCGTCGCCCAAGAGGCGCCGGACCAAACCGCGTCGCTGGACCAGCCTGCGCCGGACTTTACGCTCCCTGATCTCGACGGCAGCCCCGTCTCGCTCTCGTCCTTTGCGGGCCGCCCGGTGATCGTCTATTTTTGGGCCACTTGGTGCCATTACTGCGTCCCGTCGATGCAGGAGCTCCAGGCGATCCGGGCGCAGTATCGCGACCAAGGCTTGGAAGTGCTGGCCGTCAACATTTTAGAAAACAAAGAGAGAGTGAACGCACACGTACGGCGTCACAACCTCGCTCTCCCGGTCTTGCTGGACCAAACCGCCTTGGTCACCCGGCTCTACGGAGTGCGGGCCACCCCGACGTACTACCTCATCGACCGGGACGGAACCGTGCGCGCCATCATCGTCGGCGCGGCCCGCCCCGGCGTGCTCCAAGACCGCCTGGAAACCCTGTTTTTCACGCCTTCTCCCGGCGCATCCCAACAGGAAACCCAATAGCCCGCGTCCAACCCCCATCCAACGGGGATTATGTGCTTACAGCAAACTTTCAGGGGGCTTGGACGTGTTTGAAATCAGGACCCGCCGCGTCGAGATCAACGGGCGGGAACACGACTTCTATTACCTGCCGCACCCCGGAGCAGTGGCCATCGCCGCCGTCCAAGACGGGGCGATCGCCCTCATCCGCCAGCTTCGCCCCAGCATCGAGCAAAGGATCTGGGAAGTGCCCGCCGGCACCCTTGAGCCTGGCGAAGACCCGGCGGTCTGCGCCGCGAGGGAATTGGCCGAAGAGACGGGCTACCGGGCGAAAAAGCTTTCGCACCTGCTCTCCTTTTACGTCGCGCCCGGTTACAGCACCGAATACCTCCACCTGTTTCTCGCGCAGGAACTCACCCCGGGCGAGCAGTCGCTGGACGAGAGCGAGAGTATCGACGAGGTCGCTTGGATCCCTTTGGACGAAGCTCGCCAGATGATCCGGGACGGACGGATCGTCGACGCCAAGAGCATCATCGCGATCCAGTGCGTCCATCAATGGAACATAGCATGACCAAATATCCCCCAAGTTGGAACTTTCCTGCGAGAGGACGAGCTGGTAAAGCCGTAGAATTAGGCTTGCATCTTCACGGGGGCAACTGTCCGGGGCGGCCCCAATGGGGGGACACGCGGAGGGATTCGGATGAAGGTGCACAAGCTGTTTCATCCAGTGGCCACGCTCATTGTGTGCTTGGCCTTGGCGGCGACGCCTGCGGCCGCCCAAGGGTTTGGCGCCCGGGCCTACGGCATGGGAGGCGCTTACACGGCTGTCGCCGACGACGTCGCTTCCCTTCTCTACAACCCTGCCGGTCTTACGGCTAGCAGCTTCGAAGCCACGTTGGGGATCGGCAGCAACGACTTCGGTGAGCTCACCAAGTTCCAAAAGATCCTCCAAAAGGATTATCCTGACGATCTTAACCTCGGCCTCAACGTGCTGGGCGGCGTGTCGCTCGGCAACTACGGCGGCGCCGTCGCGGTCGATGGCTCGGCCCGCGCCATGGGCGACTGCGAGGGCGGGCCGGAGTTTTGCGCCGACGCGGACTACATGATCCGCTACGTGGTGGGCGCGGGGTTCCAGGCCGCAGGCCTGCCTCTGGATCTAGCGGACCTCAACCTCGGCGCCAGCATCAGCCTCCTCGGCGGGCGCCGGCTCTCGCACACCCGTACCAACCTCGACGCCGCGACCTATTGGGGCGAGACGGTGGATCAACGGGCGAAAGGGTACGCGCTGAACTTGGGCGCCCGGTTTAAGGCGACCGATATCGTGACGGTTGGGCTCGTGGCAGAAAACGTGCTTTCGTCGCTCACGTGGGAGGGCACGCGCACCGAAGGCATCTACACCTACGCCGGCGACGAGCCGGTCGGCTCTCCGGCCGAGACTTCGCTGGACACCGTCAAGGAGCGGCTTGACACCGTCTACCGGGCTGGTGTCGCCATCGAGCCGCCCATGCTGGGCGCGACGATCGCCGCGGATGTCGCGAGCGACGGCAGCCTGCGCTTTGGCGTCGAAAAGAGCTTCCTGCTCAACCGCCTGGCTGTGCGGGCCGGCCATGCGGTCCAGGACGACGTGCGCACGACCACCGTGGGCCTCGGCTTCAATTTTGGGCCCGTGCGTGTGGACCTCGCGGCGGGATCGTCCGACGGCTTTGAGACGGTGAACACGATGCTGGAGGGTTCCGTCCGCTTCTGAACGCGCTGAAGCACCCCGGGGCTCAAAAACCCCGGGGTTTTTCGTGGTCCCCAAGACCGCAGCGCTGCATAAAAAACATGGTAGCAAAACGCAGAAAGGACCGGCCCGGCGCCGCGAGGAAAATCCTCGTGGAAACCGGGCCTGCCTTGCGTTTTCCAGTTGCACTCCAGCGAAAATCTGGTAGGGTAAACTTATGAGAGCACACGATCGCCAACAATTCAGGGAGGACGGACAAGTTGAAGCTTGCACAGCGGTGTAGTTGGATTGCGCCTTCCGCGACGATGGCCATGGACACGGCGGCCAAAGAGATGGCCCGCCAGGGGATCGATGTCATCAGCTTTGGCGTCGGCGAGCCCGATTTCGACACGCCCGAAAACGTCAAAGAAGCGGCCATCAAAGCCATGAAAGAAGGGCGCACCAAATACACCCCGGCAAGCGGGATCCACGAGCTCAAGGTGGCGATCCAGCAAAAGCTCGCCCGGGATAATAACCTGGAGTACGGCATCGACCAGATCGCCGTCACCGTGGGTGCCAAACACGCCCTGTACAACATCACGCAAGTCCTTTGCGACCCCGGCGACGAAGTGATCGTCCCCGCTCCCTACTGGGTGAGCTACGTGGAGCAGGTGCGGGTGACCGGCGCGACGCCCGTCGTCATTGAGACCACGCAGGAAAACGGCTTCCGCGTGACGCCGGAGCAGCTTCGAGAAGCCATCACGCCCCGCACCAAAGCGATCATGCTCAATTCGCCCTCCAACCCCACCGGCGCTGTCTACCGGCGGGAGCATTTGGAGCCCATCGCCGAGATTGCGGTCGAAAAGGGGATCGTGGTCGTCAGCGACGAGATCTACGAGCCCTTTATCTACGGCGGCGCCAAACATGTCTCCATCGCGGAGCTGGGCCCTGAAATCAAGGCGCTCACCCTCCTCGTGCACGGCGTCTCCAAGAGCCACGCCATGACGGGCTGGCGCATCGGTTATGTCGCCGGCGACGCTCGGGTGATCAAAGCGATCACGAGCCTGCAAAGCCACAGTACGTCCAACCCCGTGTCGATCGCCCAGTGGGCGGCCGTCGAAGCCCTCACCGGATCGCAGGAGCCCGTCAAGCAGATGGTGGCCGAGTTTGCCAAGCGGCGGGAGTACCTGGTGGAGCGCCTGCGCGCCCTGCCGGGCGTCGAGTGCCCCATGCCCGAAGGCGCCTTTTATGTCTTTCCCCGGATCAGCGCGGCCTTTGGCAAGAGCTACAACGGACGCGTCATCCAATCCTCGATGGACCTTTGCCAACTCCTCTTGGAGGAGGCCCACGTCTCGGTGGTGCCGGGCAGCGCCTTTGGCGCCGAGGGGTATATGCGGATTTCCTATGCGACGTCCATGGCCAACCTGGAAAAGGGCATGGACCGCATCGAGCGGATTTGGCGGGCGCTGGTAGGATGAATGCCCAGACGAAAGCCACACCCTTGGAAAGGACGGATCGACTCGTGGAAAAACCGCCTCTTGTTCCCTTCCTGATCGCCGCTGCCGCCCTGGTGATCGTCGGCGCGATCAGGATGGCCTTTTTCGTGCCGGCGCACTAAAGTGAAACGACCCCAGCTTTGGCTGGGGTCGTCGTGTCTTCAAAAGCAGGCGCGGGCGATCGCCCGCTCGAAATTTGAGGTACAGCGGAGGAAGTCAATCGTCCGAGCTGGAAGCCGAGCCGCTCTCGGCCTTGGCGGCCTTTTCGTATTCGGCAGAGCGGTTGTCGGTCGCATAAAAGCCCGATCCCTTAAAGATAATGTTGACGTTGTTGCTGATCAAACGCTTAACCGGTCCACCGCACGTGGGGCAGGATGCGAGGGGATCGTCGGTGATGCTCTGCCACTGCTCGAATTTGCCGCAGCGTTCGCACTTATACTCGTAGGTAGGCACGCCTTTCCCTCCCTCCAACCGTATTGGCGCCGGCACTGAGAAAATCAATGATTATGATAGCCGCCCCGCTCTGGGCGTGTCAAGAAAGGGTCCCATGCTATGATTCCACTCCGAGACAGCGTCCGTTCCCGCTCGCGGCCTTGGGTCATGTACGCGCTCCTCGTCATCAACGCGCTGGTGTTCCGGTACGAGCTCAGCTTGGGCAGGAGCGTCATCAACTTCTTTTACGAGTACGGCCTCATCGCTTGGGAGTTTTGGCAGGCCCAGAGCTTGGTCGACCGGGTCGTTCCGCTGATCACGTCGATGTTTATCCATGTGGGATGGGTGCATTTCCTCGGCAACATGCTCTATCTGTGGGTGTTTGGCGACAACGTGGAAGACCGGATGGGCCGGCTGCGCTTCCTCGCCTTTTACCTCATCTGCGGCGCTGCGGCCGCGGTGGCCCAGATGATCGTCAACCCCTTTTCCCGGGTGCCGATGATCGGCGCCAGCGGGGCGATCGCCGGCGTCTTAGGCGCGTATTTGCGGCTGTTTCCCGGCGCCCGCATCCTGGCGCTCGTCCCCTATTTCTTCTTTTTGCACCTGGCGGAGGTGCCGGCCGTCATCTTTCTCGTCTTTTGGTTCCTCATCCAGCTCGCGCAAGGGGCCCTCGCCCTCGTCGCCATGCCGGCGGGCGGCCCTGCCTTTTGGGCACACATCGGCGGCTTTGTCGCCGGCTTCATCCTTGCGCCCCACTTTCGCAAGAAACCTACCATCGAGGTGCTGCCGCCGTGGTGATCCGCAACGACGCCCCGCACGAGCCCGCGCCGACGCAGCCGTCCGTGGCCCAGCCCCTCGTCGCTTCGCTGCGGGGCGTCTGGAAAGTGTACAACCCGGGCTCGCCTGGAGAGGTGACCGCCCTCGCCGGCATCGACCTCGACATTTCGGCCGGCGAGAGCGTCGCTCTGGTAGGCCCTTCGGGTTGCGGCAAATCGACGCTCCTTGCGATCCTCGGCCTCCTCGACCGGCCGACCCAAGGCAGCGTGACGATCGCCGGCAGCGAGGTGTCGCAGGCTAGCCGCCGATCCCTCCCCGTCCTTCGCAACCGTTACATCGGCTTCGTCTTTCAGCACCACCACCTGCTTCCCACCTTGACCGCCGCGGAAAACGTCGCCGTGCCCCTGAGGCTCCAAGGACGAAGCCGCGCCGAGGCGTTAAAGGCCGCCGGCCGCTGGCTCGACCGTCTCGGGCTCAGCCACCGCCGCAACCACCTTCCCGAACAGCTTTCCGGAGGCGAACGCCAGCGGGTCGCCGTCGCCCGGGCCCTGGTCTCGAAACCCGTCCTTCTCCTCGCGGACGAACCCACCGGCGAGCTCGACTCCACCAACGCCGAAAAGCTGGTGGAACTCCTGCTTTCGCTCCATCGCGAGCTCGGCCAGACCCTCGTCGTCGCCACCCACGATCCCCAGCTCGCCGCCCGCTGCCACCGCCTTCTCGAGCTGAAAGACGGCCGCATCGTCGCGGAACGTGCGGCATCCCACCCCGAATGACGCGCCGATCCCCCGAAGCATCGCTGATCATCCGCCGGCGGGCACAGACCCACCGGCCGCATTGACGAGGAAAGCCTTGGGTACGCTAGCACCAGGACACATCCCCACATCTACTCCTAAATGGGAGGTCGATCAGGATGGCCAAGGAGAAGAAGCGGCGTTCCCGGCCCAAGCGAAACCCCCATGACCCCGGCCTTGAAGCGAGCCGCCGGACCAAGCAGCCCAATCTTGCCAAATCCACCGACATCGAAGCCGGCGCCGAACTCGCCCCCACCAGCGCCCATCCGTTCGGCCACGCCGTCAACCCCGCGACGGGGTATGTGGACGCGATTACCGGAAACGACGTCGACGCGCTCACCGCTGCCGACTTGGAGGCCGGCGCCTCTGCCGCGACAAGCCCAGAGACGGAAACTGGATCCCACGACTTCACCGGCGCTCACGACTCTCACGACGCTTACGGCGCCATCGACGCCTCCAGCTCTCCCGGCGTCCTTGACTCCTTGGACTCCGCCGGCTCCGCCGACCCACACAACGCCTTGAGCCCATCTACGGACGACATGGAAGCAGCCTCGGAAGAACTGGGCCCAGCACCCGGCGTGTGGGTCTTTCCCAAGTTGGAGATCCCCGTGCGCCGGCGAAGCGGGCTCACCGAAGCACAAGCCTTCTTCGAGTTCACCCGCCGCTTTTCCGGTTATACAGGTCCTCAGGGCGCGATGACCAGCGCATCCGGCGAGCATGCCGGAGGCACAGCCAGCGCAGGGAGCACGCCCCAGGCGGGCGGAACAACGCTCCCGGCGGCCGGAGAGCCCCTCCAGGACGCGCCGACCATAGACGACACGTCCAATCTGGAAAACGCAGCGAACGCGCCTCCTACTGTGGAGCGCCAAGAGAACCAGGAGGACCAGGAGAACCTGGAAAACGCGCAGATCGAAACAAGCTTGCAGAATAGCTTGCAGGACGCTGAGAATGCTCCTGCCGTGGAGGACGGGAAAGAGGACCGGAGAGACGCAGAGAGCGTCGTCAGCGTAGGGAGCGTGGAAGGCGTAGGCAATGTAGCAAGCGTCGATGACGCAGCACGCCTAGAAAGCACAGGCGGTGTCGAAAGCGCGCCGGACGAAGACAGCCCCTCCGGCAGTCCAGACACAATCAACGAAACAGACGAGGAAGCCACGCGCCACACGGGTAGCGACGAGACGCAGCGGGAGCTCCATTAGCCCGCGCCGCTTCTCACAAACCCGTCACGCCATAAGGAGCTTGCGCGCCCGCTCGACGACGGTTTCAGGGACGTAGATGTTGACCGCCACCTTGGGGCCCATCGATAGCGCCCGCATGGTGGGCGAGAGGCGGGTGATCTCCTGGGGCCTTCCCATCTCGTCGAGGACGAGGATGGGCTTCTTTCGTTTCCCGGTCAACTCGGGCTCGTAAAGGTCGTATGCGGCGCCGGAGACGTCGTCGACAGCCAGGTAGTACTCGGGCGGCCAGCCCTCCTCCACGAGGAGCGCCGCCACCTCGGAGAGCCGCTCCCGGGGAATGCTGGTGGGATGCACCTTGTACACTGGCTTGAAAAGGCGGCGCTCGAGAAACCGGCGGGCAAGATCAGCCAGGATCCAGTCGCTGGCGCCGGCCCACACTTTCGCTGCGTAGATCACGTCGTGGTCGTCGACGGCCAAATATTCACCCAGCCCGGGCCGCCCCTGAAGCAGAGGCAGGAGCGTCGGCGGCACGTTGCCCTCGCGCAGGCGCCCGTCTTTCCAAAGATCGACGGCCCGCTGCCACATCCGGGCCAGCACCACCTCTTGGCTGCGGGTCGTCTTGTGCAGGTACACCTGCCAGTACATGAAGTAGCGGGCCAACAGGTACTCCTCCACGGCCCCGATCCCTTTCGCCGTTGAGACGACCTGCTCCCCCTCGACCAGCAGGGTGTTGATCAGCCGCTGCAGGTCAAACTGCCCGTAGGTTACGCCCGTGTAAAGGGAATCGCGCAAAAGGTAATCCATCCGGTCGACGTCGAGCTGGCTCGAGACGAGATCGCTGATAAAGACAGGGCCGGTGAAATCCCCCGAGATGACCGACGCGACCAGCTCGGGCAGCTGCGGGTGCTCCTTGGCTAAAGCGCGGTGAACTGCCGTCGGTTCGAGGAGGATGCGGATGGTCCAATCCTCGTGGGTGAGGCCGGGAGTGAGCAGCCCTTCCAGGGCATGGGAAAAGGGCCCGTGGCCGATGTCGTGCAACAGCGCGGCGGCCCTTGCCACCGTGACCATGAGGTCGTCCACGACGACGCCGATGTTGCGAAACCGGTCCAAGATCTTGGTCATGATCCACAGCGCGCCCAGGGAGTGCCCAAAGCGGGAGTGCTCCGCGCCGTGATAGGTGCCGTAGGAGGCGCCGAGCTGGCGGATCCGCCTCAGCCTCTGAAACTCAGGGGTATCGACCAGCTCCAAAAAGAGAGGCTGGCGCAACGTGATGAAGTCGTGAACCGGATCGCGATACGATTGCTCCCGTTCGTAGGCCGCCACGCGCTCACCTCCCGGGCCTCACGCCCCCGGCGCTACGTACCGCCGGGTCCATGTCAAGCTCCTTCTTGCTCCTGCTTCGCTTTCGGCCACCGATTCCTTCCCCAAGACACGACCACTGTCCTCAAGGCAGCGGGTCAAAGCCGCCCGTCACCCACAAGACGTGGCCCGTCACATAGGAAGCTTCGTCCGACACCAGAAACGCCACCGCTTTGGCCACGTCATCCCCGCTGCCAAAGCGCCCGAGCGGGATCCGGGCCAGCAAAGCCTCCCGCTCCTCGGGTGAAAACGCGCCGTTCATCCCTGTGTCGATCACCCCGGGAGCGACCGCGTTGACCGTGATGCCCGCGCGGGCGGTCTCCTTAGCCAAAGCCTTCGTCAGGCCGGTGAGCCCAGCTTTCGCCGCTGAATAGGCAACTTCGCCCGCCGCGCCCACCTCTCCCCAAATCGAGCCGACCATCACGATTCTGCCCCAACCCTGGCGGATCATATCCGGCAGGGCCTGCCGGGCGACGGAAAAGGCCGACGCCAGGTGCAAGTCGAGGAGGTGGCGCAGGTCTTCGTCGCCGGTGTCGGCGACCAGCCGGTAAAACTCGACCCCTGCGGCATGCACCATGATGTCGATCTTCCCCAGAGCTTCCCGGGCCTTTTCCACCAAGAGCCTTGGGCCGTCCCGCCGGGTGAGGTCGGCGCCAACAGCGACGCCCCAGCCTCCCGCGTCCCTGACGGACGCCACGACCGCCTCGGCTTTCTCACGGTGCCGATGATACCCCACCGCGACCCGGGCGCCGAGCCCAGCGAGGCGCAGGGCGATCGCGCCGCCGATGCCGCCCGAACCCCCGGTGATCACGGCGCATTTCCCAGCCAGCTTCAACCTTGGACCTCCTCGAGCCTCTCGCCGACGCCGATGCGGGCTGCGACTGCGGTGAGCACGAGCGCCAGGGCGAGCCTCGTCCCCAAAAGAAGAAACGGGTTGACGCCCAGAGGGACAAAGAGGAGCGTATCCTCGATCGCCGCATGGCAGGCGACCAGAAAGACGCACAGGAGCCTGCGGTCGCCTTGGGAAAGCCCGTTGTCCCTTGCGGCCTCCAGGATGACGCCGGCCCCGTACGCAAGGCCAAAGACAAACCCGGCGAGCAGGGGAAACCCTGCCTGCCCCGACATGCCGAGCCAGCCCATGTAGGGTTGGATCCGCCGGGAAAGGGACTCGAGGATCCCCGCCTCTTTGAGCACCTCGATGCTCGCCATCAAGGGGATGATGATCGCGATTAACAAAGCGACGGTCTTGATCAATCCCCCGGCGGCGTCGGTGAGAACGGCCCCCACCCATTCGCCGGCGCGAGCGACCCATGCCTTTGCGGGCTCGCTCCCGCCGCCCGCGACCGCACGCTCAGCGCTGGCCGCCACAGCCTCCGGAGCGGCCACCGCGGCGTGCAGCCCGTCCGGCGCAGCGCCACCTGCCGCGCCCCCGATCGGAAGCCACGTAAAGAGCCCGTTGAGGAGCAGCGCCGCCACGATCGCGAGCCCCACCCGGTAGGCCATCACGCCCCAATAGCTTACGCCCAGGCGCTTGGTGACCGCGGTCTCGACCAACAGGTTGTGGGAAAAGCTCAACATCAGGGCTAAGATGAGGAGCTCCTGGGGCGAAAGATCCAGCGACATCATCGCCCCGATGGCCGAGTACAAACCCACCGCGTTGCCAGCCACCAAGACGACCGCCGCTTCCCCCGAAAGCCCGAGCCACCCCATCACCGGGGCAAAAGTCCGCGACAGCCAGGAGAGCGCCGGGGTGTGGCTGAGCGCCGTCACCCCGATCGAGACGGGAGCGATCACTTTGACCAGCTCCCAGCTGCTCCGTAGGCCCTTTTGCACGCCCCGGCCCGCCGCCTCGCGCCAACGCTCCCTCAAGGCGGGGGACGTCAACGCGTTTTCAACCCCGTTTTGCCAAGCTTCAGCACGTCCAGCATCTCCTGGTGGATCTTCCCGTTGGTCGCGAGAATCTGCCCGGCGTCGTACGTCAAAGGCTCGCCCCTGAGGTCGGTCACCAAGCCCCCCGCCTCTTCAACCAAGAGCCACCCGGCGGCGATATCCCACGCGTTGAGGTGCGTGTCCCAGTAGCCGTCCAGCGCGCCCCGGGCTAGGTAAGCCAGGTCGAGGGCGGCCGACCCCAACCGGCGGACCGCCTGGCACCGCTTGGAGAAGTTGACGAAATGGTCGATGTTGTCTTCCTCCGACGTGCGGATCGTATAGGGAAAGCCCGTCACCAGCATGGAGCGGTCGAGCGCTTCGACGTCTGAAACCCTGATGGGCTCTCCGTTGAGCCGGGCGCCCCGGCCCCGGATCGCCGTGTACTTTTCATCGTACGCGGGGTTGTAGATGATGCCGACCGCCATCTCGCCGTCCACTTCAACCCCGATGGAGACGGCAAACAGGGGCAGACCGTGGGCGTAGTTGGTGGTGCCGTCGATGGGATCGATCAACCACCGCACTCTGGACTCGCTCGCCCGTTCGCCGCTCTCTTCGGCGAAGATCCCGTGATCGGGAAAGTGTTTTCTCACGACCTCGATGATCTTCTCCTCCGCTTTGCGGTCGGCGTCGGTGACGAGATCGATCTCGCCCTTAAACTCCACTTTCGCCTTGCCGAAATACTCCAGCAGGATCTCTCCTGCAGCCAAAGCCGCTTCGTGAGCAACGCGCGCGAGCGCGTCCAGATCGAACGCCTCATTCGCCTGGATCTTGTTCAACGTCGTGACCTCCTGTAGCTCCTGCGAGGTGAGTCCCCGCACGCATGATGGCTTTCGCCGGAGGGTGCGCGCCTCCTTCAGCGGAGGCCTGCCGCGCCGGAAAGCCGCCTAGCATACAAGAAAGCGCCCGTTTTCGCCGGGCGCCCGCGCTTTTCCCACAGGCGGAAAGCCAGTCTGATATCAAGATGACCAGCACCGACATGGGCCGGTCACACCAACGGTTCACACCAACGCTTCACTGAAAGTCTCTCCCAGACAGCTTATTCGTACCGCAGCGCGACGACCGGATCAAGGCGCGCCGCCCGCATCGCGGGATAGACGCCAAACACGAGCCCGACCGTGACCGAAAAGCCGAGCGCGAGCATCACCGACGAAGGCAAGATCGCCGTCGGCATGCCGCTAAAGTGGGAAATGACCCGCGCTCCCACCCAGCCCAAAACAACGCCGATAAAGCCGCCCGTGACCGAAAGCAGCACAGCCTCGGCCAGAAACTGCGCGAGGAGGTCCCGCTTGAGCGCTCCCACGGCTTTTCGCAGGCCGATCTCGCGGGTCCTCTCCGTCACCGAGACCATCATGATGTTCATGATCCCGATGCCGCCCACGACGAGGGAGATGCCCCCGATCGCGGCCAGCATCACCGTAAAGGTGCCGATGGTCTGCGTCAACGTCTCGAGGAGGGTCAGCTGGCTCGTCACCCTAAAACCGGTGGAACTGCCCGTGCGGCGAGTGAGGAAGTAGGTGATCTCGCCGATGGCCGAATTGACGTCACTCACCGAGTGGGCCTCCGCGACAAAGCTCGCGACGCGGCTCGTCCCCTGGATGCGCCGCAGCAGGGTCGTGATGGGAATGTAGATGTTGCCGTCGTAGTTGAGAAAACCGACCTGCCCCTTCTCCTCCATGACGCCGGCGATGAGCACCGGAAAGCGCCGCCCGCTGATCGAAAGGTACACCCTCTCCCCGATGGGGTTGGTCCCGGGAAAGAGGTCCGTCGCCACATTGGCGCCGATGATGGCCACAAAGGCCTCTTCATCGACGTCCGCCTGGCGCAGGAACCTCCCCGACGCCACCTTGTAGTTCATGACGGCGGCGTAGGCCGGTGTGACCCCCATGACGGTCACCCGCAGGTTTTCATCGCCACGGACCAAAAAACCGCTCGTCTGCTGGATGGGCACCACCCGCTTGACCGACGGAGCGATCTTTTCGATCGTCTCGCCCAGCTCCAGGGTAAAGATCTCCTCGCCGCTGGAGCTCTGCCGGCCGGCCCTTCCCACGCCAAAGCCGGGCGAGATGTTGATAATGTTGGTGCCTAAGGCAGAGATGTTTTCCGTCACCTGCTGTTGCGCCCCGGTGCCCACGGCGATGAGGGTGATCACCGAGGCGACGCCGATGACGATCCCGAGCACCGACAAGATGGTCCGCAAGCGATTGCTGCGCAGCGCCCTGCTCGCGGTCGAAAGGATCTCCATGATCCTCATCTCACCGCGACCTCCTCGACCTCTTCGATCCGCCCGTCTCGGATGTGGATGATCCGCTCGGCGTTTTCGGCAACGTCCCGCTCGTGGGTGACGATGACCACCGTCCGCCCCTGCTCGTTGAGCTCGCGAAAGAGCGCCATGATCTCTTCACCCGTCCGGCTGTCGAGGGCGCCGGTGGGCTCGTCGGCCAAAAGGATCGCCGGATCGTTGATCAACGCCCTAGCGATGGCCACCCTCTGCTGCTGGCCGCCCGAGAGCTCCGACGGGCGGTGGGTGCGGCGCTCCGCAAGGCCCACCCGCGCCAGGGCCTCTTCGGCCAATTTGCGCCTCTGCTTTTTGGGAACACCCGCATAGAGCAGCGGCAGCTCAACGTTTTCCGTCGCGTCGAGGCCCGGAAGCAGGTTGAACTGCTGAAAGACAAAGCCGATCTCCTTGTTGCGCACCCGGGCCAGTTGATCCTCGGAAAGCTGGCTCACATCTTGCCCGCGGATGAGAAGCTTTCCCGATGTCGGCCGGTCCAGGCAACCGATGAGGTTCATCAACGTCGACTTCCCCGAACCCGACGGCCCCATGATCGCGACGAAATCGCCTTCGGCGATGTCGAGGTCGACGCCCCGCAGCGCTTCGACGGTCACTTTGCCCAGGTGGTACACCTTGGTGAGCCCGACCGCCTGGAGGATCATCGCCCAAACAACGCCCTTCCCGCCGGGCCCGGCCCCCTAAAGCCGCCGGCGCCGCCTCCACCCGGTCCGGCGCCTCGTTGCAGCGATTCAAAGAGCATAAAGTTGTTGATGACGATCCGGTCGCCTTCTTGGAGGCCCGAGCGGATCTCGACATAGAGGCCGTCCGAAAGGCCCGTCTCCACGGCGACCGTCTCCTCGACGCCGTTGGCATTGACCCGGGTGACGAGCTGCTCCCGGCCCGATTCTACGATGGCCGAGATGGGCACCACGAGCACGTCCTGCGCGCTCGCGATGATGATCTCCGCTTCGACGCTGAGGCCCGGCCGCAGCTGGCTGACGAGAGGGGCAATCCCCGGCTCGTCCCGGGGCACCTCCAACGTCACTTTGACCGGATAGGTCGTGGTCGCGCCCTCGGTGGACGACGGCAAGAAGTCGATCTCCTCGACGCGGCCGACAAGCGTCAGCCCGGGAATGGCATCCGGCGTGACATAGACGTCCTGGCCCACGGCGACGTGCGCCAGGTCCTTTTGATCGACCAACAGCGTCACCTGGTAGCTGCTGTCGTCAATCAGGCGGGCAACGGCTGTCTGGGCGGTGACCGACTCGCCCTCCCGCACCATCACGTCCGCCACGACGCCCGCAAAGGGCGCGACGATCGTCATCGCGCTCAGCTTTCTTTCCGCGGAAAGGAGGGCCAAGCGCCTCTCTTCGACGACGCTGGGCGGCGACTCCACTCGCGCTTGGTCGTACTCCCTCCGGGCTCTCATCACTTCCAGCCGGGCGTCGGCATCATCCAGGCGCGCGATCACATCCCCCGCAGCGACGACGTCGCCTTTCGAAACGAGAAGCTCCGTCACCCAGCTGGAAGTGCCGGCCGTCAACGTCACGTCGTCAGCGGGTTCCAGGGAGCCTGAGTAGGTGAGCGAACGAGTGATGGTTCCCCGGCCCACGGTCATCAACATCCGCTCCTGGGCGGTCGCCGCCTGCCCGGCGCCGCCTGCGGACCGGTCGCTTGCGCTCCAGGCGTAAAGAGCGCCAGCGACCACCAAAGCGGCCACGATGATCCAGAGTGATCGACGCATCGGAAATTGTCCTCCTCCGCCCGCAGGGCTTCGCGCGGGGCGTCGAGCGCGGCCTCCTGCTTGAAGCCCTGTTTGGCGTCTTCAACAACGAGTCGACTCAAGCGCCGACAAGCACTTTTTTCTTTTTGCGGAGACCCGATACCTTGCCTTCCTGACCGATTGAGCAGCGGGAGTTCAAGGAAAGAAGCGGATCAATACGGCGCTGCCATCAACACCCGACCAAACAGAACAACACCCGGCCGAACTGAACACGGCATCAAAATGATAACACAAAAACGTGTGAGAAAAATGCACGAAGGGCCGGGCAAGGGCGGGCGATATACGGCCGACGCGAGGGGGTGCGCCCCGCTTTTTCGCCCTCTGCCCTTGTCTCCGGCCCGCCGTCGACGCACATTGTGCCATCAAATCATGGAGATTGCGTGACCGAATGATGACATTTTAGTGACTACGCCCGGACCCAAGCAGCTTAAAACCGGAGCCCCGTCGAGAAGGCGACGGCCCACTCGGTGCTCTTCCCGCCGAGAAAGGCGCCCAGGTCCGGCGTGCCCACGTCGATGGTCACAAGGCCCAAGTTGACCCCAAAGCCCGCCGAGTACACCGGGCTGCTGCCGGACGTGCTCCGCATGCCAAGGCGGAGCGGCAGCACCTTGAGGTACGCAAGCTCCACGCCAGCGCCAAAGGTGCTGGTCCCCTTGCCCGGGCCCTTCACCTGGTGGCTGTACTCCGCCGCCCAACGGATGGCGCCGCCGACCTTCCCGCCGATCCCCGCCCGCACGGTCTGGGGCGCGTCGATCGCGTAGTCTTTCAAGGGCTCACTGTCAATTTCTTTCATCTCAGCCTCAGGATCTGTCGACAAATCGCCGCCCTTGATATGCGCCTCGTAGATCCTCCGGTGCGCATCCTCCCACCGGATTTCCCCGATATTGACCACAGCCAGGTCCACGAAGAGGTTGTCGTTGATCTCGACAGCAACGCCTACGTCGAAGGCACTGCCTCGTCCTTTTTCACCGGAGACGATCTTCACCCTGGCATCGACAGCATCCTCGACCTTGGGAGCTCCGGTTAACGGATCCTCCTCTACCTTGAAACCTTCGCCGTCAGCCGTCACCTCGGCAAAGCCGATGCCGTAAAGCATCTTATAGCCGAGGCCAGCGTGGACGGCCTTTACGCCCAACATCCGCGCAAGGGGGGCGACCGGCATCGTCAGCGAGCCGCCCAGCTCGCCGTATCCCATCACGCTGCCGCCCGTCCGGGCGATGGAGTATTGCTTGTCGATCACGGGCTCTTCGTCCAGCAAGAATTCGAGAATCCCCTTGTCGAGCTGGGCGTCGACCGCCAACACGGCTTCGCCGCCGACACTGACCGGCCCGACGGCGAGCCGGGCTCCTGCCGCTCCGTCGGCGCCCAGGCGCCAAGCGCCGTCTTTATCGGGAATTTGCTGCAAGAACCATTGCTCGTCCTCGGGCTCCCAGTCCGACTCGGACAGCTTGCGAATATCCTCAAAGGTGAAAGCGTTGTTTTTGAGCGAGCCAACGATCGGCGTGAGGCTCAACTGGAAGCTGTGCTGCCGCAGCCCGAGAAGAGCCGGGTTGGCAGCGGCCGAGAGAGCTGAACCTGCGTCAACGCCCACCACACCCGCGCCGACCGTCGCCGCCGACAAAGGCTGCGCCAAGGCCAACGGCTGCCCGTAACCCGACGAAACGCCCAGCAGCGCCAGGACCAACACGGTTGCCAACCGCCAAGTCCCTTTGTTGAAGCGACGCCGCTGCCCCGGCCCCCGCGCCAGGCGGCAATCCCGCCGCAGCCTCCTGAAAAGCTGAAATGTCTCCCGCCGGTGGTCCACCTCGAAGGACATCACCAAACCCCCAGTCGTCATAAATGTGATAGCTGTGGCCATTAAGAAAGATCGGTTGAAAAACGATCGCTCCAAACACTAAGGTGATCCGCCGGGCAGAAAGCGGAATACACAAAAGAAGGAGAAACCTTTGGGCCCCGACCTGCCCTCCGGTTTCTCCATGGGGAAGAGGGACCGACGCGTCGCGACGCGCCAGTCTCGCCAATACCCCCCCGGACGACGACGTCCGACCCGCGTCTACCACCCATTGACGCCCATTTCTGCCAAATCGCTCAATGTCCTGCTACCTTTGGCCTATGATCTGAGACTTTTGGCCTACGACTTATGGCCCCTACTGCTCCCCCGGGCACACTCCTTCGATGTTGCCTGCCCTCCGTACCCCCCAAGAGGGCTAAAGCCCAGCAGGAAAACCTCCGGCCACCACCCTGAAGGCCAGCTCATGTCAAGAGCCCAGCGTAGACCAAGGGCCCCAGCCTCATCCTACAACCCGAGCCACTGCAGCGTCTTGTTCACCTTTGTCCAAAACGTGCGGCTGCGCGACGGCTGGGATTTCGGCTTCCCGCGCCCAGCGGCCGAGCTCTCTTGAACCTTCAGCTCCTTGTACCGCTCGATGATCGGCGCAGGATCACACCCAATCGCCCTGGCGTAAGAACGGATAAACCCCCTCACGTAGGGGTCTTCCGGAAGGACGTCAAACCTGCCCTCTTCGAGGGCTTGAAGGTAGCGGAGAGAGATCTTCGTCTCATCCCGGATTGACTCCAGTGAGATCTCGCGCCGGGTGCGCTCTTTTTGGAGCCATTCACCGATCTCTTTCAACCCGGCCGTCTCCTCCTTTGGTCCGGTTACATCACGAACATCTATCTATTTCATCGGCTTTACGTGTCGATTTCTGGAGAAAAATCTGGGAAAATATCTCGAATACCCCAGGATTTGTTCGGGTCGCAACCAATCAATCCTGCCGTCGCGAGCTAAGGACACGCGACGTACGGCAAAGCGGGCGTCGTTTCTAAAACGACCGCAGTCCCAGCAGCGCCATGACTGCGCCGGCCAAGGTCGCGGCGAAGTTCACCACGTCGTTGTCGACAAATCGCCATCCTCGTGGACGCTGGACCGGATGCTTATGCTTCGGATCCTCGATCGTCCGCCCACATGCCGCGCAGTACGCCTTATACTGCACCCCGGCCCCGAGGAGACTGTCAAACCACATGCCCGCAAACCCCGCCACCTCAATCGCCATCGCGTGGCTGATCCCCAAGTCTTCCCACACCCATGCAGCCGCCGTGCCGATCATGGCTGCGCCGACCAAACCAGCGAACGTACCGTACGCCGTCATCCCGCCCGATTCTCCTGGCTCGACGATCCGGGCTGTCAGCGCTGACCGCGGTATCCCCTTGGCCCAACGCCCGATCTCCGTCGCCCACGTGTCCGCCGTCGCAGCGGCAAGAGCGCCGGCCAGAGCCACCTTGGGCCAGACGCCCAAAGCGCCCGCCGCGCCGAGGACTCCAGCCAACCAGCCCGGCGCCGCCAACGCGCCAGATGCCTCCCAACCCAGTGCACGAGTCTGAGCCTCGACGATCGCGAGCCACACAGCGGCCAGGGCCGCCACCGCTCCATTGGCCAGCACCTGGCGAGCGTTGCGCGGTTGTGACTTTTTGGGCTGCGAGTCCGCGCCATGCGCCTCTTCCCGGTTGAGCCGAGACAACAGGCTGGACGAGACAAAGAAAAGCAGGAGGATGACCGCCCCCTGCCAGCCCGCAAAGCCAAAGATGCACCCACCCACCACCACCGCGGCGATGGCGCCATCCAAGGTCAGCCAACCCAGCCGATGGCCCAATGCCCCAATGCCCAAAGCGCCGAGAAAGCCTGCAATCACCATCCCTATTGAAATTGAAACGGAATGCACTCTCCCGGCGCCTCCTTGACGCGACTGTCTCATTGGATGTGGCTCGCACGCGTTGCGCGCTGACGCTCGCCGAGGTGAGGTCGTGATCTCGGGGCCCGCTCCACGCGCCTACGATCGGTTCCGCGCGCCTGCGGTTGGTTCTCACGCGACCAGTTTCCCCAACGACCGGTGCCCGCGAACGGCTCCCCGGCGACCGATTCCCCCGCGCCCCTATCCCTCCCTCGTTCCCTGCTCGTCTGTTTCATTTCGTGTTGGATTGGGAGTGAACGGGAAAGGGACAGCACACGCGCCGTCAACATCTTTTTGCCAAAAGCCAACGCGAGACTGTTGGCCCGCACCGTCTACCGTTAAGCGTTCGCCGTCAGCATTACACGCCGGCCCAGGCGCGGGCTTTACGGATCTCGTCCGCGTACTCCAGCTCGTCTTCGACGGGCGTCTCAATGATGACCGGGAGGTGGCGGAAACGAGGTTCGGTGAGAAAACGCCGCAGGTTTTCTTCGCCGATTTCGCCCTGGCCCAAGAGGGCATGGCGGTCGCGCCTTGCTCCAAAGGGCGCCATGCTGTCGTTGAGGTGAATCACCTTGACCAGCGGGAAAAACGCGTCGTCACAAAACTGCTCGAGAAACCTGTCCCAATCGTCAAAGTCGAGCAAGCCCGACGCAAACGCGTGGCAGGTGTCAAAGCAGATTCCCACCCGTTCCTTATCCTCGATCCGCTCATAAATGCTGAGGAGCTCCTCGATCGTCTGCCCCAGCTCGCTTCCCTGCCCCGCGGTGTTTTCCATCAGAAACATCGTCTTGCCGTCAAATTGCTCCAACACCCGGTTGATGGCCTCGGCCATCAGCTGTTCGCCCCGCTCGCGGCCTTCGCCCACGTGTTTTCCGCAATGGACCACGAGGTAGTCCGTGCCGTAGGCGTCGGCGATCTCCAGATCGTTGACGATCGAAGCGATGCTGATTTCCCAAAGCGAGGGATCGGGCGTCGAGAGGTTGGTGACATAAGGCGAGTGGCAAACCGAGCGGATGTCCGCCTTGACCGCTGCCTCCGCCAGCTTGCGATACTCATCGGGATCAAACTTCTTGGGCCGATAACTCTTAGGGTTTTTGGGGAAGTATTGAACAACGTCGGCCCCCACTTCGAGGGCGCGATCGACCATCTTATCAAACCCTTTGGAGACGCTCAGGTGGCATCCAATACGCACGAGCCTTTCACCTCATCAAAGACTTGTCGCTTGCGGCAGCGACAGGAAATGACGTACACTGCTGTTGACAAACCAACCTCGGCTTCGGTGTACGGACAGCGGTTTCCTCCCCGCTTTGGTCCGGCGCTCGCTGGCCTCCTTTTCGGCTTGGGTTTGGCTCCGGACCGGCTTCGAGCTTCGGGGCGTCTCGGCCCAGCTCATGCCCGCTCGTTTCCGAGCCTCGCCGGGAGGACACGTCACCCCGGTTTCGTCGCACCGGGCACTCTTTTCGACCAGGCCGCTCCGGTCCCGTCACGACGGGCCGCGCGGTCCCGGCCAAATCGCACGTCGATGGAGGTGCTCGCATGACGCGCTTGTACGAAGTTTACCTGGAGTACGTTCAAGAAGAAGGCCCCATCGAACTCGAGCCCTTTCTCGAGCAGGTGGTTGCAGGACAACACGGCGAGTTTTCGCCAGAGGAGATCGACGACTTCATCGACGAGGTCTTGGGCGCGATGATCGACAACATCCGCAGCAAGGTGGATGAGGCGCCCTACCTCGAAGACATGCGAGAAGAGGTCGAAGCTGAAACCTACGCCCGGATCAAAGAGCTCAAGGAAAAATACGGCAGCGGGCGCAAATAGAGCGCGGCAACGTCACCCCGCTCCCGTATCGCACGCCGGCTCCCGCGGAGAGCGATGCTTCCCTTCCCGGATGAAGTCACGAGGTGATCGGGAAAACAGAGCGCAGGCCATATGAGGGCCTGCGCCGATCTCCAGACTTCGCCTGGAAGCCAAGCTTTGTAACGCAGCCAAGCTTCCTAACGCATGAAAGCCAGGCTTCCTAGCGCCCAAGGGATGCCTCGAGCTACACCTCGAGCTGCACCTGGAGCTATAACAACTCCTCCGCGCCCTCCAGCGCCAGGGCGTAAAAGCGTTCGCTGTAGCGGGCGCGAAACTCGTCCCAGGCGAAAGACCTGCCGTTCCACCGTTCGACCAGCGCCCGGTCGTCGTGGAGCGCCTCGGAAAAGATCTCCCGATACCGTGACGGAAAGGTGAAAACGGGGCCGAGGGAGATCACGTCGTCGCCCACAGGGACCAGCCTCGCAAAGATCACATCGCCCTGGGACACAGTTTCGGGCAGCCGCAACCAATCGACCGAAACGGTGGACTCGTCGAGGAGATCGATCAACACCAGCCGGTTGCGGGTGGCCGCGCCTTGGCCCCGCTCGAGGTGCTCAACCCCCTCCACCACGTAAAACGAAGGGTGCCGCCCGAGCCACCCCCTTAAAGTCTCGGCCTCCCGGGGAGCCCAGTCGCCCAAGCGGATCGCTTCTTCGAGGAGGGTGCGCCCCCCCATCACCGGCACCCGCCAGTCAAAGTGGAACCAATCGTAAAACACCTCTTCCCACTCGATCGCCGGGTGCCAGCCGACGTGGGACGAGAAAAACGCCTGCGCCTTTTCCCGCAGCGCCCCATGGACACCCCGTTCCTCCAGCGCGCGGGCCAGGATTTCCCGGACGTACTGCGCGAAAGCAACGCTCTCGTGAACGCCGCCGTCCTCAGGCACCAGCTCCATCATGCCCACATTGAGCCCGAAAGCGCTTTCAGCGCTGGGGCCAAAGACGGCGTACCGCGGGTCAAAGATCTCGAGGTTTAAAAGATCGATCATCCGCATCGAGTTGGTCGACACAGAAGAGACGCCCACGCCGTAGAGCTCGGCGATCTCTCCCAACTCCACCGGCCAGTGCTCGACGTAAGCGAGGCAGGCGTGCAGCGCCGCTGCCCATGCCGCCGGCTTGCGGATGACAGGGAACGCCAAGCTGCAGTAGTTCCACCACATCCAAACAGCGCTGTCGATGAGCTCGGGCGAGAGCGTGGGCTCGCCGACCCGGCGAAGTTCGTCGAGCACCGCCAGCTCGGAGTCGCGGTTCCACGCATCGGGCGTTGCGCCCAAGGGATAGCCAAACCCCGCGTCGTCCGCGAGGCCCAGCCGGCGCCGGAGCTCCGCCGGCGCAGCCGCCCCATCGTCCCCAAAGCGGTTGCGTTGCTGGTACTCCATCTGCTTGAGCAACTCGGCCACGCGGATCCTCCCAAGAGGACGCCGCGCCAGCTCCCTCGGGCTCGATCCCCGGAGCGCGGGCAACCGCTCTCTCAACCACCCTTCGAGAAACTGCTCCGAGGCCCAAGCTTGTTGAGAGGTCTCTCCGGAAGTGACACGGACTTCCTCCACCGGGTCCGCTTCCTTCAAACCCGGGGCCGCGCCTTGACCCGCACCTAGTCCGGTCCCTGGTCCGGTATCTGCTCCGGTATCAGGACGGCCACCATGACCGGCACCTTGACAGGCGCCTTGCGCGACACTACCTGCGCCCTGACCGGTGCCTTGACCCGTGCCTTCGTCCATACCTTTGCCCGCGCCTTGACCCAAGCCCCGGCCCGGCTCTCGCGCCAATCCCGGTGCAAACCGGTCGGCGCTCCCCGCTGCCTCCGTCGCGCCGCGTTCCTCCAGCTCGACACCGGGCGGCGCGCCGGCACCATAACCTGGCCTCGGCACGGTTTCCTGATACGCGTCGACCAAGTGCTTGACCAGATCGCCCAGCCGCTGCGCCACGATGCCCTTGAGCACCTCGAGGCGCTCCGGAGACCAGCAGCGCACTTGCATGCGGCGCCCGTTGAGGTGAATCTGGGCCATGGCGCGCCGGGCGTCCCGGTGGTCCGCTTCACCTTCAAACCAGAGCAAGCGCCCCGGCCGCAGCAAGCACACATCGCGCCCCTCCAGCAGCCGGGAAGTCACGGCCTCAGGATCCTTCACGTCGTACACCGCTTGCGCGTGCACCAGGCGGTACGCCCGTTCCTCCTGGGCGTGGGCAACCGCGATCTCGTTTTCCAGCTGGATGACAAGGTCGTGGAAATAGTGACCGTACTCCCGCAAAAACCGTTCGACCGTCGCGCCCGGGGTGCGCTTGCGGTACCGGCGGTATTCGCCTCGCAGGTGTTCGATAAACGTCTCTTTGATCGAAGGGGGAAGCACCAGGTAGTTCGCGGACAACTCGTACCCGCGCCCCATCGCCAAGGGCCTGCCGATGACAAGCGACCAGCGAATGGGCGTCTTCATGGGCACCCGCACGCCCTCGAGCCGCTTGCCCGTCAAGAGGTCCGTCATCTGCCACAAGTCGCCCTTGCCGTCCACCAGCTCCAGCAGGCTGAGGTGCGCGTGCAACCATTGGCGAAGCAGGCGCCGCCCCCCGGCCGAAAGGTCCGACCGCTTTTCCAGGTCAAAGAGCTCGATGAGCCTGTGGCCATTGGAAAGGGGGTAGTCGTAGACAAACCACTCCATAAACCGCTCGAAATCTGCCTCGTCGAGCGGTCCAAACTCCCCCAGACCATGGCCGAAGTAAAAGTCAAACGCGGTCTCAAACTCCCGATTAAACCTCGGCCGGCTGGCAAACCGGCCCAGCTTGTCGCGCAGCTCCTCGGCCGCTCGCTGCAGTTCTCCCCCGCGCTCCGAACGGCTCAAGCGACAGGCACCTCCAGGCGTCTCCCCCGACGGCTTTTCAAGATGATCACAGGTGCTGCTCCGCCATGATCTCCATCTCGTCCAAGAGCCTCTCAAAGAGACGGAGGGCTTGGCGGACAGGCTCGGGCGACGACATGTCCACACCGGCTTTCGCCAGCACGTTGAGGGGGTAATCCGAGCTGCCTGCGCTCAAGAAATCGAGGTACCGCTCCACCGCTCCAGGCTTGCCCGACAAGATCCCCTCGGCCAAAGCATTCGCCGCCGAAAAGCCGGTGGCGTACTTGTATACGTAAAACGCCGAGTAAAAGTGGGGAATCCGGGCCCATTCGATGTCGATCTCTGGATCGACCGTCACTTCCGCGCCGTAATAGTCGAGGTTGAGGCGGCGGTAGTTTTCGCACAGCCAGTCGGCCGTCAGCGCCCCGCCGCGCTCCACTTCCTCGTGGGTCATCTTTTCAAACTCGGCAAACATCGTCTGCCGGAACATCGTCGTCCGAAACTGCTCCAAGTAGTAGTTGAGAATGTAAAGCCGCCGGCGCGGGTCGCTCTCCGAATCAAGGAGGTAGTTGACAAGCAGCGCCTCGTTGACCGTTGAAGCCACCTCGGCGACAAAGATCGAGTAGTGCGAGTAGATGTAGGGCTGCTTGGCCAGCGTGAAGTGGCTGTGCATCGCATGGCCCAGCTCGTGGGCGATGGTAAAGACGTCGAAGATGTCGTCTTGATAATTGAGCAGTACGTAGGGATGAACACTATAGACCGTGCGCACATAAGCGCCTGACATTTTCCCCTGCGTTTCGTAAACGTCGATCCATCCCCCGTGGAAACAGGCGTCGAGGGCCGCTTGGTACTCCTTGCCCAAAGGCGCAAGGCCCTCTTTCACGATCCGTTTCCCCTCTTCGAAAGGCACCCGGTACTCCACGTCCGGCACCAGCGGCACGTAGAGGTCGTACATGCGAAGCTCATCCAGCCCCAGCACCCGCTTGCGTAGCCGCAGGTACCGGTGCAGCGCCGGCAACGCCTCCCGGACCGATGCGATCAGCTGCTCGTACACGCTTACCGGCACGTTGTCCGGATGCAGTTCCGACTCCAGCGCCGAACCGTAGTTGCGTATGCGCGCGTTAAAAATATCCTTTTGCACGCTGGCGTTGTAGGTCGCCGCCAGCGTATTTTTGTGGGCCAGGTACTGGGCGGCGAGCTTTTGAAACGCCTCCCGCCGGACACGCCGATCGCGGCTGCGGATGAAGCGGGTGTAGCGCCCATGGGTGAGCTCCACTTCCTCGCCGCTTTCGTCCCGGATCGTTCCAAACTTCATATCCGCTTCGTTGAGCATGTCAAAGATGATCTCGGGCGCC